>JAFAXA010000036.1 GCA_019241425.1 Acetobacteraceae bacterium | reverse complement strand
GGACGGAATTTACGCTGACGCACGCGCAACTGCCGTCGGACGAGTCGGCGCGTGGTCACGAATGGGGCTGGAACGGCTCGCTCGACAAGCTGCGCCGCCATTTCTCGTCCCCCGCGGAGCAAGCGCCCGCATGAGCATTCCGCTTCTCTACGCGCATCCGTTTTCATCGTATTGCCAAAAGGCGTTCATTGCTTTTTACGAGAAAGATGCCCCGTTCGAGCTGAGGCTGCTGTCCTCGGACAATCCTGCAGCGATCGAGGAGCGCCACGCGCTGTGGCCGCTCGACCGTTTCCCCGTATTGCGGGCGGACGGACGGACCATCGTCGAGTCGACGATCATCATCGAGTGGCTGGACCAACGCGTTCCCGACCCGGCACCGCTTATTCCGCCGGACCCGGGCGCAGCGCTCGAAGTACGCATGCTCGATCGTATTTTCGACAACTACGTCATGACGCCGATGATGACCGTCGTGTTCGACCGGACCCGGCCTGAAACGATGCGGGATCCGTACGGCGTCGACCGGGCGCACGCATTGTTGGACAAGGCGTATGGCTGGCTTGACGCCCGCATGGCTTCGCTTGAATGGGCGGCCGCCGGTCAGTTCAGTCTCGCCGACTGTGCTGCGGCTCCTTCACTGTTCTATGCCGACTGGGTTCATCCGCTGGGCGGCTACCCGGCACTCGCCGCTTATCTGGGCCGTCTCCGCGCCCGGCCCTCTTTCGCCCGATGCGTCGAAGATGCGCGGCCGTCCCGAGCCTTGTTTCCGGGCGGTGCTCCGCCCGACCGGTACTGATCACCGACCCCATCGCAAAAGGAAGCTTCGCCATGACTGCGAACCAGTTCGTTTGGTACGAGCTTGTGACGAGTGACATCGACGCGGCTTTGCGCTTCTACGGCGAGGTTCTCGGCTGGGAGTCCCAGGATTTTCCCGGCAGTCCCCAACGCTATGCGATCGTCAACGCGAAGGGCGCGGGCGTCGGCGGCGTCATGCAGCTTCCGGAGGGCATGAGCCAGCCGTTCTGGCTCGGCTATATCGCGACGCCCGACATCGACGATGCGGTTGCGCGCTTTAAGACATCGGGCGGCAGCTTGCATAAAGGCCCCTGGGAGATTCCGGGCGTCGGACGGCTGGCACTGCTTTCCGATCCGCAGGGAGCGGCTCTCGCCTTCATTCAGGGCGCCTCGGAACAGCCGAGCCAAGCATTCGACCAGGGCAAGCCCGGGCACGGGCATTGGCACGAGCTGCACACGACCGATCCGGTCGCGGCGTTCGCGTTCTACGCCGAGCAGTTCGGTTGGTCCAAAGGCGATGCGATGGATATGGGACCGATGGGAACCTATCAGATCTTCAAGTCGGGCAGCCCACAGATCGGCGGTATGCTCAAAGCTCAGGACGGGCAGCGGCCCGGCTGGCTTTATTACTTCGGAACGGAAAGCATCCGTGCCGGCGTCGAACGGATCGGCGGGGCGGGCGGAGCCGTTCTGCGCGAACCGGCCGAAATCCCGGGAGGCGCCTTCATCATCCACGCGAAGGACCCGCAAGGCGCGATGTTCGCGCTGGTCGGGCCGGCCTGAACGAGAGTAGTGCGCAGGCGGCTATGATGCCGAGGCCGCGCTACTCAACCGGGGTGCTGTCGTTGGCGTTGGCCCACGATCTGGAACGCAAGCGCGGCCCACAGCACGATGCAGACAATGCTGATCGCCGCCCCTAGCTTTTCGGCCCCTAACATCTTTCTGCGCAAAAGAAGTGTCCTGCTTCCTTCCCCCAGGATAGCGGAGGCCAACCCGCTGTGGGGGTCGGGAGCGACAGGCAGGGCTGCTGTCCCGGTCACGGCCACCCAACCCGGAAAGTAAAACTGCGGCAGAACAAGTCTGCCGGAGCAGTCGTGAACATCGAATGTCAGTTCTTCAGCGCTGGCGGTCTCCCCGCCTTTCCGCAAGCACGGGGAAACGAACGCGGCAGCGCGCGTCACATTGCCGGGTCCGGGGTGCGCAACATCGAACCATCCCTGTCGGGCAGCGTCGGCCGGGAGATATTCGGGCGCGTCGCCGCCACCCTCTTGCAGGACCTGCTGCGTCCTGCTGGCGGCCGATGTGAAACCGTCGCTCAAGCGAAGCGCGATTGCGAAATTGCCGACCGCAAGTATCGCAGCGGAGCATAAGATCACGCGACGGATGACCGTCTTGAGAACAGGCAGCGCCACTGCGACGCATGTTGATGCGAGCAGCGACACTACGAGCAGCGCGCGCCAAGGAAACTGCACCATGCGAAGCGGGGGAAGGTATCTCCAAACGAATCCGGACACCGGCAGCGTCAGCACGGCGGCGATCAGGCAGGTCCCGACAATGGCCCGGCTCCGGGGGTTCGCACGGAGTGCGGCCGGGGCCGTCGCGAGGCAGGCAGCCAACGGGATGACGAGACTGAGATCGAGCAAGAGCCCGTGAAGCGCGCCATGCCCGGTGCGAAACTCATTTGCGATCAGCAGAAAATTCGTCTCCGGCGAACGAACCATGTCGGTCAGAGCGGCGGGGCTGATGTCATTCAGCAGGGTCACGGCCGGCACGACGAAATAGGCGGCCATGCCCAGACCGAACGCCACGCCCGAGGCTGCGAGCGCGCTCCCGCGCAAAGCAAGCACGAGGCGACGATAGCCTAATCCCGCATAGATCGCACCCAAGCCGCCGGCCAGCACCGTTGAAGGGAGATGCACGATCGCGAGCAAGGCAGTCGCCGGCCCTACAAACACGATGGTTCTTCTGACGTCTCCCAAAGCCGCGTCGATCGCCGCGAAGAAAAGCGGAATGACCATCGCGGCGGCGCACTCCGCATAGGCCAACCGAATTTGGGGATTGATGAGCGCCGTATAGGGCATCAGTCCATACAGCGCCGCGCCAAGCAGAGCCGATCGCAAGTCGGTCCAGGTCCGCAACCAGAAGAAGCATGTTACCGTTGCGCCGATCCGAAAGGCGAACTGGCCAAGGTCGAGGAGTGCCGCCGCCGAGGCGTTCGGCAACACCGTTCCGAGCAAGGAGGTCGCAGCGAACGCTGCCGGCGGATAGAAAAAGAAGATCGGTGAGCCGAATCCCTCAAAGCCATGAACGGACCAGCGCGGCGGAAACGTTCCGGCAGTCAGCTCACCCTGGAACTGCACAAGCGTCCACAGCGCAAACTTGCCGTCATGGGCGGCGTGGTAACCGGTCAAGGGTATGCCGGCGAGCGCTTGCAGGATCGCCAGTGCCAAAGAGCAGAAAAGGAGAAAGCCCGGCCAGCCGGCTCGACGCAACGGCCCGGCCGCGGCATCAAGCCGGATGCGCATGCTTCGGCCTGAGAACTCCGACAGCGAAGCCCGCCAGAATTGAAATGGAAAGAAGGCTTGTCAATGAACCAATCAACTCGATCTGCGTCGGCGATCGACGGAGCGTGATTCGTTCGGCTTGCGACGGCAGATCGACGGTCACGAGACCGCTCTTGTCGTCTGCGCGCACGGTGAGCCGTTGGCCGTCATCGGACCGCGCCGTCCAGCCCGGAAAGAAGAATACCGGGAGCACGACCGGCCCGCTGCAATGGCTGACGTCGAACGTTTGCCGTCCATCGGTCGCGCCGTCCAACGCACTCACGCCCGAGACACAGGGCGACCTCATCCTCTCGAGTTGCTCCTGAAATGCTTCTGGGTCCGGCATCCGCTCGAACCATCCTTTCGAGGCGGCTGCTTCCGGCACATATTCAGGCGCATTGGCACGCCACTGGACTGTCGCATCAGCGGTTCGCTTGCGGCCCGGGCTCGCGCCGTCGCCGTAATACATTGCGAAAACGACCGCAAAAACACCCATCGCCCAGGCGACACCGATAACAAGCCGCTGCACTCCCGCGCGACATCCGGGGAGAGATAGGGCGATGATGGAAGACGCGAGCAGCGAGACGGACGGCATGAAACGTCCCGGAAACTGCACCATGCGCAACGGAAGGAGATGGTTCCAGAACAGCGAAGAGAGCGGCAGAAGGAAAAAGCACGCGACGCTCAGCGAACCGACCAGATTGACCGGAATACGGCCGGCGCGCAGACCTCTGGCGCCCACGAGAACCGCGAGAAGCAGGGGGGCGAGCACGCAGATGTCGGACAGTATCCCGAGTTGGGAGCGAAGGCTCTCCAGCGTCAGGAAGTAGTTACCGTCTGGTCGATGTTCTGCATCCCAGAACGCTGCGGACGTGATGCTTGGCAGAAGCACGAGGGCGGGCACCAGCATGTAGCCCGCCATTGCTAAGCCGAAGCCCACACCGGCGATCACCGCCAGGGTCGATCGAATCGTCGCGCGGACGCTCCTTTCGGCAAGCGCGGCATATGTCAGAAGCACACCGCTATTGGCCACCATGGTCGGCACATGCATCAGCGTCAGCAGACCCGTTGTCAGTGCGGTCCCGAAGAAGAGCCATAGCGGCCGCCCCTTGCCCAGATCCGCCGCCAGGAATGCCAGCGGCAAGACGGCAATGCCGGCCGTTTCCGCAAAGGCAAGCCGCACCTGGGGATCGAAGAGCGCGATCCACGGCATCAGGGCGTAGAAGCCGCCGCCAAACAATGCCTGCGCCGGCGACGTTCGTCGCCGCAGCCAGGCGAAGAAGGTGCAAACGGCAAGAATGCGAAAGAGAATCTCGGTTGCGGCAACCACGTCGGCGGGCGAAAGGGTGGGCGCCAAAAGCCCGGTCAGGACCGCGGCATAGAATGCCCCCGGAGGATAGAAGAAAAACAGGGGAGAGCCCAACCCATTGAACCCTGCAACCGACCAACGCGGGATGTACCCGAAGGCGAGGTCGCCCCGAAACTGGATGAAGCTCCAGACCGCGAACGCGCCGTCATGAGCCGCGCCGGGTCCGTTGACGCGAACACCAGCACCGTATTGCGCAACGGCGACGAGAATGCCGAGAAGCGCGGTGATGCCGGCAATCGCCCAGCCCGTGAGCAGGTCAGACCGGCCGGTCCAGAAAACACCGACGCGTTTTCCGATCGCTGTCCTCACGAAGCAGAAGACCTCTAGGGAGTCGTTTGCGGGATGCTGCTGTCCGATCCCGTCCGTGCGCGGCCCGACGCACCAGCCTCGGCTCTGACACGCGGCGGAAGCTCGTACGAGCTTTCAGCGTCCAATGGTGTCGGGGCCACGAACTCCTCGACCAAATACAACGGCCTCTGCTTCGCTTCGTTGAAAACCCGACCGAGATATTCGCCCAACACGCCCAAGGTGATCAGCTGTGTTCCACCCAGGAACAGAATCACCACCATCAGACTCGGATAACCCGGCACGCTGCTACCAAACATCACGGTGCGGAAGATGACCACCGCCGCGTAGACAATAGCCGAGGTCGCCACCAGCAAACCGAGATACGTGGCAACCTTCAATGGGGCGACGGTGAAACCTGTCACGCCTTCGACCGCAAGATTCCATAGCTGCCAGTAGTTCCAACTCGTCGAGCCTGCATGCCGCGGTGCTCGATCATAGGGAACGGCCTTGCTTGGATAACCGATCCAAGCAAACAGGCCCTTCATGAACCGGTGCTTCTCGCGAAGATCCAGGAGCGCGTCAACCGCGCGGCGACTCAGGAGCCGAAAGTCTCCGGTGTTTGCCGGAAGGGAGACTTCACCGCCGATGCGTTGCATCAACTGGTAGAAGGCGTTCGCAGTCGCCCTCTTCAACCACGTCTCACCGAGCCGCGTCGAGCGCTGCGCGTAAACGACGTCAAAGCCCTCCCTCCATCCGGCCACCAATTTCGGAATTATCTCCGGAGGGTCCTGAAGATCGGCATCGATCACGACGACGGCGTTCCCATGCACGTGATCGAGGCCGGCTGTCAGGGCAATCTCTTTGCCGAAATTGCGGGATAGATTCAGGTACCCGACGAGATCGTGGCGGTCACGAAGCTCCGATAAGCGGTCCAGAGTACGATCGGTGCTGCCGTCGTTGACGTAGATGACCTCCCAAGGGAGCGCTATCCCCTCCATCACCTCAGTGAGGCGGCGATGGAATTCGTATATGCCCTCCGCTTCGTTGTGGCACGGCACGACGACAGACAGCTCGGGCCTACGCATAAAAGGGCCGGCATCATGCATGGTCAGTTCACGGGCGTTACGACGTGACGGCTTCCTGGATGCGACCATGATTTTCCGACGCCCAGATTCGCAGGGTGCGACGAAAGCTTGGGACGCAAAAGCGCTTGTAAAGCAACACGGGATCGCAAGTCACAGAATATGACAGAAAGTTTATTTAGGCACCGGGTTCCGCCAGCAATGGCCGGTTGAAGTCTGCGGCGAGATCCTCGCCCGGCCCGCACGTTCCTTTGCAGAATAATGACAACGGCTCTGAACGCGTGGCCTCCCCGGCTCGCATTGGTCATGTCCGGGGGCCATCGTTGGGCCGAGGCGACCTCCGTATCAAACAAGTCGGAGGCTGGGAGGGTGACGAGCCTCGAAGCCTCATTGGCTTTCATTGGTTTCGACCCCTCTGGTCGATCAAAATCGGTTCCATTGGGGACGATTCGACCGAAGAACAGCCGGTCCGGGTCAGAAGAATGGTTGCGGAATACCATTGAGTATACTACTTAACGGTTAGGTAACGTCACGCCCTCTAGCCCGTTCCGACCCTCCTCGCCCGTTCTCAAGCTTTTGCTCAACGTAGATCTCGGAAGGCGACCCGATCTCATCGCATGCGCGATGTGACCGATGGATGCCGGAAGCGGTCGTTACGTCCAGCGATGAAAGCACCTCGTTTCCGGAGAAGCAACGATGCCGGCCGTAGGGAATACCGATTTTCATCTCACCGCGCGTCCCTGGTCGCCGTCAGGCGTCACCGCCGCGGACCTCCTGAATCGTATCAGAGGCGAGCTGCGGTTCTTTTCGTCGTTCGAAACCTCGAGTGGCGCTTTCCCGGACCCGGTGGACGGGAGCATTTCGACGAGAGCGTCTGCAGCCTTCGCTTATTCCGGGGCGCTCTTGGCGTCGACCGGGGACACGACCTATCTCAGTCAAGCAATTCGGGCGATGAACTATTCGGTCGCCGATTACGCATCATCGACGACGGATTCGCAGAACGGGCCGGAATTTGAGCTACCCGCTCTCATCAAGGCCTACATGATCTTTCGCAACAGCGGCCTCGTTTCCCAATCCCAGTTGACGCAATGGGCCGGAAACCTGACCGGCTTTCACTACACCTCATCCGAAGCCTACGATAATTGGTCGACCTACGCGATGGACGGCGCCTGGCTGCAATACCAGGCCGGCCTCGTCAGCCATGGGACGGCCGTTTCGGAAATCGAGCAGCTTTGGAACACCTACCAGCAATACAACATCAACGCTGGGACCGAGGGCCTGTATGAGGATCCCTCGACGGATGCGCCCGGCTCGTTGTCAGTCGAGGCGGTCGGTCGCGGGAACCTGGCCGATCTCATTGCGAACGGCTACGACGGCGCGAGTGCCGGCACGATGGCAGCCTTGGTCACGCAGGGTAGCCAGAACAGCCTGCTGATGCTCGACCCGTCCGGCCAGGTACCGGCGGGTGGCCGCACCGACGACCATGTCTGGGTGGATGCTGGGTATCAGGCGATCGATCAAACGCTCGCCAAGCTGGACGCCGGCTCGAACCCCGATCTTGCCGCGCGGTATCAACGCGCCGCCGATCTCACGTTCCAACAAATGTCGCGATGGCAGCTCAGCGACGGCAGCTTCTCGGTCACCAAGAACCAATACCCGGCGAGTGAGCGCGTCGGCTATCAGACGGCGAGCCATGTGGCAGGATACAACGCCAACGTCATGGCGAGCACGGCCGACAGCTATGAGGCACTGCAGGCCAGCAACGTTGCGGAAGCGCCGACCACGACCGAGATCGGCGGCTACGTCTACACGACGCCGGGCTTCTTCGACGCGACCTTCGCCAATGCCGGCGGCACTGCCCTGGAGATCGAGACAACGGGGCGCGCCTACGCGACCTATGGACAGACCTGGAACGCGCTCGGCATCGACCGCATCGGCAGGACAGGATGGGACACACGCCTCGGGCCATCCGACGGCATCTACGACGACAGTACGGGCCAGGGTGTCAGTTTCGCCCCAACCTGGCTCGTCAACGGCAACTGGACCCGGCTCTCCGAGCAGCCGGGCAACTACACCGGCACGGTGACGACCCAACTGGCAACGCCGGTGCTGACGAAGCTGACCGTGGTGTGGTCGCCGACCAGCGGTTCGGGGCCGGTGTTTACCGAGAAGCTGACCGTCACGCCGGACGGCGTGCTGTCGCAGACGACGGAGAGCAACAGCTCCGACGCCTTCGGAATGACACTGCCGTTGCTGCGTTACGACGGCGCGACAACGCTCACGCAAGCGATCGGAAACCGCATCGCGTCCACGTCCTATCCCGGCGCGACCGACGCCGAGAACTTCCTCGCCCTCAATGCCGGTTCAACGCTCACGGCCGAAACGCCCGTCCAGTCGACCTACGGCGATCTCACGCCGGTGCGCGCGACGAGTAGCGGTAGCGAGAACGACACCTTCGTCTATCCGTCCGCCAGCGGCGACCCGCAGGCATCCAGCGTTCTTTCCGGTTTCCAGTTGACGTCCAACGGCTTCAGCTCCGCGCTCGGATGGGTCAACGGCACGCTCTACGCCGGACGAACCTCCGCAGGCGGCTACGGCAGTTCGATCGCTCTCTCCGGAAGCGGCACGCCCGACGTCACCTTCAGCAGTCCCGTCAATTTCGTTCTGCAGATCAGCGGCGGCGTCATCACGAGTGTCGAGGCGGATGGCAACGTGACCGCAATCATCGAGGGGAACAGCTACAATCTCGCCGCCAATGTGCCCCAGACGGTGTCAGGCGGTTCGTCACAGCCACAGCCGGTGACGATCGGCAGCGGACCCGACACGCTGGCGCTGCAAGTGTCGGAAGATGCTTGGCAAGGAGATGCCCAGTTCACGGTCGCGGTCGACGGGACGCAGATCGGCGGCGTGCAGACCGCCACCGCCTCCCATGCGGCCGGGCAGTCCCAGACCTTCAACGTGCTCGGAAATTTTGCCGCCGGCACGCACACCGTCACGGTCGATTTCGTCAACAACGCCTATGGCGGCACGCCGCAGACCGACCGAAACCTTTATGTGACGGGCGCCACCATCGACGGAACCACGGTTCCGGGCGCGACCCTCACCGAGTATTCGGGCGGCCCGCAAAGCTTCACCTTCACTGCCTCCGGCGGTTCGGCGCCGGTAACCATCGGCAGCGGACCCGACACGCTGGCGCTGCAAGTGTCGGAGGATGCCTGGCAGGGCGATGCCCAGTTCACGGTCGCGGTGGACGGGACGCAAATCGGCGGCGTGCAGACCGCCACCGCGTCGCACGCGGCCGGCCAATCTCAGACATTCAACGTGCTCGGGAGCTTCGCCGCCGGCACCCACACCGTCACCGTCGATTTCGTCAACAACGCGTATGGCGGCACGCCGCAAACCGATCGCAACCTCTACGTCACCGGCGCCGCCATCGACGGGACCACAATACCGGGCGCGAACCTCACCGAGTATTCGGGCGGCCCGCAAAGCTTTAGCTTCACGGCGTCGGGCGGTTCGGCTCCGGTGACGATCGGCAGCGGACCCGACACGCTGGCGTTGCAAGTGTCGGAAGATGCCTGGCAGGGCGATGCGCAATTCACCGTCTCGGTCGACGGAACGCAGATCGGCGGCGTGCAGACCGCCACCGCATCCCATGCGGCCGGCCAGTCCCAGACATTCGACGTGCTTGGAACTTTCGGCAGCGGCAGCCACACCGTTTCCGTCAACTTTCTGAACGACGCCTATGGCGGCACGCCGCAAACCGACCGCAACCTGTACGTGACGGGCGCCACCATCGACGGGACCGCGGTTCCCGGCGCGAACCTCAACGAATATTCCGGCGGCCCGCAAAGCTTCAGCTTCGTCGGATCCGGCGGTCCCGCTCCGGTGACGATCGGCAGCGGACCCGACACGCTGGGTTTGCAAGTGTCCGAGGATGGGTGGCAGGGCGATGCGCAGTTCACGGTGGCGGTCGACGGAACGCAGATCGGCGGCGTGCAGACCGCCACCGCCTCACACGCGGGCGGCCAGTCGCAGTTGTTCAATGTGCGCGGAAGCTTCGCGGCCGGCAGCCACACCGTCACCGTCAATTTTCTGAACGATGCTTACGGCGGCACCGCGCAAACCGACCGCAACCTCTATGTCACCGGGGCGACCATCGACGGGACCGCCGTGGGAGGCGCAACCCTGAACGAGTATTCAGGCGGCCCTCAGAGCTTCACCTTCGTCGCGCCCGGCCCCTCGTGAGGGCAACAGATCAGACGGCGCTGCTCCGGGCGACCCGAGTCACGGAACGCATCCAGTCGGCGGCTGCGAAAGCGAGCCAGAAGAGCAGCGGCAACTCGAGTACGTGGAGAGCGACCGTGTATCGTACGTTTCCCGCCTCGAATGCGGCGGTGGCGAGCAACGTTGCGTGGATCGCGCAAGCCGTCAGGACGAACAGCACCGTGATGGCCGACGTTCGCCTCCGCAGCGTCGGGACCCCCCGCAGCACGATCAGGACGATCGCCGCCAGCGGCGCAACAGCCGAGGCGACCAGCAACACCGAAAGCTTCGGAAGCGGCGCGTCGTAGCGCTGCAAGGCCCAGCAATTATCGCTCTCCCGGCAGGCGAGGAAGGCGGCCGGATCCGGCGTCATGGTGCTCCAGCTACTTGGCCAGTAAGCGGGTTGCACGAGCATGGCGAGCCAATCGTTGAACCAGAGCCTGGCCGCCCCCAACGGATGCCGACGGATCAAATCTTCAGACACACGCTGGGCGAGCAGCCCTCGCCCTCTCCAATCGGCATCTTGCCATGCGGGCCACGTCTTCTCGGCCTCCGGAACGAACACGCCCCAGCGCAGATCGGTCGACGCCACTTGCACCTGCGCGCGCAACCGGGCCGCGAGATCCGGCTGTGCCGCAATTAGCGCCCGCTCCTCCGGCGCGTAATGAGCCACCGCTTCAAGCGGCGGAAATCCCCGCGCGTCGTCCGGCTCAGTCAGCAACAACGCTTTGGTCAGCAGTGAAATGCCGCTCCATGAACCGATTTCGAAATGCCCATGGCGAGACGCGTTCCAGCTCATCGCACCCACAATGAGGCAGAGCGCGACCGCCAACGCGGCGCCCGCTTCCTTGAGGGACGATGCGAACGGCCGCGCGCCATTGAACAAAGCAGCCCCGACGGGGAGCAGCAGGAACAGGAGGCCGGTACTCCGGAGAATCGTCGCCAGCCCGAAGCAAAGCCCGGCCAGCATCAGCGGCGCCACACCCGGATTGCGTGCATAATGAAATTGCGCAGCCATGCCGGCGAACACGAGTGAGACGTAGACGCTCTCCGTCATCATCCAGCCGGGCGCCTCCCAGATGCCGGGATGAAACATCGCGAGCGGGACGACCGCGACCGCCACGAGCGCATTTCGCAGCAACAAGCCAAGCTCGGCGGCGAAGGCGAACAACGTCAGCATCAGGATGCAGAGCTGCAGCTCGGGCAGCCCATCGAGGCTCCCGTGCAGCCACTGCCACCCATTCAAGATCCAGCCGTAGAGCGGCGGCCTAAACGACTCAAGATTGAAGTAGGCGTCCGAATCGCCGGTCTTCATTGCAACTTCCGGCAAGTTCGGCCACATGCGCACGAAGTATGCGAGCACGCCGATCGCGCTTGCCGTCAGAATGAGACCGGGATGGCCGATCGATTGGCGGAGCATCTCGAAGGCCTTTCGGCCGCCCGATGCTGGCGCATTCGGATGACGCGCTTCTGCCGTCAGCCCGGTCAGCATGCCGCAGCGTCTCCGAGGCGGCGGGTCGCGATCGTTCCCGATTGCTCGCCGAAGATTCCGGCAGGTCCTGCCGCGTGCGCGTAGCAGCCCGCGGAAGCCGCGCAGCCTCGGGCGTCGCTCCGTTTCCGTTGGCTCATACGACAGTAATCACGCTTAACGGTCAGCATCCGGTTGCAATAATGGGCGCGATCGTTCGCCTCAAGCCAAAAATTTTGGGCGAGAACGAAACCAGCGGCAACGCTCGCCATCATTGAGGCAGATTGAAGCAAAGGAACCATTCTGGCTGCTTTACGGATTAGTCCGTCCGGATACTTGCACGCACCTTTGGTCTTCCGCTAGGAGCACCTGAGTCAATCAGGTTTCATACTGAATGCCAGTGTCGTCGACCGGTGCTTGGGCCCTTGCTCTCGCGAGCATCACGCTTTCCGCACTCGGGCAAACGTTGATGAAGATTGGAATGAGCAAGCCCGTCGTCCAGGCGGCGCTCGGGGAAGGCGTCGCTGCGGCGGTCCTTGCCATTCTGCTGTCGCCCGCCGTCCTGGGCGGCCTCGCAGTCTATGGTTGTGGCGCAGCGATGTGGCTCCTGGTGCTGTCAAGGCTCCCGGTCTCGGCGGTTTACCCGCTGGTTTCGCTCGCCATCGTTTTCGTGGTTCTGATAGGAACATTGTTCCTGAAAGAGACGGCCTCCTGGGGCCGCATCGGCGGCGTCGCGATCGTGGTGACGGGCCTGATCCTGGTCAGCCGCGGATGAGGACGCGGCCGGAAACGCCGGTCAGCGCCAGCCGGCGAGGCGGGACGTCGCTTCGGCAATGTCGGCATAGGCGGCGCAGTAGCTGAACCGGACGAAGCGGTTGCCCCGTGTGCGGTCAAAGTCGACACCCGGGCTGGCGGCCACCGATGTTTCGGTGAGCATGCGCGCGCAAAAGGCGGCACTGTCGTTCGAGCGGCCGGACACGTCCGCATAGAGGTAGAACGCACCTTCCGCCGGACTCAACCGATCGAATCCCGCGCGGGGCAAGATCCGCAGCAGGTGGTCCCGCGAGCGCCGATAATGCGCAACATTCTCCGCCAGTTCGGCATGGCAATCGAACGCGGCCTCGGCGGCGATCTGAGACACGTGCGGGGCGCAAATGAACATGTTCTGCGCCATGCACTCGACCGGGCGCACGAGATCTTCCGGCAGCACCATCCAGCCGATCCGCCAACCCGTCATGCTGAAATATTTGGAGAAGCTGTTCACGACCACCGCGTGTGCGCTCGCGGCCCCTGCCGTGGCCAAAGGCTGATCGTATTGAATGCCGTGATAGATTTCGTCGCTGATGAGCCGGACGCCGTTGGCGTCGCACCACCGCGCGATCGCCGCCAGCTCACCCGGGTGTAGCATCGTGCCACACGGGTTGCTGGGACTCGCGACGATCAGCCCATGCGGGCGGGGATCGAGGCGGTCCAGCATGGCGACATTCGGCTGAAACCGCGTGTCCAGTCCGGTCTCCACGATTACCGGCTGCATGCCGAGCGCGGACAGGATATTGACATAGGGCGGATAGAATGGCGAGGCGAGCGCGATGCGGTCTCCCGGATCGAAGGCAGCCAGGAACGCCAGCGGAAAGGCGCCCGATGCACCGGCGGTGACGGCGATGCGGGAGGCCGGCACCTCCAGGCCGTACCACTGCCGGTAATGCTCGGCGATGCGGGCCCGGAGGCTCTGGCGTCCGAACGCCTCGGTATAGCCCATCGGTTGCCGGGTTCGGAGCGCCCGCATCGCCGCTTCCACCGCGCCCTCGGGCGCGCCCGTCCCGGGCTGTCCGACTTCCATCCGGATAACCCCGGGCGCGTCGGGATGCAGGCTGGCCTGTCGTGCGTTGGCTGCGGCGATCACGTCCATGACCATGAACGGGGGAGCGGTCGCACCGCGTCCGACCTTGATCGCCATCGCCCTAGCTCGACCCGATCGCCAGGCCGAAGCCGCGCGGGTCCGTCGCCCAAGCGCATGACCCCTCGGAATCAGGAAGGTATCGGCTACAGGCGATGACGTTGGCGCGGCCGGGTTCCGGGACCGGAACCGGCATCGGCTGATTGGATCGGAGCGCATTGATCATGGCGACCGCCGCCGCCGACGCGGCGCCCTCCTGCCCCGCCCCGCCCACCGCCGCCCGGAAGGCGTGCAGGTGCTCATTCCAGGCGATCGCGGCCGCGAGCAAAGGTGGCGGCGCCGCCGCGGGCGAGGCCGCAAGGAGGAACCCGAGGCCGGGCAGCAGCCGCCCGGTTCCGAACAGATTGTCCATGGTCACCGCGCAGGCGACCGCGCCGCCCTCACGGTCCAGCGTCACGAATGTCGTGGACGCCGGCAGCGGCGGCAGCGACGCCGGCGGCAGCGATTCGCCGAGCAGCGCCTGCGGGTCGCCGTCGCCGGCGCGCCACCGTGCGGCGACGGCGACCGCGCGTGCGTTTGCTTCCGCTACCGCCTCCGGATTGTCGTTCAACACCGAAAGCGCGGCGGCGGCGGCGAGACCGCCATCGGCCGGCGGCGGAAGGAAGGACACGCGGTCACGGCCGCTTGCGATCGTGATCGGCGGCGCCAGCCGGGGCAGCGCCGACCGGAGATCGGCGACGGTGAGACTGGCGCCGACCGCGGGCGCCGCATCCGTCACCCTGCGCGCGAGATTGCCCTGGTAGAAGTCGCCCACCCCCGAAACCCGGATCTGCGCGAGCGTCGCCCCAAGCTCCGGCTGCAGCAACCGGTCGTTCTCCGCGAGCGGTCCATCGCCGCGCGAAAACACCGCGCGGGCGTTCGGGTCGGCGAATAGCGGCCCCGACACGATTTGCAGATCGCGCACCAGCGCGCGCGAGGCCGGCACGCCGAAGCGGGCCATCTGCTCCGCCGGCGAGATCAGCGTTTCGAACGGCCGGCGACCATACCTCGCATGCAGCGCAAAAAGGCCCCGCGCCATGACGGGGATCGCTGCCGGCCGGTCCGCTCCCTGCTGGCTCTGCGCCGGCGCTTGCGGGGTGAACAGCACGGCCTCAGGCACGCCGCCATTGGCGGATTTGGTCGAGGGCTGATAGGCGATGCAGGCGCCGCCGCCGCCGAGACCCGCCCGCGACGGCAGGGTGACGGCAAGCGCGAAACCGAGCGCCACGGCCGCGTCGGCGGCGTTGCCGCCCTCCGACAGCACTTCGCGCGCAACCAGCGCGGCCCGCGGCTCATCGGCCACCACGCCCCCGAGAAAGCCGCTGACATGGCCGGGCGTCCCCTCCGCGGGCGCGCCGCCCAGGAAGTCGCTGCCGATCGAGGACAGCGTGCTGCACGCGCCGAGGGACGCCGCCACGAGACCGGCCACCAACCGGCGCCAACCCAGGCCCGACCTCGCCGCCGATGCCGAAGAGCTTCCCCCCAATGCGCAAGTCCTTTGCTGCGGTCCGCCCGGCGCCGCGATTCTATGCAGTTTGCGCCCGGAAGGGCCCGTGCCATACCTGCGTTCCGCCGGACCGGCAACCGCTCCAACCGCCGCGGCCGCGCAGAGGATCTCCGATGATTCGCATCGTCGCTTTCGCCGTCGCGCTGCTTCCGCTCCTTCTGGGGCCGCCGGTGCGCGCGGCCGAGGGCTTCACACCCACTCAGCGGGACGAGATCGTCCGGATCGTCCGCGACGCGCTGCGCAGCGATCCATCCATCCTGCGCGAAGCGGTCGAGGCGTTGCAGGCGGACGATACCCGTCAGCAGCAGGCCGCCTCCAAGGCCGCGATCGCCGGCGCGCGGGACACCTTGGTGACCGGGGCCGACCCGGTCGCGGGCAATCTCAACGGCGACGTCACCGTGGTCGAATTCTTCGATGCGCGCTGCCCGTATTGCCGGCGCCTCGAACCGACGATGACCGACCTGCTCGGCCATGACCGCGCGGTTCGCCTCGTCTACAAGGACCTGCCGATCCTCGGCCCGCAGAGCCTGCTTGCCTCCAAGGCACTGCTCGCGGCGCAGCGCCAGGGCAAATACGAGGCGCTGCGGACGGCGCTGATGCAGAATGGCGCCCCGGAGATCACGGCCGAATCCATCGAGGCGCAGGCGATCCGGCTCGGTCTCGACTGGCCGCGTCTGAAGCGCGACATGGAGGATCCGGCGATCCGCCAGCAACTCGATACCAATCTGGCTTTGGCCCATAAGCTCGGCATCGAGGGCACCCCGGCCCTCATCATCGGCGGCACGCTTATCCCCGGAGCCACGACCCTCGCCGACCTGCAGAAGGCTGTGAACGACGCCCGCGCCTCGAAGGGCTAGGAGGGCCTAGCCCGGCGGGGCTCAGCCGCCTTGGGCCACCCGGTGATAAGAGCGGCCGAAATAGATCAGGCCCTCATGGTCCGCGCCCGTGCGAAGATCATCCACTTCGCAGAACAGGACGTCGTGCGTCCCCGCCGGCACGACCTGGACCACGCGGCAGTCGAACGACACCGCCGCTCCGATCAGTGCCGGGGCGCCGGTCACGATGCGGGTCCAACTGCCGTAGCTGAAACGCCGGTGCTGCGGAACGTCGGTCAGGCCGCCGAATACCGGCGACAGCGCCTGCTGGGCATGGGTCAGCACGTTGACGCACAGCACGCCATTCTGCTTGGCCGGGCGGCAGGAATCGCTGTTGCGGTTGACGCAGACGAGCAGCATCGGCGGCTCGTCGCTCACGCTGCACACGGCGGATGCCGTGAAGCCATAGCGGCCAGCCGGGCCGTCTGTCGTCACCACGTTCACGGCGGCGCCGAGCCGCGCCATGGCGTCCCGGAAGTCTGCTCGGTCGATTGCCACTCCACTCCCTCGCTGGCGCTGCCGCCCCGGCTCCTCCCGCTATATGGGATGGCGGAGTCGGGGCCAAATCCCTGCGGGCACATGAGCAGACATTTCGGCGGGTGCGCTTTTTTGGCCGCGAACAGCCGTCCGGACCAGAATGTGATTGCAATGCTGCATTGCAGCGCCAAGATGCGGGATGCCAGCGCGAGCCCTCCGACGGGCGGCTCCGGAGATGCTCCGCGTCCGCTGGTTATCAGAACCCCGATGGAGGTTGAGCATGGCCGATGAGCCGAAGCGATCAGAAAAAACCCCCAGCACGCGCGCCGGCCGTGAGGAGCGTGCCGCGGTGACCGACGCCTTGGCCCAGGGCGTGTCCAAGGTTCAGGCAGCCGGGGCCGAGGCGGTAAAGACCGTCTCCGAATGGGTCACGCCTGCGCCCAAGCAACCGGCGGAAAGCGGCGCCGAGCTGGTCGCCCATGTTGCGGCCGACGCGGCCCGTGCCCAGTCCGAGGCGGTTCATAAATTCGAGGCCGTCACCGCGTCCGCCAGCGATGGGGCGGCCGGCTTGGCGGCCAAGGCCGCGGACGAAGGGGCAAAGGTGGCCGAACAGGCTGGCGAGACAGGCCGCGTCGCCGCGGAAACAGGGCGCAAGGTGGTGCAGGAGAGCACGCGCCTCGCTGCCGACTGGCAGAAGCAGTTTTCCGGCTGGGTCGCCGGCCAGCACTTCATGGGAACCACGTCCCGTGTCGCCGACATCTATCGCGGCGCGTCCGAACAAACCTCGGCGAATGCCCGCGCTCTCGCCAGCACCTACGCCCAACTGGGCCGGGGCATGCAGAACCTGCAGAAAACCTATGTCGAGCTGCTGGAGCGAGCGTCCCGCCGGGCCGCAAGCCGGCCGCTCGATTTCATGCGGTGCAAATCGGCCGAAGATTTCGCCCGCGTGCAGCGCGACATGTATGTCGACAGCCTGAACTACTCGCTGGAAGCGACGGGGACGTTGCTCGAAGCCGCCGGCGCGATCGCTCAGGAGGCGCTCGCATCCCTACAGGACCGGGGCCGGCGCTCGGCCTAGCGCTTCTCAAAGGATATGCCGCCGCGATCACCGTCGCGGCGGCATGCGCCTGCGGATCGAAGCGTCAGGCCTTGTCGACGGCGTCGCGGGCGGCGTCCTTTGCCCCGCCGACGGCGTTCTGCACCTTGCCTTCGGCTTTGTCGGCGGTGCCTTCGGCTTGCGTCTTGGTGTCGCCCGTCACCTGCCCGACGCCCTCCTTGACGGCGCCCTTCACCTGTTTGGCTGCGCCCTCTACGCGATCCTTGTCCATGTGACTCCCCTCCGGATAGTTTCGACTGAACGGTCGAGCCCGCTTGAGGTTCCCCGCCGCTTCACGCACTCGATAGCGGCGGCGCCACCTGTTCCAGCGGCCGCCGCTCGGCCGCGACGCCGAGAACCGCCTCGAACCCCGCCCCGACCAGCATCAGACCGCCGCCGATCAGATAGCCCCAAAGGATTTCGCTCCGCTCGCCGGTTTCGATGAGCGCGCCGAACAGCGCCGGGCCCGCTATGCCGCCAACCGCCGTGCCGAAGGCGTAGAACAGCGAAATGGCGATCGCCCGCACCTCCAGCGGAAAGCTTTCGCCGACCGTCAAATAGGCGGAGCTGGCGGCCGCGCTGGCGACGAAGAAAATTGCCGTCCACGCAGCCGTCTGCTGCACGGCGTTCAGGGCGCCGGCCGCGAACATCCAGCCGGTAATGGCCATCGCGATCCCGGTGATGGCGTAGGTTGCCGTTATCATCGTCTTGCGGCCGAGCGTGTCGAAGAAGCGTCCGAGCACCAGCGGTCCCAAGAAATTGCCGAGCGCAAAGGGCAGCATGAACCAGCCCACCTGGGACGCAGCGACGCCGTAGAAGCGGGTGAGGATCAAGGCGTAGGTGAACAGCACGGCGTTGTAGCAAAAGGCCTGGGACGCCATCAGGGCGGTGCCCAGGACTGTCCGGCTCCGGTATTGACCGAACAGCGCCCGGGCGCCGGCGCCGAACCAGGAGCGGACGTCCCCGCGCAACCGAAGCATCGGGAACGGACCGGCGTCGAGCTTCACGCCGCTCTCCGCGGCGACGCGGCGCTCGATGGAGGCGGTGACACGCTCGGCCTCTTCTGGGCGGCCATGCGTCATCAGCCAGCGCGGACTCTCCGGAATGAAGCGTCGCAGGAAGACGATAAAGAGGCCGATCGCGCCGCCGATCACGAACGCCGCTCGCCACCCGACCTCCGGATCGATCACGCGGGGATTGAGGACCACCAGCGCGCCCACCGCGCCGATCGCGGCGCCGACCCAGAACGTGCCGTTGACGACGAGATCAGTGAAGCCGCGCCGGCGGGCGGGAATCAACTCCTGGATGGTCGCGTTCACGGCGGCGTATTCGCCGCCGATGCCGGCGCCGGTCATCGCCCTGAAGAACGCGAATGACCAGAAATTCCAGGCGAACCCGGAGGCGATGGTTGCGAAGGAATAGATGAGGACAGTGATGGTGAACAGCTTCTTGCGGCCGAGCCGGTCCGTGAGCCAGCCGAAGAACAGGGCGCCTGCGACCGCCCCCGCGAGATAGGCGCTCGCCGCGTAACCGATCTGGCCGCCGGAAAGCGAAAGTTTGGGGCTGTCGGCAATCGCCCCGGATAGCGAGCCGACGAGCGTCACCTCCAGCCCGTCCAGGATCCAGGTGATGCCGAGCGCGACCACGACCAGCCAGTGGAAGCGGCTCCAGGGCAGCCGGTCGAGCCGCGCCGGCACGTCGGTTTCGAAAACCGCCTTGGTCTCGGAAAGTCGCATGGGCTCGTTCCGGTGCAGGTGCTCTGGTGTTGTGTCTCTTGCCGGACTGAGACACGGAACCCCCTCGGGGCGCAACCCGGGGCCTGCACTTCGACGTCAGAGGTCGTCAGCCCCGGCGGTTGAACGTGATGTCGTCGTCGATAACGGCATTCGGGCCGACTGGAACGCGCCCGGGGCTCGCCAAACCCAGCCTGGAAAATACGATCTTGTCGGTCCAAACCTTCCGGAGAAACTCCGCGAAGACTTGAACCGTCAGTTGCTCGCCCGGACAGCGCCGATATCCAAAGCCGAAGGGCGCGAAGCCCGCGTGATCGCAGACCGGCATCGGCTTGCCGTCGACCACGGCGAAGACGGTGCCGAACCCGCTGTTTTGCAGGCTTGCGTGACGACCATCCGCCACGTCGAACGACGTATGGTCGAACGGGCACTTGGCCAGACCCAATTCTCGGCATTTCGCGTCGTCGATTTCGGCGCTGGTCGGAACGGTTCGATACCGCTCGGGGTCGAATGCGAGCGGATCTTTCCACTGAAGAGGGCTCTTGCTCGTGATCGGCTGCGGCGTCGTCACATAGCCATGCCTTTCATAAGGCAGCCCCAGCGACTGGAACGGCGACGGGCCGTAGATCGATTCCCTCGTGTCCGCCAGCGTGGATATGCTGCCAGGATTGGAAGACATGCTTCGAAGCATCTCCATCACATAGAGTTCGAGCGGCGTGTATGGTGTTCCCTTGGCGTCGTCGTAATCGCCCTTCATGGTCTTGGCGAACCACGCGCGCATGTCCGCGTCGCCGTTCGCCTCATCGAGCCGGCCCATGATGCCATGCACCGTCGCGCCCCACTGGCTGAGCGCCACGAAGTTGTGGAAGCATTCGAACACGACATCCTGCTTGCCGAAATGCTCGCCGTTGCCGGCATTTTTCAGCCAGTAATGAACAAACGTCCGCTCGGGGTGGGCGACGCGTCCGGTTGCCACGTCGTTGACACGCGCATCGATCCAGCCGCGCAGCATGTCGAGATTGCCGCGCACCTTCATGTAGTTGTCGTGCACGATCGGCTGCATCGGGTTCAGATACGCAAGCACCGTGTTGAAGCTCTCGCCGACCTCTCGAACTTCGGCCGGGATGTCCTTCCCCTTCACGCCGACATGCAAATCCCAGTAGATGTCGAAATAGTAGTCGAGGTAGTGCCGCATGAACGGTTTGCCGGCATGCTTCTGGTCCAGCAGCCCGTCGAGGAACGCAACCACCTTGCTGCGATACATCGAGCCGTAGAGATCCGGGGTGACCGCGGACATGTAGATCCGCTTTTGCGAAGATTGTTCTCGCCACGGTTCTCCAGGCCTTGCAGAAAGACGGTCACGCCCTCCTCGCGCGAGGGTGTCCACCCCTTGTAGATCAGGCCGAGAAACTCCGCGGGAAACGCGTTTTCCTTCGACAGGATCGGGTTGATCATCGGAAATAACGGTGGCTCACCGACATAAACGCTGGTGAGGAAGAAGGGGATGAGCGCGTTCTCGACATAGTCGCGGTCGAAATTGCTCGGGATCGATTGGCGGAACCGCGCAAGCGCGGCCGCTACGTCACCGGGTGCGGCCTCGGCGGCTTGGGCGCGCGGTCCGCCGAAGGCGGTTGAAGCCGCAGCCGCGGTCGCAGCCGCAAGCATCTGACGTCGTTCCACACCGTCTCTCCCTTTGCCGCCGCGCCCCCGCACCCGCGCCAGATCAGACATCAGCCGGCGCAATCGCTCCGGTACGGGGGCGGTTTTTGCCTCTCAGCATGGGCTCATTGCGGCTTTGCCGCGGGTGCCGTGTCGGTTGCCCCGGCGAGCTGTGGCGCGCCAGTGTAGGTCCCGGGGTGGCGCACATGGTAGAAATTCGGATCGAGCCAGGCGCGGACCGGGTTCGGCGGACCGCCGTTCGGCGTGACCTGCGCCGGCACTTCCGGGACCGACTTCATATACTCAACGAGGGCCCAACGCTCGTCGTCTGTGAGCAGCCGGCCGATGGTGCCCGGGCCGCCCCCGTTCTCGAAGGAATGGCCCGCGTTGAAGTTCCCGGTCATCGTCGTATCCATCTCGAACCTTCCCGTGTTCCCCGACATGTCGACGCCGACCCGGACCGGATCGAACTCGCGACCGACAAAGAATTTTTTGGTCCGCTCCGCGGCCGGTATCAGCAATTCGTAGAGGTTCGGGACCGATCCGTTGTGCAGATACGGCGGTGACGCCCACATGCCTTCGATCGGGTTGGCCTTGTAAGCGGGTACCGCCGGAGGCGGATCCTGCGGGTCGGGAAAGAACGGGCTGTAATTGTGGGCCGAGAGCCGTTCCTCATGGCTCAGGCCGAGCTTATCCAACTCCATCGTGAAGAAAACGGTGCGCAACACGCCAAACAGTTCCGGATTGGACGCCATGCTCGGGCCGTCCGGCGCCGAAGGCAGGAACTGAGCCAGCGCGCCGTGCTGGAAGCTTGCGGCGCTCTGGAATTGCGGATTGTTGAACGCCGTCGTGTCCGTGCCGATCACGTCGGCTTTCACGATCGCGTTCTCGACAAAGCGCCGCCCCTCTAGCCGCGGCTCGCTCCACCGATGGGGCCAACTCGAATGGCAGCTACCGCAGTTCTCCGCGAATAGCTGCTTGCCCACCGCCGCCTTCGCCCGGTCGATCGGTCCGAACACCGATTCCGGCCAAACGGGCGGCGCCAGCTTGCGAAGCAGATCCTCGAGCTTGATGAGGCCGCGCATGTCGATGGTCGACTCGAACAAGCCTTCGGCGACGGTCGGCGATGTCAGGTCGGTTCTCACGAAAACGCCCATCGCCTCGCCGGCGTTGCGCAACACAGGGTCGGGCAGCACGCCGCTCCACTGCGCCCAGGCCGATTGCGGTATGTTCCAAGTGAAAGAATACTTGACGGGTGCAGCGACCGGCCGCAGATTCTCTGCAAATCCAAGCTGGCGGCCGATGACCTGGTTGTGGATCAGCGCCAGCGCATCGATACGTCCCGGCCCAACGGGATACGACATCACGGCCGTTTTATGCCTGTAGATATGCGTCGCCGCTGCGTCTTCAGAAACCCATCGGCGTAACTCTTCCCGGCTAGACGGGTCGGTGCGGCCCAGCCGCGCTGCCATCCGGTCAAACTTCGCCGGATCGGCAACCGTTGCCGCCAACGCATCGTCCAGACCATCGAGGAACGCCTGCATGTTCAGTGCGGTGTTCGTGCCACCGTTGATCCGGATCCGGGCGCCTTTGTATTCGAGCTGGCCGTTATGGCACGCAGCGCAGGTCAACCCCGCCCAGGAGCCGCTGAACTGCCCCTCCGCAACCGCCGCTTTCGCGATGCCGATAGGGAGGCCGTCGGGATTGTAGGTTGGATCGGCCGGCGACGGTACCAGCCCATATCGGGACATGTTCGCGTCGGATCGGAACAACTCCTGCGAGTTGGCCTGCTCCAAGGCGAGGAACACGTCGTAGCGTGTCGCAGCCGACCCTTGAGAGGTGAAGTAATACTGCAGCCGGTCCTCGGGCGACCAATTCTGGTCCAGGAACGTAACGCGGCCGGCATAGTCCGTTCCCTGAGCATGCACCTCGCCGATGCCGCCAATCCTGATCCTGTCAGAGCCGCTCGACGACAGAGCGAGCATCATGCTGAGCGTCATGAACGGCAAACGAGCGATGCTGCGCATGATCATGCGTTCCGTGAAGGTGAAGGGGTCAAACGAAGAACATTCGCCCGGCCCGGAAACCGGCCATCGGCGCGTGCCACGGCACTGCCGCGACGCGCGGGCTCCTCGCCGCGAATGCCGAAATGTACAGGGTGGCCCCGCCTTCGCTCACGTAACAGTCTCGCCTACAGTTTGTGCTTTCGATGTCACCGGCGACGCTCGATTCAAGGGACATTACATCTCGGGCCAGCGGCCAGCCGTATCATATGCAGCAGGATTGCAATACCTCCCCGGCAGCTATCGTGACAAACGACGCCTGTTCCACTCATCGGTAGGATCGCATTCTCGATGTGACAAAGAGACGTGCGAAGAGCCGATCGTCTCGGGCCTTTGCATTGCGTCTCCATCTGCTCTCCGGCTGCGCTGGAGCCCGAGCGGACCCTGCCACACGAGTTCCAAAACACCTGCGGCGGAGTATGGATAGTCGCACGCATAGCCGGTCCGGTTTGCCGAATCGGACAATGCCGCGCAGGAAGGCGCCATGCCGGCACCACGCCCTGACCGGAGGGAACAACCGGCTTTTCGCGCCCTGCTTGCCGATAGCCGGCTCTGGCTGATGGCGGGGTACGGCTTCGTCGCCGGGCTGCCGCTGCCGCTTTCCGGCTTCACGTTCCGGCTTTGGCTCTCGGAGGCGAACGTCTCGCTGGCGGCAATCGGCCTCACCGCCAATATCGGCCTCGCCTATACGCTCAAATTCCTCTGGGCGCCGATGCTCGACCAAATGCGGCCGCCCGGGCCTTTGGCGCGGCTCGGGCGCCGTCGCGGCTGGCTGCTCGCCATCCAGCCGGCGCTGGTTGGTAGTTGCGTGTTGCTGGCGCTCTCCGATCCCGGTGCGGCGCCCGCCGGCGCGGTCGCCGCCGCGGCGCTGGTCGCCTTCTGCTCGGCAAGCCAGGACATCGGCATCGACGCCTGGCGGATCGAGACTTTTCCGGCGCGCGCGCAAGGTGCCGCGATGGCGGCCTATGTGTGGGGCTACCGGGCCGCGCTGCTCGCGGCCTCGCCGGGCGCGATCTGGGCGGCGAGCCGCATCGGCTGGCATGCCTCGCTGCTTTGCGTCGCGGCGCTGGTCGCCCTCGGACCGCTGCTGACGCTGCTCGCCCCCGAGCCCGCAATCAGCCGCGCGACGCCCGACCGCCCCGGTTTCTCCCACCGCTTGGCCCGCGCGGTCATCGAACCGCTGCGCGATTTCATGAGCCGCCCCGGCGCCGGAACGATCATCGCCTTCGTTGCGCTGTTCAAACTCGGCGAAGCGATGGCCGGTGTCATGACCGCGCCGTTCTATCGTTCCCTCGGCTTCGACCGCGTCGCGATCGCGATCGCCTCGAGCTGGTTCTCGCTTCCGGCAACCATCGTCGGCACGGCGAGCGGCGGGTGGCTGATCGCAAAGCTCGGCGTGGGCCGGGCGCTGCTATGGACCGGCACCATCCAGACCGTCGCGATGGCGATGTATGTCGTGCTCGCGACCTCGGCGGGCGAGCACCACGTCTTGTACGCGACGGTTGGCGTGGAGGCGTTCGCGGAGGGCATGGCCGACGCCGCCTTCATCACCTATCTTTCCGGCCTGTGTTCGGTGGCATTCACCGCCACGCAGTATGCGCTGCTCTCGTCATTGGCGGCGATCGCGCTGCGAACCATCGGCGGGCTGTCGGGCTTTTTGGCAGCCGCGCTCGGGTGGACCTTGTTCTATTCGGTCTGCCTGTTCGCGGCCGTGCCGGCGATGCTGATCATGCTGCGTATCCTGCGGCGTTTCCCGCCGGTGGAGCGTAAGGAGGAGGCGGTCGCGTGAAGCAAATGGCGTTGGCGCTCTGCGTCATGCTGGGTCTCGCCCCGAGTCCGGTATGCGCCGCCCCAGGCGACGACGACCTTGAGCGCTGCCACAACCTCGGCACGACAATGGATATCAGCGCTTGCCTCGACGGCTTCACCCAGGATTGGGACCGCAAGCTCAACGCCGCCTATCAGAAAGCGATGGCGGCCGCCGAGGCGGAGGCCGGGCAGCAGCCGCAATTGCAAGCGGCTGAGCGTGCCTGGCTCACGTTCCGCAAGCAGAATTGCGCCTACTACGCCACGACATCCGGTACGATCAGCCGAGTCGTCGGGGCCGACTGCTTGGCGCGTATGACCCGCGACCGCGCCCTGGAACTGGAGGAGGGGGTCCGGCCCTAGCTCAGGTTCCGGCCACCAACTCCACGCTTTCCGCCGGCGGCATCGCCGAGACGCGGCGCGCCAAGCGATCCAGCACTTTCGGCCTTGGTCCGCCGGTCGCCCAATCAAGCAATTCCACCGTGTGCAATATCGGGGTCTCGGTCCCGGTCGCGATCTGCGTGATGCAGCCGATATTGCCGGCCGCAATCAAATCCGGCTTTGTGCGCCCGATATTGCCAACCTTGCGGTCCCGGAGCTGCACCGCGATTTCCGGTTGCAGGAGATTGTAGGTGCCGGCCGAGCCGCAGCAAATGTGCGACTCGGGAATGTCCGTGACATCGAACCCGGCCGCGAGCAGCAGTTCCTTCGGCTCGCGGCGCACGTTCTGCCCATGCTGCAGGGAACAGGCCGCGTGATAGGCGACGCGCTGCCCGGTCTCGACCACCGGCGCGTGGAGGCCGAGCGTCGTCATGAACTCGGAAATGTCCTTTGTCAGCGCCGATACCGTGGCCGCCTTGTCGGCGTAGGCCGGATCGGCGCGGAACGTAAACCCGTAATCCTTGACCGTCGTGCCGCAGCCGGACGCGTTGATGATGATGGCATCGAGGCCGCCGCCCGTCTTTTCGCGCATCCAAGCGTCGATATTGGCCTTTGCGAAGCTGAGCGCTTCCATCCCGAGATGATGCGTCAGCGCGCCGCAGCAGCCGCTGCCTTTCGCAACCACCACCTCGCAGCCGTGACGCCGGAGCAAGCGGATGGTCGCCTCGTTGATCTGCGGCATCAGCACCTGCTGCGCGCACCCCGTCATCAGCGCGACGCGCGCGACCTTTTTGCCCTCGGCCGCAAACACCTGCGGCTTGTCCATCGGCGACGCGGCCGGTATCTGCTTCGGCGCCATCTCCATAATCGCCCGCAGTTGCTTCGGCATCGCGCGCGAAAACAGCCGCCCGAACGTGCCGGCCCGGAGCGCGGCCCGGAACGCGGCCGGATACGGCAGCACGGTCGCCAGCAATCGCCTCAGCTGCCGGTCCGCGAACGGCCGCCTGTATGTCTTTTCGATGTGGTGCCGCGCGTGATCGACCAAATGCATGTAGTTGACGCCGGACGGGCACGTGCTCATGCAGGACAGGCAGGTGAGGCAGCGGTCGATGTGCTTTACCGTCTTTTCGTCGGCCGGCTTGTTCTTCTCCAGCATCTCCTTCATCAGGTAGATGCGGCCGCGCGGACTATCCAGCTCGTCGCCGAGCAGCACATAGGTCGGACAGGTCGCGGTACAGAATCCGCAATGGACGCAGGTGCGGACAACACGTTCGGATTCGGCGAAGTCCGGTTTGGCGAGCAGCTCGGGAGCGAAGTCGGTCTGCATATATGTCCTTAGACGCCCGCGTAGATGCGGCCGGGGTTGAGAATGCGGCGCGGGTCGAAGCTTTCCTTCACGCGCGCGGTCAGCGCGGCCAGCGCGTCCGGCAACGGCTCGAATACCGGGACGGAAGCGCGCAGCCCCTCCGGTGCACGCATGAGGGTCGCGTGGCCGCCGCCATGCGCGGCAACTGCGGTTCGTAACACTTGCGCGCCGGCATCAGCGACATCGGCGGCAATCGCCACCCATAGCAGGCCGCCGCCCCAATCGAAGAAATACTCGGCGTCGAGCTGGCGGGCGATGTCGGACGCAACCTTATGTCCTTGGGCGGGCGCCACCGATAAGCGCCAAACCGGGCGCGACCGGTCGGCGGAGAAATACAGCACGTCCCGAATCTCGGCCCACAACGCGCGGGAATCCGTGTCGTCGATCAGATGCGTGCGGCCGTGGCCGCGCAGCAGATCGTTCAGCTTGCCGGCGCGGAACTCGGTCGAAGGAGCCGGCCCCTCGATGCGCAATGCGGTGACCGATGCGGCGGCACCCGAGACGACCGGCACCTTGGATCGACCGGCGACCACTTGCGGCAGATGGGCACAGGCCGAATATTCATGCGCCGAATTCATTCCGTCCATCAGCGCGGCAAGTCCGGTGATGTCGTCGAGGCCGAACAGCAAGATTGTGCGCGACGTTTCGGGGCGCGGCAGCACCTTCACCGACAGCTCCGTCAACACGCAAAGCGTGCCATAGGCGCCGCAGACGAGCTTCGAAAGATCATAGCCGGTTACGTTCTTCACGACCTTGCCGCCCGATTTGAAAAGCTCGCCGCGTCCGTTCACGGCGTGAAAGCCGAGCAGGTGGTCGCGGGCTGCGCCGCCGGTGACGCGGCGCGGCCCGCCGAGATTGCAACTCACCACGCCGCCCAGTGTCGGCGTGCGGTCCTCGCTGCCGAGCAGCGCGCGCAAATCCGGCGGCTCGAAGGCGAGCATCTGCCGCTCGGCGTCCAACGCGCGCTCGATGTCCGGGATCGGCGTCGCGGCGCCGGCCGTCAGCACCAGCTCGCCCGGCTCGTAGTCGCTGATGCCACTGAGGCCCGATACGTCGAGCATGTTGCCGACCTGCGTTGCGCGGCCGAGGCCGCGTTTCGAGCCGCCGCCGACAATTTCCAACGGCCGTTCCTCGGCCGCGGCCCAACTGATCACATCCGCGGCCTGCTTCGCATCCGCGACCCGGAACGCTTCCACGTTTGCGTCCCGCTCAGAAACGCGGCAGGTCGGGGAAGCGCACCTGCCCGCGATGCACATGGACCCGTCCAAGCTCGGCGCATCGGCAAAGCTGCGGGAAAACCTTGCCGGGATTGAGGAGGGCACGCGGGTCGAAGGCGCATTTGAGCCGCTGCTGCTGGTTCAGATCGTCCTCGTTGAACATCGTGTCCATCAGGTCCCGCTTTTCGACGCCGACGCCATGCTCGCCGGTCAGCACGCCGCCGACCTCGACGCAAAGGCGCAGGATGTCGGCCCCGAATTCCTCGGCGCGGTGCAGCTCATCCGCCTTGTTCGCGTCGTACATGATCAGCGGATGCAGATTGCCGTCGCCGGCATGAAACACGTTGGCGACGCGCAGGCCGTATTTGTCCGACATCTCCCGCATGCGCGACAGCACCTGCGGCAGCGTCTTGCGTGGGATGGTGCCGTCCATGCAGTAATAATCGGGAGACAAGCGCCCGACGGCCGGGAACGCCGCTTTGCGGCCGGCCCAGAACAGCTCGCGCTCCGCCTCGCTCTTGCTGACGCGGCTGGTCACGGCGCCGTTCTTCATGGCCAGCTTCTCGATCACATCCATCAGGTGATCCACTTCCGGCGCGCAGCCATCCAGTTCGACGATCAGCAATGCTTCCACGTCGAGCGGGTAGTCGGCGTGGACGAACGCCTCGGCGGCGTGGATCGCCGGCCGGTCCATCATCTCCATGCCGCCCGGAATGATGCCGGCGGCGATGATGTCGGCGACGCATCGCCCGCCCGCCTCGCTGGTCGGGAAACCGAGCAGGATCGCGCGTGCACTCGACGCCTTCTTCTTCAGCCGCACGGTCACTTCCGTAATGACGCCGAGCAGCCCCTCCGATCCGGTCATGACGCCAAGCAGATCGTAGCCCGCTTGATCGACGAACTTGCCGCCGATGCGGATGACCTCGCCCGTCACCAGCACCATTTCGATGCCGAGCACGTTGTTCGTGGTCAGCCCGTATTTCAAGCAATGCACGCCGCCGGAGTTCTCGGCGATATTGCCGCCGATCGTACACGCGATCTGGCTGGACGGATCAGGAGCGTAATAGAATCCCTCGTGCTGCACGGCAGCCGTCACGCCGAGATTGGTGACGCCCGGCTGCACGACCGCGCAACGATTGGCGAGGTCGATGTCGAGGATGCGGTTGAACTTGCCCAGGCCGAGCAGCACCGCATCTTCGAGCGGCAGCGCGCCGCCGGAGAGCGAGGTGCCGGCGCCGCGCGGCACCACGCGCACGTTGTTGTCATGGCAATAGCGCAGGACGGCGGACACCTGCGCAGTGGTGGACGGCAGCACGACGACAAGCGGCGGCTGCCGATACGCGGTCAGGCCGTCGGTCTCATAGGCGCGGCGCTCGACTTCGGAGGTGATAACGCCTTCACCGGGCACGATCGCCTGCAAGGCCGTGATGATTTGCGCCCGCCGGGACAACACCTCCTGGTCGGGGTCTGGCATCAGCAGCATGGCGTTCTCCTGTCCCGTGTCGGGCTTCTTCAGCGGGCAACTTGCCGGGATCGCGCGCGGCACGATCCCGGAAATCGGCCGCTGTTACGGAAATATCTACTGCGGGCCCGGGGAGTGTCCACCCCCCGCGCGATTTACAAAGCCGGAGGCTTTCGCCTCAATGGTAACCGCGCGCGCCCGTTCCGCACTCAGTCTTGGAGCGTTGACGATCATGGTGGCAACTCGGTGAAAGTGGCCGTTCTCGACGATTACCAACACGCCTTCTCATCGCTGCCCTGTGCCGCGCGCCTCGCCGGCCACGACCTTCGGTTGCTGCACACGCATTGCGACGATCCGGATCGGCTCGCGGCCGCGTTGGGCGACGCCGAAGCCGTGATCGCCACCATGCAGAGAACGGCGTTTCCCGCCGAACTGATCGCGCGCCTGCCCGCGCTCCGCCTGATCAGCCAAACCGGCCGAAATACCGGTCATATTGACGTCGCCGCCTGCAGCGAGGCCGGCGTGCTGGTCTGCGCGGGCGGTTCGGGGGATCCGGGCTCGATCGCGGAACTGACCTGGGGCCTGATCCTATCCGCCTTGCGGCATATTCCGGAGGAAGCCGCCGGTCTCCGGCAGGGCGGGTGGCAGACCACCGTCGGCGAACGGGTGGCGGGCAAGACCCTCGGCCTCTACGCCTATGGCCGGATCGGCAGCCGGGTCGCGAAGATCGGCGCGGCGATGGGCGCGCACGTGCTGTGCTGGGGCCGCGAGGGCTCGACGGCGGCGGCGCGCGCCGACGGGTTCGCGGTCGCCGAGAGCCGCGAATCCTTTTTCGCCAGCGCCGACATAGTGAGCCTGCATATCACCCTGAACGCGGCGACGCGGGGTATCGTCACTGCCCCCGACCTCGCCCGCATGAAACCTGACGCGCTGCTCGTCAACACCAGCCGGGCGGGAATCATCGCGCCGGGCGCGCTCGCGGACGCCCTGCGGCGCGGGCGCCCGGGCCGGGCCGCGCTCGACGTGTTCGACCGGGAGCCGGCCTCGCCGGAGCACGAGCCGCTCCTCCGCCTGCCGAACGTGCTGGCGACCCCTCACCTCGGCTATGTCGATCGCGAGACTTACGGAACGATCTTCTCGGTCGCCGTCGATCAGGTCCTCGCCTTCGCGGCCGGACAACCGATCAACGCGCTGAACGCGCCGGCGGCGCGCCGGGTCGATCCGGCCGCCCAGGTCTGAAGGGGACAGGAGAGGCATAGTGGAGACAGGCAGCGGCGGCCCGCTCTCCGGCCTGCGCGTTCTCGAACTCGGCCATTTCATCGCGGGACCGTTCTGCACCCGCATCCTGGGCGATCTCGGCGCCGACATCATCAAGATCGAGCCGCCGTCGGGCGACCCGGTGCGCCAATGGGGCGAGCAGGTCGGCGGCCATTCCCTCTGGTTCTCGGCGCATGGCCGCAACAAGCGCTCCGTCACCCTCAACCTCAAGCACAAGGACGCGCTGCCACTGCTGCTCCGCCTGGTCGGTCAATGCGACGCGCTGGTCGAGAACCACCGGCCGGGGCAGATCGGCAAGTTCGGCCTGACGCCGGAGGCGCTGGAGGCGGCGCGGCCCGGCCTGGTCGTCGCGCACGTCTCCGGTTACGGCCAGAACGGACCCGATCGGGACCGCGCGGCCTTCGGCGTCATCGGCGAAGCGATCGGCGGCATCCGCTATCTCACCAACCACGCGCCCGGCACGACGGACCTGCCGCCCGTTCGGGTCGGCGTCAGCATCGGCGACTCTCTCGCCGGGCTTTATGCGGCGATCGGCATTCTGGCGGCGGTGTGGAAGCGCGACGGGATCGCGGGCGACCGCCGGGGCCGCACGGTCGATGTCGCGTTGAGCGAGGCCGTTCTCAGCATGATGGAGGGCACGCTCCCCGAATACGGCGCGCTCGGCATCGTCCGGCAGCCGGCCGGCGCCCGGATCAACACCGCCGCCCCGACCAGCGCCTATCCAACGGCGGACGGCAAGTGGCTTCTGATCGCCGCCAATTCCGACCCGCTCTTCGCGCGTCTCACGGCCGCGATGGGCCAGCCGGATCTCGCGGCCGATCCGCGCTTCGCCGGCAACCGCCTCCGGGTACGGCACGCCGCCGAACTCGACGACATCATCGGCGCCTGGACGAAGCGGGCGTCGGCAGCCGAACTCGAACGCTGGCTCACGGAAGCCGACGTGCCATGCACCGAGGTCTATACCGCCGCCGAGATCGCGCGGGACGAGCAGTTCAGGGCGCGCGGCATGGTGCGCGACGTCGCCGACCCGCTATTCGGTACGGTGCTGCACCCGGGCGTCGTGCCGCATATCGCCGACGACCCCGGCGGCGTCCGCTGGCCGGGTCCGCCGATCGGCGCGCATACTGAGGAGGTGCTGTCCGGCCTGCTCGGCTTGTCCGGGCCGGAGATCGCTTCATTGCGACAGGAAGGAGTGCTCTGATGGGCGAGACGGTCACTCTGGTGGAAATGGGACCGCGCGACGGCTTCCAGCCGATCGGCCCGTTCATCGAAACCGCAACGAAGCTGTCCTTCATCCGCCGTCTCGCCGAGGCCGGGTTCCGGCGGATCGAGATCGGCTCCTTCGTCAGCCCGAAAGCGGTGCCGCAGCTCCGCGACACGCCCGAATTACTGGCCGCCTGCCGCGACTGGCCGGACTTCCTGCCGCAGATCCTGGTGCCGAACGCGCGCGGCGGCATCGCTGCCATGGAGGCGGGCGCGCCCATGATCGCCTTCGTGCTGTCGGTCTCGGAATCGCATAACCGCAACAACGTCCGCCGCACGCCGCAGGAATCCGCGGCCGAGTATGAGCAACTGGTCGCGCGCCTGCCCCCCGGACTGCCCGTGCGGCTGAATTTCTCCACGTCGTTCGATTGCCCGTTCGATGGCCGCGTGCCGGAAGACGCGACGCTTGCTCTGCTCGACCGGCTGGTGCCGGCGCGGCCCGACGCGGAAATCTGCCTCTGCGACACCACCGGCCGGGTCGCGCCGGATCACGTCGGGCGCTTGTTCGAACGCGCGATCGCCCGCTTTCCGAGCGGCCCGACCTGGGCGTTTCACGCGCATGATACGTATGGGCTCGGCCTCGCCAACGCCTATGCGGCGTATCGGCAGGGCGTGCGGGTGATCGACGCGGCGATCGGCGGCCTCGGCGGCTGCCCGTTCGCGCCGGGCGCCACGGGCAATGTCGCGACGGAAGATGTGGTGTGGATGTTCGAGCGCATGGGCGTCTCGACTGGCCTCGACCTCGACGCGCTGGTCGGCATCGCCGCGGATGCCGCCGCGCTGCCGGGCGCCATGGCCGGAGGGCGCGCGCGGGCGGCGTTGCTGTCCCGGCCATGCGCGGCGCCGGGCGTCAGCAACGCCGCCTAAGCCTGCGTGTCGGCGCTCGCCTATCTCTACGTCGCGCTCGGCGGCGCGCTCGGCAGCGTGGGACGGGCGGCGATCTCGGTCGGGATGACGCGTCTGACCGGCCCCGCCTTTCCCTGGGGCACGATCCTCATCAACGTGCTCGGCTCGTTCCTCATCAGCTTCTTCGGCACGCTGACCTTGAGCGACGCGCGTTTCCCGGTCGCGCCGGATTGGCGGGCCTTCGTCATGGTCGGCATCTGCGGCGGTTTCACGACGTTTTCCTCGTTCAGCCTGCAAACGCTCGACCTCGCCCGTGACGGCCGCCCCGGGCAAGCGCTCGGCAATATCGGCCTGTCCGTGGTGCTCTGCCTGCTGTCCGTCGCCGCCGGTCACTACGCCGCCGCGCATTGGAACGAGACGGCAGCGGCAGCGGAGTCGGCCGCGCCCCCCGCCGCCGCAGCACCGATCCTCGCGCTGCTGCCCTCGCCCGACCGGGGGGAGGCGGTGCTGGCGGCAGCCGGGCGGTTGTCCAAGCTGACCGGCAATCGCGCGGTCGATCGCTTCGCGCTGCGCGCTTCGCCGGATCCCGACTTCATGCCGACGGAAGACGTGCTGACGGAGGAATCCGGGGCGACGCTTTCGCCCGCCGACATCCAGGCCCACAGCATCGTGGTCGCGTCCAGCGGCGGCTTGCCGCCAGCGCTTCTTGCGAGCGGGCGGCCGCTGCTGCTGGTGCCCGCCGGCCCCGCCGCGCCGGATTTCGGCCGCATCGTCGCAATCGCCTGGCGGGACGATCCGCATTGCCGGGCGGCGATCGAGTCCGCCACGCGCATTCTCCGGCAAGCCGCGCAGGTGCATCTGCTGACGGTGGGCGAGCCGGTGCCGGTGCCGCCCGCTCTGGCCGCGCAGGGCATCGCGGCCCGGCAACATGCTTTGGCGGAGGACGGCGACACGGCGGGCGACACGCTGCTGCGTGCGGCTGCTTCGCTCGGCGCGGATCTGTTGGTGATGGGCGCGTACGCGCACGGGCCGTTGCGGGAGTCCGTGTTCGGTGGCGTCACGCAGCACGTGGTGCAGCACGCCGCATTGCCGGTGCTGTTGCGCCATCAGCCGGACGCGGTTTCCGCCGCCTGAGACACGGCGCCTGCACTTGCCCGATCGTTTCAGGTCGGGCACGGTTCCGTTACTCATCAGTTGGCTCGGCCAGGAGGGGCTCGTGCAGCGCCGCAGACTCGTTTCGCTTGCTGCCGGTTCGGCAATGCTTGCCGCGTCCGCCTCCACTCGCGCCCGAGCGTCGGTCGACGATCAGCCCGGTGATGCCGCGCAGCGTGCCGGCGATTTCGGCGCGGCGGTCGGGCGTTTTCTCGCGCTTCCGGGCGCCCCGAGTTACGTGATCCATGTCGGACAGGGCGGATCGATCGCCCGCGTTGCCCACCGGCCGAAACTGTTGCTGTTTACCGCCAGCGCCTACAAGACCTTCGTGCTCGGACAGTATCTGCGCGACGTCGAATCGGGCCTGCTGTCCGAAGACGAGCAACTCGCTTTAAGCGACAGCGTGCGCAATATCGGCAGCCCGGTTTTCATCGGGCTTACCGGCGAGTTGCAAGCGCGATCGGTTCTGGATGCGATGATGGGCTACAGCGACAATACGGCGACCGACATGGCAACCGGGAAGGTCGGTGCCGATCGTGTGCGGGCGCTCATCGCCGCAGCCGGGTTGTCCTCCATCCGCATTCCTGACTCGACGCGCCTGTTCGCTTCGTACGTGTTCGGCGCGCCGCCAAACGTTGATCTCGGCTGGCCGGGCATCCGGCAAGCCGCCGAGAACCCGCCCGGTATGCTGCGGCCGCCGCTCAACGACGTAATCACGTTGGCCGGCACCGCG
>JAFAXA010000237.1 GCA_019241425.1 Acetobacteraceae bacterium | reverse complement strand
GCGGGCAGCGCCGAAGAACCGTTTCGGCCGTTGCAGCGCGTTGGCGTCGACGCCGCCGGTCAGCACCTTGCCGGAGGACGGCACGACGGTGTTGTAGGCACGCGCCAGGCGCGTGATGCTGTCGAGCAGGATCACGACGTCCCGCTTATGCTCCACCAGCCGCTTGGCTTTTTCGAGCACCATTTCGGTGACCTGGACGTGCCGGGTCGCCGGCTCGTCGAAGGTCGAGGAGATCACCTCGCCTTTCACGCTGCGGGCCATGTCCGTCACTTCCTCCGGCCGCTCGTCGATCAGCAGCACGATCAGGAACACTTCCGGATGATTGGCGGCAATGGCGGACGCGATGTTCTGCAGCATGACCGTCTTGCCGGTGCGCGGCGGCGCGACGATCAGCGCACGCTGGCCCTTGCCGATGGGCGCGATCAGATCGATGACGCGCGGCGTCTGATCCTTGCCGGGCCCCTTCGCGACCGACTGGAAGTTTTCCACCTCCATCTTCAGCCGCTGGTCCGGATAGAGCGGTGTCAGATTGTCGAAATTGATTCGGTGGCGAACCGCTTCCGGCGGCTCGAAATTGATGGTGTCGACCTTGAGCAGCGCGAAGTAGCGCTCGCCGTCCTTGGGTGCGCGGATCTGGCCCTCCACGCTGTCGCCGGTGCGGAGGCCGAAGCGCCGGACTTGGGAAGGCGAGACATAGATGTCGTCGGGACCCGGCAGGTAGTTCGCCTCGGGGCTGCGCAGGAAGCCGAAGCCATCCGGCAGTATTTCGAGCGTGCCTTCCCCGGAAATGATCTGGTCGTTGTCGGCGAGATTCTTGAGAATCGCGAACATCATGTCCTGCTTGCGCAGGGAAGACGCGTTCTCGATCTGCAGCGATTCCGCAAAGCTGAGCAGATCCGCTGGAGATTTTGCTTTCAGTTCCGCAAGATGCATCGAACGCCTCGGATGATGGCGGGTCGGGGAGGGTGGCAGATAAGGATCAGATCCGCCTGGCGCGAACCACGCCACGCAACGACGGCCGGATGTCGTTCCGTCAAGATTTGAGGTTCGGAGGTGAGGCGCCTCGGTTCAAGATGAACCGGTGCATCACGGGACAACCCCGAATCTACGCACGGAGGCGCCGTCCGTCAATGCGGCAACATTGGTGTTCAAGCCGCCGGTTCAAGATGCCGGGTGAAGCGGCGCGGAGGTTTGAGCGGCACCTTCCCTCGCCGGCGGCTTGGGTCAGGGCAGCAGAACGGTGCTGCCGGTGGTGCGGCGGCTTTCCAGCGCGCTATGCGCCGCCGCCGCTTCGGCGAGCGGAAATGTCTGGTTGACGGTGATGCGGACGGCGCCGCTTTCGACAACGTCGAACAACGCTTTCGCCGTCGCCTGCAGATCGGCGGGCTTTGCCGTGTAGGTGGCGAGCGTCGGGCGGGTCAGATAGAGGCTGCCTTTGGCGGCCAGGACCGCGATATCGACCGGCGGCACCGGCCCCGACGAGTTGCCGAAACTGACCATCACGCCGAGCGGCGTCAGGCAGTCGAGCGAGGCTGCGAACGTGTCCCGACCCACACTGTCATAGACGACGGGCACCATGGCGCCGCCGGTGATCCGCTTCACCTCGGCAGGCAGGTTCTCCGCGCCGACGATGGCGTGCTCCGTGCCGTGCGCCCGGGCGAGTTCGGCCTTGGCGTCGGTCGAGACCACCCCGATCACCGTCGCTCCCAGGTGCTTCGCCCATTGCGAGAGGATCAAGCCGACGCCGCCCGCCGCGGCGTGCAGCAGGATGGTGTCGCCGGCTTTCACCTTGTAGGTGCGGCGGATCAGATACTCGGCCGTCATGCCCTGCAGCATCATCGCCGCCGCGGTTTGAAACGATATGGCGGGGGGCAGCTTGACCAGGCGGTCGGCCGCGATCACGCGCTGCTGGCTGTAGGCGCCGATCGGCGCGCCGGCCGTGGCCACGCGATCCCCGGGCGCGACCGCGGTCACGTCCGGGCCGACCCGTTCAACCACGCCCGCCGCCTCCATGCCGATCACGGCCGGCATCGCGGGCGCCTTATAGAGACCCGTCCGGAAATAGACGTCAATGTAGTTGAGGCCGATCGCTTGGTGTCGCACCAAGGCCTCTCCGGGACCCGGCTCGGGTGTCGGCACGTCCTCCCATTGCAGAACCTCCGGCCCGCCATAGGCGTGGATGCGGATGGCTTTGGTCATGCTTCAAGCTCCGTGAAGAACCGCCGGCGGCCGCCGGACGGTGCGGCGGCCAGTCGGGAGACATGCGTCGCCCAACTCAAGAGCGAGCAGGCGCCGCTTGGTGTCGAGCCCGTCGCCGCCCGAGTAACCGCCGACGCTGCCGCCGCCCAGCACGCGGTGGCACGGGATGATCACCGGGACCGGATTGGCCCCGACCGCCTGCCCAACGGAGCGGGCGCTGCCGCCGACGATGGACGCGAGCCGGCCGTAGCTGACGGTCACGCCATGGGGGATGTCGCACAACGCCCGCCAGACATGCCGGCGATAGGCGGTTCCCTGTGGCGTGAGCGGCAGGTCGAAGCGAGTGAGCGTTCCGTCGAAATACGCGTGGAGTTGCTCAACCGCTCGCCGGAGCAACGGCGTCGGCGCCTGGTCCCGCCCCCACCCCCAATCGAGCGCAACGATCGCGAGGTCCTCTTCGGAAACGGTGAGGTCGCCGATGCTGGTGTGGAGTGAAAGCTGCGGCATGTTCTTCCTGGGCGGGCGGCGGGCCGGATGGCAGACCGCTGTCACCCCTGTGTCAAGGGTGGCGTTCGTCTTGTGCCGGAACGCGCCCGTGCATAGGAAAGCAGATGACCGGGGTCACGGCAGAGTTGGCCGTCCATACAGAGGGGGAGCTCGCGCACCCTGTCGAGGGCAGCGCACAGGTGGGAGGCGGTGCCGCGGCGGACACCATCTTCGCTCTGGCGAGCGGAGCCGGCCGGTCGGCGATCGCGGTGGTGCGGCTCAGTGGCAGCGGGACGGGCAGCATCCTCGATCGCCTCTGCCCACCGAGGCCACCACCGCGGGTCGCGCGATTGCGCCGCTTGCGTGACGGTGCCGGCGCCGTTCTGGACCGCGGCCTCGTTCTTTGGCTTCCGGGGCCCGGCTCCTACACCGGCGAGGATTGCGCCGAGCTGCACCTGCATGGGGGCCCCGCCGTCATCAGGGGCGTCGCCGACGCTCTGGTGTCGCTCGGGAGCCGCCCCGCTCACCCCGGCGAATTCACGCTCCGCGCCTTTCACGCCGGCAAGCTCGATCTGCTCGAAGCCGAAGGGGTCGGCGACCTGATCGACGCCGAAACCGACGGCCAGCGCCGCCAAGCCCTGCGGCAAATGGAGGGCGAACTGAGCGATCTATATGCCGGCTGGTCGGCCCGGCTGCGATCGCTGCTCGCCCGGCAGGAAGCGCTGATCGACTTTCCGGACGAGGACAT
>JAFAXA010000105.1 GCA_019241425.1 Acetobacteraceae bacterium | reverse complement strand
CGCTGCTGACGCTTCTGGTCTCGTTTCCGATCGCTTGCTTGAGCTTCGCTTTGCTTACCGACGCAATTTACGTACAGACCGCCAATGTGTTGTGGGTAGACTTCTCCGCCTGGCTGCTCGCGATCGGCCTTCTCGGAGGCGTGCTTGCCGCGCTGGCGGGCCTCATCACGATCATCCGAAATCGTCATTCCCACAGCGTGCGGTTTGTTTGGCCGGTGGCGCTCGGGGGCGTGCTGGTACTGGTGATCGCGTTTCTCAACAATTTGGTGCATAGTCGCGATGGTTGGACGTCCGTGATGCCGACGGGCTTGGCGCTGTCGGTGGTGACCGTTCTGATCATGCTGATCGTTCTTTGGTTCGCCTCCGACCGGCGCCACCGCTTGCGGGAAGCCGGGCCAGCCGCGGGCGTGCGGCACTGACAATGAGGCAGTCTATGAAAATGCCGCGGCTCGTGCTGACCGGCGTTGCTTCCGTCTTTCTCACCGGCGCCGCTCCGGCCGACGATTTCGACGTCAAGACGCAGATCGGTCCGCATCCGGTGCTGCCGGAGCCCCAGCAATACCTGTTTCCGCCCATGCACTTGGCCCAGGTGGTCGGCTGGAAGCAAGATGAGAAACCGACGGTCCCCGACGGCCTGAAGGTCAGCGCGCTGGCGACCGGCCTCAACCACCCGCGCTCGGTTTACACCCTCCCGAATGGCGACGTGCTGGTGGTCGAGTCGCGCAGCCCGGGGCTCGACCCGGTCACCCGCCCGAAAACCATCGTGATGAAATGGGTCGAGTCATTCGCCACGTCCGCCGGATCGAGCCAGGGCGGCAACCGCATCATCCTGCTGCGTGACACGCACGGTACCGGCCAGTACGATCTGCGCACCGTCTTTATCGATCATCTCTACGCGCCGTTCGGGGTGGCGCTGGTCGGTGATGATCTCTACGTCGCCAACACCGATGCCATTCTGCGATTTCATTACACGCCGGGGGCCACCAGCATTACCGAACCGGGCGCGGTCTTGACGCCCCTGCCCGGCGGCCCCATCGACCATCACTGGACCAAGAGCCTCGTCGCGAGCGAGGACGGCAGCAAGCTTTATGCCGGGGTCGGTTCGAACAGCAACATCACCGAAAACGGTATCGGCGCCGAACTCGATCGCGCGTGCATTTGGGAAATCGACCGGGCGACGGGCGCCCATCGGATTTTTGCCGGCGGTTTGCGTAACCCGAACGGTCTCAGTTGGGAGCCGCGCAGCCACGCCCTTTGGGCCGTTGTCAATGAGCGCGATGAACTGGGTCCGAATCTCGTTCCCGACTACATGACATCGGTGCAGGACGGCGGCTTTTACGGCTGGCCGTACAGCTACTATGGCCAGCACCTCGATCCGCGCGTGAAGCCTGAACGGCCGGACCTGGTCGCGAAAGCGCTGGTACCCGATTACGCGCTCAGCTCGCACGTGGCCCCGCTCGGGCTGGTGTTCGATACGGGCAACGGCCTTCCGGCGAAATTCAGCGGCGGGGCGTTTGTCGGTGAGCACGGAAGTTGGAACCGGCAGGTGCTGAACGGCTACAAGGTCGTGTTCATTCCATTCGCGGACGGCAAGCCAAACGGCATGGCCGAGGACATCGTCACTGGGTTCCTCGACGATGCCGGCCATGCCCGCGGCCGCCCCGTGGCCCTGGCGCTCGACAAAGCGGGCGCTTTGCTGATCGCCGACGATGTCGGAAACGCGGTGTGGCGAGTGACGGCCGACGATCAGAAGCAAACGGCTCGATCGGACTGACAGCCGTCGCGCCGGCCGCGCAGCAAACCCCGCACGCGACCGGACCTGCCGGCATCCGGTCCGCGAGCAACGCCCGTGCCTGCCGAACTCACCAATCCGGCTTGGTGGTTGATGGCGGATCGAAGCCGCCGCATTATCGAATCGGCTGCGAACCCCCGCCGCATTCCAACTTCACGGCGCATGCTCAACCGAGAACAGCGCCCGCGATTTCCGGTGAAACGCCTGGACGAGAGAACCCGGCCGCAAATGTCCGACGAAGCCCCGTTGGAAGGAGCCGACCTGCGCCGGCAGCTTGAGACGCTGCGGGAGGCGATCCGCGCGCGCGATGACTTTATTGTCATTGCAGCGCATGAGCTGCGCAACCCGATGACGCCGATCCTCGGGTTTACGGAGCTTGCGCTCGGCATCGCACGCAAACCGGACACGGCCTGCGATCCGCAGCTCACGGCCTTGCTGGAGCGCCTGCAACAGGCGGTCCAAGACTATACCGGACGCGCGACAAGGCTGCTCGACGTCAGCCGCATCGAAGCGGGTAATCTGCAGCTGGAGCAAAAGTGGATCGACCTTTCGAACCTGCTGCTGGCGATCGCCGAAAAATACCGGGTGGCGGCGGCGCACCAAGGTTGCCGTCTCGACTCCGATATCGGTGCGGGCGTCAGCGCCTGGCTGGACCCGCTCGCGGTCGAGGAAGCGGTCGAAAATCTCCTGTCCAACGCGCTGAAATTCGGCGCCCCCAAACCGGTCCTGCTTCGCCTCAGATCGGATCGTCATTCCGCTCAGATCGACGTACGGGATCACGGAATCGGCATTTCCTCCGAACAGCAACGCTGCATTTTCGGACGGTTCGAGCAGGTCGTGGCGCATCACCGCGGCAACGGCTTCGGGGTGGGATTGTGGGTCGCAGGTCGCCTGGTTTCGGCCATGAACGGCCAGATCACAGTGTCGAGCGTTCCGCAGGAAGGATCGACGTTTACGATCGAGCTGCCGCTGTCAGCTAATCGGAGCACGGATGATTGAAGGTGAATCCACCGCCGGCCGAGAAACCGGCGCCGCCATTCAGCGCGTCCCGAGCCTTGTGGCAGGCTTGGATATCATCTTGAGCGGCGGCTTTTTCTCGGGCGGCCTCTATCTTATCCACGGGACGCCGGGCACCGGTAAGACGGTACTGGCCAGTCAAATGATTTACGCCCATGCGGCGCAGGGGCGGCGCGCGCTGTTCATGACGGTGCTCGGTGAGAATCACGGCCGCATGATGCTGCATCTGCGTCCGATGCGGTTCTTCGACGCATCGCTCGTTCCCGACTTCGTGACCTATATCAGCGCCTATCAAGCGGTTGAAGATGATGGGCTGAAGGGCCTGATCGCGCTGCTCCGTCGTGAGGTGCAGGCGCGCAACGCCAAATTCCTCGTTCTCGACGGCTTTTCGGTGCTCGAGACGCTGGCCGAGTCCGTCGGAAACTTTGCACTGAAGCGGTTCACGCACGAACTGCAAACACTGGCCTCGGCAACCGAGTGCACGATGTTTCTGTTGAAGAGCTCGTCGGGCCTGGCTTCCACGCCCGAGCTCACGATGGTGGACGGGGTGATCCAGCTTCAGCAACGTTTCTACGCTCTGCGCAGCGAACGGCGGCTGGTCGTCCACAAGCTCCGCGGAACCGGGTTCCTCGAAGGCGAGCACGCATACCGCATCACCACTGACGGTGTCGCCGTGTTTCCGAGGATCGAAGCACAATTCGCCCTGCCGACCGGAGATGCCCGACCACCCCAGGTCAAAGTTTCGACCGGCATCGTGTCGCTCGACGCGATGTTGCAAGGGGGCCTGCCCGCCTCGACGGTGGCGGGCCTGATCGGTCCACCAGGCGCAGGCAAGACAACCGTCGGTCTGCAATTCCTCGCCGCGTCGACGTCCTCCGAACCGGGATTGCTGTTCGGCTGCTACGAACCGCCGGAGCGGCTGCGCGTGAAGGCGGAAACGATGGGGCTCGATCTCGCCGCTTCGGAGCGACGGGGCGATGTCGAGATCCTCTGGTGTCCCACGGGCGAGCACATTCTGGACGAGCTGGCGCATCGGCTGCTCGATGCAGTTCATCGCCGTCGCGTGAAGCGGCTGGTTATCGACGGCATCGCCGGCTTCCAGCAAGCGGCCGTTGAGCCGGAGCGCATCGTGCGCTTCTGGTCCGCTCTGATGGCGGAACTGCGCGCCCTGGACGTCACGACCCTGCACACCGCGGAGATGCCGGATCTCACCGGCCCGGAAGTCCGGTTCCCGGTTCATGGCCTCTCGTCACTGGCAGAAGCGCTGCTCCTGCTACGCTATGTCGAGGTGCAATCGCGCCTGTTCCGACTGGTCTCCGTGTTCAAGATCCGCGACGGCGCCTTCGACCCCACCATCCGGAAATTCGCCATCACCGCCTCCGGGATCGCGGTGGGCGAGCCGTTCGAGGGGATCGAGGCACTTTTGAGCGGAATGGCGCGCGAGGCCGCTGTGCGGACACAACGAGCCGATCCGGGGCAAGCCGACCGGATGCGGCCCGGTGGCGGCGGCCAGTCCGGATGAGCGATCCGGCCACAGTTCTGATCGTCGAAGACGAGTTCGCCATCGCCGACCTGCTCGAAATGAGCCTGACCGACGAGGGTTATCGGGTCGTTAGGGCGGCCAATGGGCGGCAGGGGCTGGAGCGTCTGGCAGAAACGCCGCGGCCGGATCTGGTCATCTCCGACTTCATGATGCCGGTGCTCGACGGCGCCGGCTTGGTGCAGGCCATTCGGCAGAACGCGGACCAGCGGGATCTGCCGATCATCATCATGAGTTCCATGCCCGAGGCAAATGTGCGGGCGCGGATCGAGAAATACTCGGCCTTCGTGCGAAAGCCGTTCCGACTGGGTGCCTTCATGCGGCTGGTCGAGGGCGTTCTCGCCTCCGCGACGTCGCAGCCCTGAAACGGCAGTGCGGGCGCTGGCCAACGACACATCGACCAGAACGGCGCCGGAGCTGGACACGCAAAAGTGAGTGAAACAACGCTGTGATTCCGCGTTCGACCGGCGGTTGCGGCAGTGTGTGATCGACCACGAGACCTTGTCGTGAGTTAGCTTGGCGCACCCGGTCCGCAGCCTGCGCTGGTTAGGCGCCCCTGAAGATGACCAACGGGCATGCTGGCTGAACAATCACAAAGGAGCGGAGAACGTCATGGTCACCACCGTCGGAACAGAAGCGTCATTTCCCGAGCTGGTCGAAAACCTCCTGTTGCTCGAGCATGACGCGATCGCCGCCTACCAGCAGGCGATCGAGCGGCTGGAAAATCCCTCGTTCAAGGACGCCATCGCCGGTTTCAAGTCCGACCATGATCGTCACGTGCGGGAACTGACCGCGCTTGCCACGTCTTCCGGCGCGACGCCGCACCAGGAGGGTGATGCCAAGCAGATGCTGACCACCGGCAAGGTGGCGCTGGCGAGCATCATGGGTGACAGCGCGATCCTGACCGCAATGCGCTCCAATGAGGAAGACACGGTGACCGCGTACGAGCGCGCGTCCCGCCACGCCGAGGCCCCCGCCGACGCGCGGGCGATGTTCGAGCGGGCGCACCAGGACGAATTGCGCCACCGGCAATGGATGCAAAACGCCTCGTCGGCAAGCTGAGGCCGTCGTCGAGGCGGTCCGGTGGACGTCAACGCCTGGTGGCAAACCGGGGTCATCTATCAGGTCTATCCGCGTTCCTTTCAGGACACGGACGGGGATGGCGTCGGAGATCTCGACGGGATCAGGCGCCGTCTGCATCACCTCGTCGATCTCGGCGTGCAGGCGATTTGGATTTCGCCGATCTTCCCTTCGCCGATGCGAGACTTCGGCTACGACGTCAGCGACTACTGCGACATCGACCCGCTGTTCGGCAGGCTCGCGAACTTCGACGCGCTGCTTGCGGATGCGCACGCGGCCGGACTGAAGGTGATCCTCGATTTCGTGCCCAACCACACGTCCGATCGACATCCGTGGTTCGCGGACAGCCGGTCGTCCCCGAACAGTCCGAAACGAGACTGGTATATCTGGCGCGACGGCAAGCCCGGCGGCGCTCCGCCGAATAACTGGGAAAGCGAGTTCGGCGGTTCGGCCTGGACGTTCGATCAGGTCGCAGGCCAGTACTATTACCACGCCTATCTGAAGGAGCAGCCGGACCTGAACTGGCGCAATCCGCAGGTTCAGGACGCGATGTGCGACGTGCTCCGCTTCTGGTTCGATCGTGGGGTCGACGGGTTTCGGGTCGATGCGATCCACCATCTGGTGGAGGATGAGGACGAGCGAGACAATCCGGCCAATCCCGATTGGCGGCCGGGAATGCCGCCCGCCGACCGCTGGCTGCAAACACGAACGGTCGACCAGCCGGGCGTGCATGAGTGCATCAAGCTGATGCGGCACGTCGCCGATCGCTATGGAAACAAGGTCATGATCGGAGAGGCCTATCTGCCGATCGACCAACTCATGGCCTATTACGGCGCGGATCTGAGCGGCTTCCATTTGCCGTTCAACTTCCACCTCATCTCTACCGATTGGCAGCCGCGCGCGATCGCGTCACTCATCGAGACCTATGAAGCGGCGTTGCCGCAAGGGGGCTGGCCCAACTGGGTGCTCGGTAATCACGACAGGGCGCGCGTCGCCAGCCGCATCGGACCCGCGCAGGCCCGCGTTGCCGCCATGCTGCTGCTGACGCTCCGGGGAACGCCCACGATCTATCAGGGTGAGGAGATCGGCATGCAGGACGTGCCGATCCCGCCATCCCTGGTGCAAGATCCGTTCGAGCGCAATGTCCCGGGATTGGGCCTCGGACGCGATCCTGTGCGTACGCCGATGCCCTGGACATCCGAACGACACGCCGGGTTCACCGAAGGGCAACCCTGGCTGCCGCTGAACGCGGATGCGGACGTGCTGAACGTTGCACGCCAGATCGACGATCCGCGTTCCATGCTGTCCCTGTACCGCGCGCTCATCCGCCTGCGCGGCAACGAAGCCGCCTTGTCTGTCGGTGCATTCAGGCTTGTTCACGTCGACGACCACGTGCTCGCGTACGAGCGCCGGATCGCGGACCAGCGTCTGCTGATCGCGCTCAACATGACCGACCGGGTGCAGGTCTTGCGCCCGCCGAGGCCGGCGTGCGAAGCGTTGCTTTCCACCTATCTCGATCATCCTGACCCGTTGCGGGACGACATCCACCTCCGCGCCGATGAAGGCCTCATCCTCCGAACGCTGCCGGACGTTGCGTAAATGAAGGGCACGCGCCCCCCATTGATTATCGGCAGGCGATCTGGCTGAAATCGGCCATGACCACGCCGATCAGCCCCTCACCCGTGCAGGGAAATGCCCGAAACGAGTTGCCCGCCTATGTCGCGAACGGGGTGATGGGCCTTCGCGTGCGCGACATGCCGTTGCGGGCAGGCTTCACGCTCGTGAGCGGGTACTCGGGGGAACATCCGCAGCGCAGAATCGAGGCCATCGCGGTCGCACCCTATCCGGTCGCCGGCGACATCCGACTCGCGGGCACGTCGCTGTCCGATGTGCCGGACGCGGTCACCATCATCGATCAGTCCTACGACTTCGCGTTCGGAGAGTTGGTGAGCCGATTCGCGTTCGAGACGGATGAATGCAAGGCAACCGTGACTGTGCTCATCTTCTGCAGCCGCGAGATGCCCAGCGTCGTCTGCCAGGAAACGACCGTCGAGGTGGACCGCGATGTCGATCTCGCCCTGCTGGCGCTCCTCGACGGCCGTCACGTGGACGGGCGCGCGTTGCGTCATCTCCGAACGCCGCCGGGAGAAGAAAAGCCGTCATGCGACGGTGCGGCTTTGTGGGAGAGCGCGGGCGCGCTGTCCACCTGCGGCATCGCCTACATCACCGAGCTGGTGGGTGCGGAAGCGAAACCGCAGATGGGACCGCTCGAGAACCGCAGTCTGACCACGGCCTACGCGTTCCGGGCCAAGGCGGGACAAAGCTACCGCCTGCGCCAAGTGGCGAGCCTGATACCCAACGTGACCCATGCCGAGCCGGATTTCGAGGCCGTCCGACAGATCGCGCTGGCGAAGAAGCGGGGTTTCGAAACCATCCGGGCTGCCAATAGCGACGCCTGGAACGATTTGTGGAAAGGCCGGATTGTCATCCTGGGCGCCGATACGCGTTGGCAAGCGATGGCCGACGCTGCGCTGTTTTACCTCCTCAGTTCGACCCACGTCGCGTCACCCGCATCGACATCGATCTTCGGCCTCGCGACCTGGAACAACTACCATTACTATTACGGCCACGTGATGTGGGACATCGAAACCTTCGTCGTCCCGGTGCTCAGCCTGCTCCAACCGCACGCCGCCGAAAGCATCCTCGACTACAGGGCGCGCAATCTCGGCGGCGCCGCCCGCAATGCGCGTTTGCGTGGCCGGCGCGGGCTGCAATTTCCGTGGGAGAGCGCGCCGTCCTCCGGACAAGAGGCGGCGCCGATGCCGGGCTCGGCATCCTGGCACGAGGATCACGTGTCGCTCGACGTCGCGCGCGCTTTCGCCTTCCACGCCGACGTGACCGGCGACCTCGAGTATTTGCGCGAAAGAGCGTGGCCCGTGCTGTCGGGCGTCGCCAACTGGATCACCAGCCGCGTCATAAAGACTGGTCGCGGGTTTGAGATACGGGGGGCCATGGGCATCGCGGAACGCGAAACCGAGGCCGACAACTCCGCATTCACGAACATGGCCGCGGTCACCGTTCTTCGCGATGCGACTCGCGCCGCCGAAAGGCTGGGCCGCACCGCCAATCCCGCTTGGGCTGAGATCGCGGCGGCGATGGCGCTCCCGCGCGAGGGTCGCGTCATCGTTTCACATGACCACTTCAAGCCCGACGAGGAGAAGGGCGCGACTCCCGACCCTCTCATGGGCGTGTTCCCGCTCCCGTTCGGCCTCGATCCGGACGTGGAACGCGCGACGCTGACCTTCTATCTCGGCTTGCGCAAGGATTACCTCGGCAGCCCGATGCTGTCTGCCCTTTACGGCGTCTGGGCGGCCTATGCGGGCGATCGCGGCTTGTCCGCGCAGTTGATGGATGAAGGCTACGGCCAGTTCTGTGCGCCGCGGTTCATGCAAACCCTGGAGTACCGGCCGGATGTCTTTCCCGACCAACCTCGGGCGGGACCGTTTTTCGCAAACCTGGGCGGCTTCCTGCTGGGCCTTCTAACCGGTTTCCCGGGGCTCTCGCCGGGACCGGGGGATGCGCAACATTGGGCAAAGCGTCCCGTCGTCCTGCCCGAGGGCTGGACCGGCATCGAGGTGGAGCGCGTCTGGATCCATGGGCGCCCCCATAGACTTGTCGCACGACACGGGGCCAAACGCGCAGAACTGACGCCGATCTGACAGGGTCGGCAAGCGGCGGTAAATGCGGCGTGCACCGGCATAAGGCGGTCGCCTGGGTTCAGGGGTTCTGCACGTTGACCTTGACCGCCATGCCGATCGCGTTCGGCTCGATCGTTACGTCGAAGCGATCCGACCCGGCATAGCCGGGTTCCGGCCGGTAGGTCAGGGTGACCTGCCGACCCCCGCTGACGAGAGCGGCCCGGGCGCTGCCATGCGCACCTGCCTCGGTGACCAAGGCTGCGCTGAAGAAATACTGGAGATCGGGGTTGACCAAGGTGAAGGCGCACACCTGCCCGATATTTCTGACCGTCATCTCTACCGGTACGGAACGCAGACCCGAAAGAAAAAACCGGTGAACGGTGCAAGGTCCGGTCACGGCCTGCGGCTGCAGCGGCCCTTGCTGGTTGCCCGCGATCCCGGCGCAGGATACCGGAAACAATGAAAGCAGAAGGAGAACGCAACGCAGTACGACGTTGGGCATCGAGGCTCCGATACGGCGTGAATCGCGAGACGGCTCTAAGCCGGTTCGCAGGTGACCGAACATGCGTTCTGCACGCGGGTCCTTTTTTGCACATCATAAATGCGGAAAGGTGCTTGTCGACCGGTGCGCCCTCCGCGAGCGCATGACCCCACCGTTATCAACTTTTGGCGAAACTACTCGCCAAGCTCCGCAACCGCCTCTTCTGCAAGAGGCCAAGAAGGCAGTCAGGGGAGTTATTATGAATCGACGCCATGCCGTCATCGCGCTCGCGGGAGCCGTTCCGCTTGCGCTTGTCTCAACTCGCTCGAAAGCCCAGTCCGTTCCGCCACTCGACGCCGCCACCTACGTTCAACAAACCTTGCAGGTCGGCACGCTCGCCAAATTGTCGAGCCAACTGGCGTTGACCCAATCGAGCAATCTGGGCGTGCGGAAATTCGCTAAATCCGAAATCCTGGAACAGACCGCCGTCGCGCAATCTTTGAACAATAACTTCAATCCGCCGCCAGCTCCTTTGACGCCCGACCAGCAGCAGATACTCGCGTCTCTGGCACAACTATCCGGGCCTGATTTCGACGCCGCCTACATCAACGCCCAGATCGCCGGGCATGAGGAACTGCTGCTGTTCCAGCAGGGTCTTCTCGAGGTCGACACGAACCCAGCCGATGATCTGGTTCACATCGCGCTGATCGGCACCGCCTTCATCGAGACGCACCTCGTTCTCCTGCATGCCTTGCTTGTGGTCGGTCAACTGTAACAATCGACCAGGTTGGGGAAGCGGCCGATCTGCGGCGCATCAGTCGAGGCGCCGCAATCGGCCGCAGCTTCCATCCGAACCACGCGGCTCTCGCGCGGAGCCCTCTCCGCCGTTGCGCCTTGCAGGAAGCCTTGGGATGATGGCTCCCCGGAAGGGGACCAGCGTCCATGACACAGCAGGAGCCGTTAGGCTCGGAAGCGCGAGCGCAGGAAACGGATGACGGGAGCGGCGCCCACGAGATCGCCCCCGATCTCGCCTACGCCCTGCTCCTCATGGTCAATGTGGTGTTCTACGGTCGGCCGGGCGCGGGCGACCGGGAATGGGTGCTGATCGACGCGGGGCTCATCGGCACCGGCTTCCGCATTAAGCGCCTCGCCCGGCAACGGTTCGGCGAGCACTCGCGGCCGAAAGCGATCCTGCTGACGCACGGCCATTTCGATCACGTGGGCGTGCTGGAAGACCTGGCGGAGGAATGGGACGTCCCGGTTTACGCGCATGAACGCGAGCATCCGTACCTGAACGGACGCGCCGCCTATCCTCCGGGCGATCCGAAGGTCGGCGGCGGTCTCCTGGCCAGACTTTCCCCGCTGTTCCCGACACGCCCGGTGAATGTCGGTAGCCGACTGAAAGCGCTGCCTGGAGATCACAGCGTTCCGGGAATGCCCGGATGGCGCTGGCTCCATACGCCCGGCCATTCGCCCGGGCACGTCTCGTTCTGGCGCGAGTCGGATCGGACAATGGTCGCGGGCGATGCGTTCATCACGACCGCGCAGGAATCGGCCTACGCGGTGGCGCTGCAAGCGACGGAACTGCACGGCCCTCCCCGATACTTCACGATCGATTGGGAAAGCGCGGGCTCTTCCGTCGCCGCTCTCGCCGCCCTCGAGCCGGAGCTGGTGATCACCGGGCACGGCCGAGCGATGAGCGGGCCGACGATGCGGGCGGCGCTGCACGATCTCGCGCGGGATTTCTCGCGTGTTTCGGTGCCCGCGGAGGGCCGCTACGTGGCACATCCGGCGCGCGCGGAAGATGGATCGGCGTATCATGCACCCTGACCCAAGCCGGGAAAAAGCGATGCCCTGGCTGCACCGTTTCACGTGCCGGCGATGCTTTGGTCGCTCGGTCGCATCCGCGCTGATGGCGGTGCCGGTCGTTTCGACAATGGGGCGCCTCGCCCGCGCGCAGCCGGCAACCGACGCCCCGCTCAACACGCGCAGCCATCTGCTGGACACCGCAGCCGACGCGCTGCAAACGAAGCGCCCGCTCGATGCGATGAGCGCGTATCTGAACGGATTTCACTTCTACGCGGACGATATGGGCCGGCAGGTCGAAGCCCATCATTTCTGCACGCATCTGAGCGAGGATTTCCATCAATGCGTCATCTACGATGGAAACGCGGGAAACGCCAAGCTGATCGGTGTCGAATACATCGTCAGCGAGCGCGTGTTCAAATCGCTGCCGGAGGACGAGAAGCGCCTGTGGCATAGTCACGATTACGAGGTGAGATCGGGTGAGCTTGTCGCGCCCGGAGTCCCGCTCATCGCGGAGCATGCCGTCATGAAGGATCTCGCGAGCACCTACGGCAAGACGTGGCACACCTGGCAGATCGACCGCGATCCTGCGCTTCCGCTCGGGATACCGCAGCTCATGATGGGGTTCGTGCAAGACGGTCAGGTCAATCCGGCGATGCTGCAAGCACGCGACAGCCGGCTCCGCACGGATACGCGGAGAGCCAAGGACAATCGGAGCGACATTCCGGAACCCGAAGTCGATCCCGCCGCGAATAGCTGGCGAAGTGGCCGCACGGTGCAGTTGGCCCTGCAGGACGTTCCCATGCGCAATCTCCGCGGCTGAACGCGCAGTCGCTCATAGCGTATCCGGAAAGGTGAGGGAACGAAGCGGGCGCTCATCGAGTGAGCGCATGAACGCCGACTGGGCGAGCAGGATGCGGCGGGTCAACGGCGTGACTCTCCACGTCATCGAAGCGGGCCCCGACGAAGGTCCTTTGCTCATCTTGCTCCATGGCTTTCCGGAATTCTGGTGGGGATGGCGGTGTCAGATCACCCATTTCGCCGGCCAAGGCTACCGGGTCGTCGTTCCTGACATGCGAGGCTACAATCTGAGCGATGCACCACCAGGGATCGGCGCCTACCATTTGGACCGGCTGGTAGGCGACGTGATCGCACTGGCGAATGTTTACGGTGCCGATCGCTTCGATCTGGTCGGCCATGATTGGGGTGGCATCGTCGCGTGGGCCACGGCGATGCAGAACCCCGAAAGGCTCCGTCGGCTCGTCGTCATGAGCGCGCCGCATCCCGATCTCTTTGTGCGGCAAACTCTGCTGCACCCAACTCAGGTGATGCGCAGCAGCTACGTGGCGCTGTTCCAGTTGCCCTGGCTTCCCGAGGCGATCCTGAGAGCGGGCGGTTTCGCTGCGCTTCGCCGCGTCATGCGCCGCAGTTCCCGGCCCGGCACGTTCGATGAAGAAGCCATCCGGCCCTACCTCGAAGCCTGGAAGCGACCGGGGCGGCTGACATCCATGCTGAACTACTATCGTGCGATCCGCGGGCGCAGCGTCCGCGATCGCGCAGAGATCATTCCGCCCACCCTGATTCTTTGGGGCGAACGCGACGGTTTCCTCGGCCTGCATCTCGCACGATCCGCCCTTCAGCTCTGCCGGGACGGACGCCTCCGGATCGTCGAAGGCGGAACGCATTGGCTGCACCACGAAGAGGCGGCGCGCGTAAATGCGGAAATAGCCGCTCACGTCGGCTTCGAACCGCAACGGCGCACGTTGCACCGCTAGCGCAAGGAGAAGGAGGATACTCATGCAAACGAGATCGGCCGCGTCCGTCGCGGCAACCGCGGTCACCGCGGCCCAGCTCATCGGCGCGCAATGGAACCCGTCGCCCACCCATCCCCGCACCGCTCTCTGGTACGCCTCTCTCCGCAAGCCCTCCTTCACGCCGCCGGGTCCGGTTTTCGCAATCGCCTGGACAGTCCTCGATGGCCTGCAAGCCTATGCCGGATACCGGCTGCTAAAGGAACGCCCCTCCGCCGCGCGGTCGGCGGCACTCGGCGCGTGGGCACTCAATCTTCTCGGGGTGGCCGGGTTCTCGTGGGTGCTGTTCGGACGCAAGCGGCTCGGGGAGGCACTGGGCGTCACCAGCGGCATGGTCGTCACCGCGGCGACGGCAGCCGGCACGGCAACTCTGGTTGATAGAAGAGCGGGCGCGGCGAGCCTGCCGCTGCTCGCCTGGGTGACATTCGCGGCTGTTCTTCAGGAGGAAGTCTGGCGGCGCAACACGTAACCGACATCGCGGCCAACCACGCGCGCACAAACCCCGGCGGCGGCCCCCGCGTTTCCGTCGCATGGCGAACAGAGTAGGCAGCCGCGACACCTCGATCCGAACCTATCGCGCTAAGCGCGATTTTACCGCAACGGCGGAACCGGCACCTGGGCCGGCACAGCCGTCCAGCGAGACAAAGCTGTTCGTTATTCAAAAGCATCATGCCCACCGGGCCGGGCTGCATTGGGATCTCCGGCTTGAGTACGGCGGCGTGCTGTGGAGCTGGGCGGTCCGCAAGGGTCCTTCCCTGGATCCCGCCGACCGGCGCATGGCGGTCCATGTCGAGGACCATCCGATCGAATATGCCGATTTCCAGGGCGCTATTCCCGACGGCCAGTATGGCGCCGGCAAGGTCGAAACCTGGGATCGCGGCACCTGGACGGCGCTCGAGGATGCCGAAGAGGGGATGCGGAAGGGTCATCTCCGTTTCGAGTTGTCGGGACAGCGGCTGCATGGGCGGTTCACGCTCGCCCGGCTGAAGCAACGCGATCCGAAGAAGCAGGAGGGCTGGTTCCTGATCAAGGGCCGCGACGCGGCCGCCCGCGAGGGTGTCGACGCGCTCAGGCTGGAACAGGAGGTGCCCTTTCCAGCGGCGCCCGCGCCTCGGTCACGACCGAAAGCGCGCGGCAAGAACCACACCGAGCAGCCGCCGATTGCCGGTGCGGTACGCGCGCCCCTGCCGGAGAAGCAGGAACCCCAGCTCTGTGCGATTGCGGAGGAGCCGCCGGACGGCCCCGAGTGGCTGTCCGAAATCAAGTTCGACGGCTACCGCCTGATCGCGTCCGTCGAGGAGGGAAAGGTTCGCCTGCTCACCCGCAACGGCCATGATTGGGCGGAGCGGATGCCGACGCTCGCGAGCGCGATCGCGCGGCTGCCGGTCAAAAACGCGATGCTGGATGGAGAACTCGTCAGCCTGCGCGAGGACGGCGTTTCCAGTTTCGCCGGATTGCAGACCGCGCTCAAGGCTGGGCGCGACGATACGCTGGTTTTTTTCTGCTTCGACCTGCTGCATCTGGATGACTGGGATTTTCGATCCTGCGCGTTGCTGGAGCGCAAGCGGGTGCTCGCCGATTTGGCGGACTGGACGGGCATGCTGCGCTACAGTGACCACCATCGCGGCGACACGCAAGCGGTGCGCAAGAACGCCTGCCGGATGCAACTGGAAGGGATCATCTGCAAGCAAACCGACGCTGCCTACCGGAGCGGACGCAGCTCTTCCTGGGTGAAGGTGAAATGTAGCGGCCGTGAGGAGTTCGTGGTCCTCGGCTGGACGCCGCCCGGCGGCAGTCGGGTTGGTCTCGGCGCCCTGCATGTCGGCTATTACGACCAGGACGGGCGCCCGCATTACGCCGGCGGCGTCGGGACCGGTTTCGACGACGAGGAGTTGCTTGCCCTTCGCAAGCGGCTGGACGGGATGCAAACGACCGCTCCGGCGGGCCTATCGGTATCGGGTGATCCGATCGACAACGCCGTGACCTGGGTCCGGCCGGAGATCGTGGTCGAGGTGCAATTCACCGGCTGGTCGGGTGCCGGTCGGGTGCGCCATCCCGTTTATCTCGGCACCCGCGACGACAAGCTCGCCGCCGAGGTGGTGCGCGAGGTCGCCGATCCGGAAGCGGAGCGCACGGAATTCAAACCGCGCCGGATCGGCCGGACCGTCGTGAGCCGCAAGGGCTGGCACGGTGCCGTTCCGCCACGTCCGCAACCGTCCCCGGCGGCTAAAACGCCGGCGCGCGCCGCCGCCGGCAACGTGGTCATCGCGCGGGCGCCGAAGAAAGCGGCGGTCGAGATCGGCGGGATTTCGCTCAGCCACGCCGACCGCCAGCTTTGGCCGGGAATAACCAAGCAGCAATTGGCGGAGTACTGGCAGGCGATCGCCGCGGCGGCCCTGCCCGGACTCGCCCACCGGCCGCTCTCCATCCTGCGCTGCCCGGAGGGCATCAACGGTCGCGAGCAATTCTTTCAGAAGAACGGCCACGGCATCATGCCCGCCGCCATCCGCGAGGGATCGACGAGCCGGCAGCCCTATCTCGCCATCGACGGTGTCGAGGGGCTTATCGCGATGGCGCAGATGTCGGCGATCGAGCTGCACGCGTGGGGCGCGAACGAAGCCGATCCAGCCCGGCCCGACCAGCTCGTGTTCGATCTCGATCCCGGCGAGGGCGTGCCCTGGCCGGAGATCGTCAGGGCGGCCCATGACGTGCGCGATCGGCTGCGGCGCCTCGGCCTTGCCTCGTTCTGCCGCACCACGGGCGGCAAGGGATTGCATGTCGTGGTCCCGCTTCGCGCGGAGGCGGATTGGGGGTTGGCGAAGCCATTCTGCCGCGCCTTCGCCGAGACAATGGCGCAGGAGGAGCCGGAGCGGTTTCTCGCGCATCTGAAGATCGCCGACCGGCGCGGCCGTATTCTGGTGGACTGGCTGCGCAACGGCCTGGGCGCGACGGCGATCGCCAGCTTTTCGCCCCGCGCTCGGCCGGGTGCAACCGTCGCGACGCCCGTCGCCTGGGACGAGGTGACGGCGAAACTCGATCCCGCCAAATACACGGTGCGCACCGTGCCGGAGCGGCTGAGCCGGTTGAAAACGGACCCTTGGGACGGCTTCGGCAACACGGGTCAGCGTCTGCCGGAACTCCTGCCAAGGCGTGCGGCATCCCCCACGGCGGGCCTCGCCCCGGGTGCCGCCGCCAAGACCGATGCACGGAAGGGTCGGCCGGTCATCGTCGTCGCGGCAAAGCCCCGGCCCCGGCGGTGACGGCTGGACCATACCAGCCTCGGGCGCGCGGATCCGAAGGCGAGCCGATACGCTCGGCGCTCGATCAGGCACAAAAAGTCGTTCCGGTTGAAGCGATTGCAAGACATGCTTGAGAGTTCCGCGTAGCGGATCATTCGTTTACGGCGGTGACCCGGTATGGTATTCGCTGTGTTTGCAATGGCCAATTCTGCGGAAACAGTGTCTGACCGCTACGAGCTCCGCAGAAAGATTGCGGCCGGGCCGATCAGCACTGTGTATGAGGGCTGGGATAGCGCGATCCGGCGGCGGGTGGCGGTCAAGGAAGTTCCGCTGACCGACAATGGCTGGGAGCATCTCACGCGGTTCCGGCGGGAGGCGCAGGCGGCAGGGCGGCTGCAACATCCGCACATCGTCGGGATCTTCGATTATTACGAGACTTCGAACTGCGCGTATATCGTGATGGAGTATGTCGAAGGCGCAACGTTGAAGGCGCTGCTCGACAAGGAGAAGCGGATGCCGCTTTCGGCGGTCGTTCGCTTAATGGAAGATGTTCTCGCGGGCCTGCAATACAGCCACGATCAGGGCGTCGTTCACCGCGATCTGAAGCCCTCGAACATCATGATCACGCGCGAGGGACGCGCCAAGATCGCGGATTTCGGGATCGCCCGGCTCGAAGACAGCAGCATCACGCAAATCGGTGCCGTGATGGGCACGCCGGCCTATATGTCGCCCGAGCAGTTCTGCGGTCAGGCGATCGAGGCGAGCACGGACATCTATTCCGCGGGCGTGATCTTATACGAGCTTCTCACCGGCGCACGGCCGTTCGACGGCGGCATAGCGACCATCATGCACAAGGCGCTGAACACCGCGCCGCCGAAGCCTTCGGACGTGTCGGACGCGGTGCCCCGGCTCGTGGACAGTGTCGTGCTGCGGGCAATGGCGAAGCGGCCGCAGCAGCGTTTCGGCAGCGCCAGCGAATTCGCGCAAGCGTTGCGTCAGGCGCTGGCCGCGCGCAAGGACGAAGCGCTCGCCCAGCCGAAGGTCGCCAAAGGCGCGCGGCCGACGCTTCTACGGGAGACGCCGTCCCGCGCAAAATATGCCGTGGCGGCCATCTTGGTCCTGGTAGCCGCGCTGGGCGCAGGCGCCGCCTATTGGCGTTTGGCAAGGCACGAGCCGGCGGCCAAGCAGATCGCGCAGCCCAGCACACCAGCCACGCCCACGGCGATCGGCACGGCAAGCGCGCCAGCAGAGGCGTCAGGCAGTCGTCATGATATCGGCACTGCCGCAGGTGCTGCTCCAGCGGAGCAACGGCACGGCCCGGATCTGAGCGAGGCACCCGCGCCGGCCGCAAGCGCGGCGTCAGACCAGCCGTCAGCGGTCCTCCCGACGCCCTTGCCGCAAAGCGTTCCGCAATTACCACCACCCATAGCGGCCGATGCCGATTTGGGCATCGGTCTGAAAGCGCCACTGCCGCCGCCAGCATCGCTCGGGCCAATTCCCTCGCCCGGCTCGGTCGCCACACTCGATGCCGGGCCCAAGGAATGGGACAACGCACTCAGGCCATTGCCGCCGCGCCGGATCGAACCCCTCGCGCCGGCAGCACCCCGCGTGCCTCTAAGGCGAACCCCGCCGCTTTCTCCCGGACCGCGGGCACCCGCCGAGGGAACGGCGCCGTCCGCTCCGGCTCCCCCCCGTCCTGCTGATCGCGATACCGGAAACGCGGGAGAGAGTTCGAAGCCGGCGGCAAAACCGGCGCCCGCTCCCCGGGAGCAAGAAAGCGCGCCCCCGCCCCCGAGATCCTTCGGTCGATACGAAGTCAGGGATGGAAAGCGCATCTTCGTTCCAGCGCCTCCCGCCGACATTGCGCCGCAGCCCGAAGTCGGTCCGGCAAACCCGCCGCCTGTCCCGCCCGGTCGTTCCGAGAGACCAGCGGCGGAGGATCATCGTCCGAATGGTGAAGCGGCGCTGGGCGGACCTGTTCCGGGCGCCACGCCCGACGGGAAGGCCCGCACGCCCCCCAATGCGGATGGGGATGGCAGCGCGGCACCGCCGAAATCCTTCGGCCGCTATGAAATACTCGACGGGCGCCGGGTTTACATACCGGCTGAATGATCTCCGATCAGCGAGTCGGGCCTAGGAAGCCCAGTGCCCTGGCACCCAAACGAACGTATTGCCGTCCTTCTGCCAGTACCCGTCCTGCCACAACGTGCTCCGATCGCCTCGCTCGATCCACTCTCCCTTGTACCAAACGAACTGCGCGCCATCCCACTCGTAATGTCCGGGCTGCCAAAGCAGCGGCTTCGACGAGACGGGCGGCAGCGGCACTGTTTCCGGCTCTGCCTGAGGCACCACGGCCGGAACAGGCGCGTATGCCGGCGCCGTTTGGGCGCACCCGGCGAGCAACAACAGAAGGAGCCAAGTCTCCGCGAAGGGTCGGTTGATCGCATCCTCCTGTCGCTCGAACGTAAACGTTCCGGTCCGGTGCCAATTGGTATCCCGGAGCGGGGCGAAGCTCAAGTTTTCCGCTGACCGCCTTCCTCTCCGGCCAACCGGAGGCCAGCGCCAAGCAAACCTTTGCACGCGTAATCACGCGCGCGGTGTTCGACCGCAAGCCGCGGCCGGATGCTGATCGGAACGATAACTGCGGAGTGGCAGGTCGCGCGTCTACCGCGCAAACGTTGTCTGGTCCTGCGCCACGCGCACGCCGTTCGCGGGATAGCGGACGGACGTGTCGTAGTAATTCCGTGACGACACGGTGATGTCCTTCGGCCCGCTCGTCCACGCTCCTCCCCGCAGAACGTGACTCATGCAATTCGGTGTGCGCCAGGGAAAGGCGTCGCGCGGCGCACCCTGGTAGCTCGAATGCCAGCAATCCTCGACCCACTCGGCGACGGCGCCGCCCATGCCAGACAAGCCAAATCGATTGGGGGGAAACGCGTCGACCGGCTGCGGATGCCGCCGGTCATGCGCGCCACCGCAGCCCTCGCAATCCGCATGGCCCGTGCCGACCTGATCGCCCCAGGCGTAGCGGGTCGTAGCGCCGGCGCGCGCGGCGTATTCCCATTCCGCCTCCGAAGGAAGCCGATACGGTTTCCCGGTCTCCTTGCGCAGCCACGCGACGTACTCGGTTGCGTCCGCGAAGCTGAGATTTGTGATCGGCGTGCGGGCGGGATCGGAATCGATCGGCGGCGGCGGCTTGTAGCTGCAAGCGCCCGCGTCCACGCAAGCCGCCCATTCGGCAACGCTCACCTCGTATTTGGCGAGCAGGAACGCTGGTATGGCAACCTTGTGCACCGGCTTTTCGGTGGGGTCGTCGCCCGATCCCATCGTCAGCGTTCCGGCCGGTACTGCGACCAAGACCGGGCATCGCTCGCAATCCCGCCTCTCCGCGGGAGCGGCCTGGGCTGGCATCTCCTTCGGACGGGGCGCGGCCTCCACGCTGGGTGGCGCGGGTGGCGCCGCCGGCTGCGAACCGGCCGCTCCCGCGGATCCGGCCGTCTTGAGCCGATCGGAAAACACGAAACCCGTCGACCCGTCCTTCAGAACCACCCGCAGCCACTGGGTGCCTGGCACGCGGCCATTGACAAGAACCCGCTCGCCCTTCTCCACCAGCCCGACATATCCGGAGGTCGCACTCGGCTCCGCACGCACCACGGCCGTTTCCAGCGCTTCGGACAGTTCTTCGACATCGACGATCGAAACGTCCTTGCGCAGGCAAACGATTCTTCCCTGCCGGCCAGCCGACGTATGCTGGTTGAGATAGGCCTGAAGACTCTGCGCCTTTGCTTCGCTCGCCGCTGCGCAGGCTTCGTATGTCGGATACCAAACATCGGGCTCCGGCTGCGCGATTTCGCAATCGGCTCCGGCACACATCATGATCGCGACGACGAAACTGACCATCTCCTCCCCCCGAACGGGGCCCCGACTCAATCAGCTCGTACGGTGACCGAAATGCGCCGCGACAAAACCGGCGGATCGTGCGGCACGTGGTCCGCGTCTCCCATCAGCAATTGCAGCGTATGCTTGCCGGGCGGCAGTTCCAGCACCGTTTCGGTCTGGCCGGCACCGAAATGCAGATGATTCTTGTCGTGCGGTATCGGTTGATCGAGCGGGGGCAGGGGCACGTCGATCAGCAGATGATGATGGCCGGTGTTCGGCCGATCAAACCCGGCGGGGCAAACGCCGAAATTCCGTGTTCCGAACCAAACCCGAAAACGCGTCGAACGGATAATCTCGCCGTCATTCGGCCAACCCAAATAAACATAGGCATTCTTCGGGGCCGGAGAACGGTGCGGAGTCGCCTTCTGTTCCCCCGGCTGTGTGGGCTCCGCAACCGCGTGGTCCGGCATTGCGGTCTGCGCCCACAGAGCAGGTACTGGCGAGAGCACGAGCATCGCGGCAATCATCCGGCCAGGAGCGAGCGCCACCTTCGATCTCCTTTCCCCGGAACGGCTACGAGCGAACCGTGATCGTAATCTTCTTGGACATAAGCGGCGGGTCATGCGGAAAATGCGCCGCATCTCCGAGCAACAACTGCAAAGTATGCGTCCCGGGCGGCAATTCGAGCTGCGCTTCGGTCTGGCCTGCCCCGAAATGCAGGTGGTTCTTGTCGTGCGGAATCGCCTCGGTGAGCGACGGCAGATCGGTATCGATCAGCAGATGGTGATGTCCGGTGTTCGGATACTCGACGCCCGCCGGCGCTACGCCCGCCCCGCTCAACCCCATGCGAACCCAGAACTTACTCCCCACCACCTGTCCGTCCTGCGGCCAAATGAAATAGACCCGCGCATTCGGCGGCATCGAACTATGCTGGGCGCGCACCTCGGGCGAGGAAAAAGCGAGCGTGCCGGCGAGCGTCAGGATCGCACATGCCGACAACATTGCCCGGCTCAGCTTCACGAACACATGGACCCTCTGACGGCTTGGCGCTGACGGACACCATAGGCCGGCGGTCGTCTCACACGCAACGGGCGGACGGCTCCTCAGGAGGAGCCCCCCGCCACGAATACGATTCGGCCGCTGATTATGACGCCGGAATGTTGCGCCCGCTCGATTGTTCCCCGCAGATCCGCGAGATAGGCCGCGCTGTCCTCGCTCCCACCCGGCCGTGCCGGCAACGTGACCGCCTGCGACAACCCCGTCGCGACGATCAGCTCGCCCCGCGCAGCCACGGTCACATCGATCGTCTGCGGCGCGTTCGCTCGCGGGCTGTTCAACCCCGGAATCGCCTCGCGCCGGAGATGAGCGACACTGCCGTTCGGCATGAAGCGGTCGACGAATAGGACCGCCGGGGCTGGCGACAACGCGATCGTCAGTTGCGAACCGGCGCGCACATCCATGGTTTTCGCCTGCCACGAGAACGTACCGGGGTCGAGCACGACCGACCGCAGCGCCGACAGCACGGCGCAATACGGTCCATCCACATACCCCACATTCCAATTCAGGGATTTCACCGGCGAGGCGACGGACAATGCGCGCCGGACGGTTGCGGCCGTTTCGATTTGGGACGACTCGCTGAGCCCGGTCAGGCCCTGGATGAGGACCTCGCCCCCGGGCGCGACGTTTCCGTAGATGAACGAGCACGGGAGCGCTGAGGTCTCCCGATCGAGAGTACGCTGTAAATTCCCTGTTGGCGGTGTGGGAAGCGGAACCACGCCTGTTGCCTGCGTCCCTGCGGCGGACGGCGATGCCGGTTCCGGCGCAGCCTCCGGAGCAGGGGCAACGGGTGACGGCACCGCGTCGGCCGTTCGAGGATCCAGTCCTTTGTTGGGGTGCGTAAACCAGAACCAACCGCCGCCGGCGACGATCCCGGACA
>JAFAXA010000005.1 GCA_019241425.1 Acetobacteraceae bacterium | reverse complement strand
GCCGAGGGCATCGAGGAGAGCGCCCAGGCCGAGGCGCTCAGTGTCGGCGGCTGCACCGAGGGCCAGGGTCACCTCTATGGACATCCGATGCCGGCCGAGGATTTTTGCCGGCTGCTCGGCAACCGTGACCACCGGCCGGTGATGGCCGGAGCTGACCAACCGGTCCTCTAGACCGGTTTCGCATAACCTGACCCCGGGCGCGCGAACCGGCGTCAGGCTCTGACCGCCATCAGTTCGTTCCAATCGAAATCGACGCCGTGACCGGGCCGGTCCGGGGCACGGGCAAAACCGTTTTCGATCCGCAGCGGCTCGGCGATGAACCGGTCGAGCCCGAAGCCGTGCACCTCGAGATAGGAACGGTTCGGCACGGCTCCAAGCAGATGCACGGTCACGTCATGCGCGCCGTGCGACGTCACCGGCAGATGATAAGCTTCGGCAAGATGCGCGACCTTCATGAAAACCGTGATGCCGCCGCAGATCGTGACGTCCGGCTCGGGGTACGTGACCCCGCCGGAAACCATGAGCTGCTTGAATTCCGCGAGCGTGTGCACGTTCTCGCCGGAGGCGATCGGCAAACCGCCCTCGCGCGCAACCCGCGCACCGCCCGCGAGATCCTCGGGAACGACCGGTTCCTCGAGCCACACCGGCGCGTAAGGCTGCAACGCCCGCGCGGCGCTGATCGCCTCGTCGGCCGACCATTTCATGTTGGCGTCGACCATCAGCGGAAACCCGTCGCCCAGATGCTGGCGCATCGCCCGCACGCGCTCGACATCCTCGGACAAACGGTCGCGCCCGACTTTCATTTTGATGGCGCGGAATCCCTTGCCGAGATTGTCGTCGGTCTGGCGCAGCAACTGGTCGAGCGGCAGCAGCAGATCGATTCCCCCGGCATAGCAAGGCACCTGCGGATCGTGGCCGCCGAGCAGCTTCCAAAGCGGCTGGCCGAGGCGCTTCGCCTTCAGATCCCAAAGCGCCATGTCGAGCGCGGACATTGCGAGAATGACCGGGCCGCCCCGGCCCCCGTAATGCTGACCCCACCAGACCTTCTGCCAAAGCCACTCGATCCGGTCCGGATCCTGCCCGGCGATCTGTTCCGGTATATCGCGCCGGAGGATGGCGTCCACCGCCGCGCCGTTGCGGCCGGTGGTGATCGTGTAGCCGACGCCGTCGAGACCATCCATATCCCGCAGCCGCACCGTGTTCAGTTCGAAGTCCCGCATCTCGCCATGCGTGCTGTCGGTCAGCGTGGTCGCGAGCGGGATGCGGTAATAGCCCGCCTCGATCGCTTGAATGCCGGGCATGGAACTCTCCCCTTTGCTTGCGTGCTGTCGCCACACAACGCCCGTCGCGGCGGTTCAGCGTCCTTCGTCAGATCGGAAACACCTATCGCGAAGACCGGGCCCCACGCCAGCGCTGGGTGCAGCCACGCTTCAGCCCAAGCCCGCATCGTAGCTGCGGAAACGGATATGCGCGTCCCGCATCTCGGCGTCCGTCAGCAGCCGCAGCGGACCGGCGGCGCGCGCGAGCAGATATTGTCGCGCCAGCGATTCCAGCAGCAGCGCCGAGCGCAGCGCCCCGGCGGCACTGCCCGCATGCAGGACCATCCCGTGATTGGCGAGCAAGCAGGCCGACCGTCCCTCCAGCGCCCGCATCGCGGCGGCGGCGAGGGCTTCGGTGCCGAACGTGACATAGGGCGCGCAGCGCACGTCGTCGCCGCCGAAATTGGCGATCATGTAGTGAAACGGCGGCAGTCGTTCGCCTAGGCAGGCGAGCGCCGTGCAGGCATCGGAATGCGCGTGCACGATACACTGGGCGTCTGCGCGGTCGCCATAGATGCGGGCGTGCATGTGCCATTCGCTGGACGGAACGGCGCCCGGTTGCGCGCCTCCCAGCACGCTGCCGTCGAGGCGGGCAGGCACCAGCGCCTCCCCGCCCGTGCTGTCCGGCGAGCCGCCCGAGGGCGTGATCAGCATTCCCTCGGGGATCCGCAGGCTCACATTGCCGGAACTGCCGGCGATCAGCCCATGTCTGCCGAGCGCCCGGTAAAGTTCGGCGAGCGCCTGCCGCGGCTCGCCGTCATCCAAGCCTAGTCTCCCACGGCCCGGAGTTGCGGCGTGTCGGTGCGGCTGATGCGCCGGTAGATGGCGAGGTAATCCTCGGCCATTCTGCGCGCCGTCCAGCGCTTCTCGAACGCATCCCGTACACGCGTGCGGTCGAGCGTCCCGAGTTGACCGACGGCCGCGATCGCCTCCGCTTCGCTTTCGACGATAAAGCCGGTAACGCCGTTTTCGATCACCTCGGGAACCGAGCCGCGATTGAAGGCGATCACCGGCGTGCCGCAGGCGATCGCCTCGATCATCACCAGGCCGAACGGCTCCGGCCAGTCGATCGGAAACAGCAGCGCGTGCGCGCCGCTGAGGAAATCGGCTTTCTGCGTGTCGTTGATCTCGCCGATGAACTCCACATGGCCGAGCGCCAGCAGCGGCTTGATCTGCTCGTCGAAATACTCCTGGTCCGCCTTGTCGATCTTGGCCGCGACCTTGAGCTTCATGCCGCTCGCAGCGGCGATCCGGATCGCCTTGTCGATGCCCTTTTCCGGCGAGATGCGGCCGAGAAAAGCAAGGTAGTCCTGCTTCGTGGCGCGCGGCGTCAGCAGCTTCTCGGGCAGGCCGTGCAGCACGGTTCCGACCCATCCCAAACGCGGCAGCGGCCGCCGCTGATAATCCGAAATCGAAACGACCGGCACGTGCGGAAACAGATTGTAGACCTGCGCGAACTCCGGCAGATCGAGCCGTCCGTGCAGTGTCGTTACAAACGGTGTGCCCAGCCGGCTGAACAGGGAGAACGGGAAGTAGTCGATGTGGAAATGCAGCACGTCGAATTCGCCGACACGCCGCGCCACCAATTCCTGCATCCGCCCATAGGCGGCGATCCAGTCGCGCACGCTCGGGTCGAGGCGGATGGCGCGCGGCCACGCCGGCTCCAGACGCGCGGCGGTCACGCTGTCGCCGCTGGCGAACAGCGTCACGTCGTGGCCCATCGCCACGAGTTCCTCGGTCAGGTTTGAGACCACCCGCTCCGTGCCACCGTACAGCTTCGGCGGCACCGCCTCGAACAGGGGAGCGATCTGAGCGATACGCATTATCGGCCTTTCTCTGGGGGCAACGCTCGGAGTGTGGTCGTGTCGGAAGACATGAACCTGGCAACGCGCCCCGGGTTCCTTTACGGCCGGCACCTCTACGGGCCGAATATGGCGGAATGTCGGCTCCCCGGTCACGAAACCGGCATTGCACCTCCGCACGAGACCAGCCGGAAACCGGGCGGCCGGTCCGGAACGGTCATCACGACCGCTCTCGGCAGCACGGGCACCGCGTCACTCCGGTCGATGCGGAACGCCTGCACGAGCAGCGCCAGCACCAGCGTCGCCTCGGCCAGCGCGAAATGGGCACCGACGCATACGCGCGGCCCGGCGCCGAACGGCAGATAGGCGAGCCGCGGCAGTGGCGGCGCCCCGGGCAGGAAGCGCCGCGGATCGAAGTCGTCCGGTCGGTTCCAGAACCGCCGGTGCCGGTGCAGCACCCAGGGCGCGATCATCACCACCGCGCCGGTTGGGATCGGCACGCCGCCCGCTTCGTCGGGCGCGATCGCCTCGCGAACGACGGTGAAGGCCGGGGGAAACAGCCGCAACGCCTCGCTGACCACGGCGCGCGTCCGGACCAGATGCGAGATCGCCGCCCCGGCGCTCTCCGGCCGCAGATCGAGCGGCCCGACCTCCTCCCGCAGCCAGGCTTGGGCCGGCGGATCGGAGGCGAGCAGGAACAGCGACCAGAACAGCGCCAACGCCGTCGTCTCGTGCCCGGCGACGATCAGCGTCGCCACCTGGTCCTGCAACTGGGTCGGTGAGAATCCCCGGCCGGTGTCGGGGTCGCGCGCGGCCAACAGCAGATCGAGCAGATCGCGCGGCTGAACGGATGCGGGCTCCGCCAGACGCGACCCCAGCATTTCCGCAAGCAGCGCCATCCAGCGCCGGTGAAAGCGCCGCCTTGCGACGTCGCGCGGCGCCATCACCCAGCGCGGCAGCAGCATGTCGAGCAGATGCGGCTGGCTGTAATGCAAACCGAACTCGGCGAGCAGCGCGCGAACACGCGGCCCGTGCTGGCCCATTTCGATCGAAAACATCGAGCCCCCGGCAATCTCAAGCGCGAGCGTCTGCATCGCCGCCAGCAGATCGACGCGCTCATGCGTGCCCTCGCCAAGCCGCGCGATCGCGTCGGCGGTCGCGCTCGCGACGTGGCGCAGCAGCAGCGGAACGGTTCTCGGCGCGATTGCGGGCGCGGTCGTCCGTCGCTGCCACTTCCATTCGTCGCCTTCGCTGAGCAACAGCCCTTGCCCGACCAGCGGCCGGAGGATGCGAACGGAGGCCCGGCTCCGGCGATAGTTGCGGTGGTTCTCCACCAGCACGCGATGCACGGCTTCGGGCGCGTTCAACAGGATGCGCGTGCGGCCGAGAAACGGCTGCGTCGTGCTGTCCACTTCATAGGCCGCGCGCGGGAACATGCGGAGCGCATTGCTGCGAATGGCGGCCAGGAATTGCAGCAACGACAATTCCCGCGCCGGGACCGCCACGTTGGCTGGCCGGAAGAGCGGCGCCTCCGCCTCGCCCACGCTCAGGCCCAGAAGGGCGACGCCGCCTGGAAATCCTGCCAGGCCGGCCCAAGCTGGCCGAGCACCGAATCCCGCCGCGCTTCCGACCACGCCCGGGCCGCGTCCACCGCTCCGGTCAGCCCGTCGCCATGCCGCTTGCCGAGCTTACCGGCGAGATCGATCGTCACCCGCGCGTCGTTGAACCGCCCCAGTATCTCCTGCAGGTATTCGCAGTGCTTGCGATACTCCTTCACCGCGTCGTGCGGGTACAGCCCTTCCAGAAACTCCGCGTCGTAGCGGAGCTTCTTCAGCGCCTTACGCAGCGCGTGCAATTCTTCCTCTTCCAGCGCCTCGATATTCGCACCGAGCTGCCGGGCCTTCTTGTCCACCCGATCCAACATCTTCGGCGCGATCTGGCACAAATCCTTGCGCACCGTCTTGCTGCCGAGCAGGGAAGGATCGCGCACGCCATCCTCGACCCAGGCCGCAAGCGACAGCACCATGTTGGTGAGGCCCGGTCCTTCGAGCGCCACGGCGGCATCCCGGTGCGCTTGCAGGCGCAGCGCCGACGCCGCCGCGTCGAGTTCGCCCGGCCAGCTTTCGTCCCGATGCTCGCCCCGCGCATCCGCCATGGTCTCCAGGACGAACACATCCCAATCCCGCGCCGCCCCGAGTACCCGGCCGAGCTTTCGCAACGCGTCGCCGAAATACTTGCATTCCGCGCGGTCCAGATGCCGCTTGAACAGCAGCAAGGCGGCGCGCAGGCGACGTAGCGCGACGCGCACCTGGTGGATGCCCTCCGGGTCGCCGCGCTCGGCGAGGCGTGCATTGGCGACCAGATGCGACAACGCGCTGCCGGTGATGCGGCGAAACCCGTCCGCGACGGTGATGTCGGGCGCCAGCCTTATCTTCGGCGCCTTGCGCGCGGTCGGCTCCCTGCCGTCGAGCAGCCGGTAGCCGCGCGCCGCCTTGCTTTCGCCGGCGAGCGCGAGCGGCACCCGGGCGTGAATGTCGAGCGCCATGTGATACAGCGCCGCCGGGTCGCTGCCCGATTTCAGCTCGAGTTCCAGTTCGCTGACCGGCTCGCTTGCGTCACCCGCGATGATCTGCCCGCGATCGAGCGCCGCCTCGATGCGCGCCCCGCCGGCGCCGTCAAGCATGTGGACGGTGCGCGCGATGTCGGTCCGGAAAACCGGCCGCAGCCGGCCGTCGAGCTGTTGCGCCAGCTCCGCGCGCGGCGTCTCGCCGAGCCGCCCGAGATCCGGCACGTCGCTGCCGACATCCCACTCCCATTCGCCCCGATTGCTCGCGACCTCGTCGCCGCCGCGCGTTTTCAGCGTCTGGATCAGCCGGTCGCCGCGCTTGCGGATGCGGAGCGCCGTGCCTTCGCGCCGCAGGTCGAAATCGGGCGTGTCGTAGTAAGTCGTGACTTCGTGCAGTTGCTGCGACGGCGTGTCGCGGAACATCGGCAACTCGCCGACTGCACCATGCCGGTCGCGCGGCAGTGCGAGCTTCAGTTCCAGCTCGACATTTCCGGCCTCGGCCGATTCTGTCATGTTTCCGTCCGATTTGCGCGGTTGACTAATCGCAAGCCGCATGCAGCCCTACAAGGGTCGCGGCCGCATTTAGCAGTGCCCCGGCCAACATACATAAGGACGGGGGGACGAACAGCACCCGCCGGGGGCGCCGCGCGTTTGCGTCGCAGCGGGTGCGCTGCCTTGGAGAGGACGGAGCAGGATGACGAAGACCAACAGCGAAGCGCCGAGTGATCGGCACGAGAAGGCGCGGCTGCTGGCGGAGGAGGCGCTCGAGCATTACGCCAAAGGCAACAAGAAGAAGGGCGACGAGCTGGCCGACGCCGCGGTGAAGCTCGACCGCTCGGCGGTCGAGGAGGTGGTTCAGGACCTCGACGAGGACGCCGGCTCCGATCCCGGCGCGGCGAAGCGCCCCGCACGGTAATCAGGCAAGGCGCGCAACCGCCCATCATGGATGTCGACATCGTGGTCATTGGCGCGGGCGTCGCGGGTCTCGCGGCGTCGGCGCGCCTCCGGTCCCTCGGCCGCCGCTTCGTCGTGATCGAAGCGGGGAACAGGATCGGCGGCCGGGCCTGGACGAGCCGCCCGCCTGGGCTCGGCGGTTTGCCCTTCGATCAGGGCGCCGTCTGGCTGCACGCGGCCGAGCGCAATCCGCTGGTTCCCGTCCTCGCGCGCGCGGGCGTGCCCCTCGTCGATGCCGAGGCCGTGCGCAGCGGCCGCACCCGCGTCGGCAACGCCTGGGCGACGGCCGAGCAAAGCCGCGACTACGATCGGGCGTGGTCGCGGTACATGGACGTGGCCGGCGAAATGCTGGCCGGGCCGAGCGCGGACGCGCGGCTCGCCGACGTGGCCGACGAGCTGCCCGGAGACCCCTGGGCGCTGACCATCGAGGCGTGGGAAGGGCCGATCATCGCCGCCGCCCCGGCGGCCCGATTGAGCCTCCGCGACTGGTCCGACAATCAGCTTTCCGGCGGCAACCTGATGGCGCGGGACGGTCTCGGCGCGCTGCTGGCCCGCGTGCTGGGCCAGGACATCGACGTGCGCCTCGGCACGGAAGCCACGGCCATCGCCTGGGACGGCGGCGGCCCGAGCGGCGTCGCCGTCGAGACAACCGGCGGAACGATCCGCGCCAAGGCCTGCATCGTCACCGTCTCGACCGGGGTCCTGCAAACGGGGGCGATCCGGTTCATCCCGGACCTGCCTGCCGCGACCCGGGACAGCATCGATGCGCTGCCGATGGGTCTCGCGACCAAGGTCGCGCTGCGCGCCTCCGGCGAGGATCGTCTCGACCTGCCCGCCTTCTGCACGGTCGACCGCCAGATCCGTGACCGCGCCGAACCCGCCGTGCTCGTCAACGCCTGGCCGTTCGGGCGCGATCACGTGGTCGCCTGGATCGGCGCCGACGCCGCGCTGGACTTGGCCGGGCACGGGCCGGAAGAAGCGGCGGCGCTTGTCCGCGACCATCTCCGAAATCTGTTCGGGGCACGCGCCGATCGCGTGTTCGCGGGAGCCGAGCCGGTGGTCACGCGCTGGGCGGAAGACCGGCTGTTCCGGGGCGCCTACGCCTACGCGCTGCCGGGGCACGCCGGGGCACGCCGCCGGCTCGCCGAGCCGGTCGGGGAAGGGCGGCTGTTATTCGCGGGCGAGGCGACCCATCCGACGCTCGCCGGCACGGTCGGCGGCGCCTACCTGACCGGGCTTGCGGCGGCCGACCGCGCCGCCGCGGCGTCCCGGTGAGGGCAGGCATGGGGCTCGGCACGCTCCTGTTCTGGCGGCGTCCGCGCATTCCGGTCGTGGAACTGCGCGGCGTGATCAGCAGCCGCGGCCTGTCTCTGCGTTCAGCCGGTCCCCTGATCGAGCGGGCGATCCGCAGCGTCGGCAAGCGGGGCGGCGGCCATTTGATACTGGACATCGACAGCCCGGGCGGTTCCCCGGTGCAGTCCGACCTGATCGCCGGCGCGATCCGCCGCCAAGCCGAAAAGGCCGGAGTGACCGTGCACGCGGTTGTGCAGGAGGTCGGCGCCTCCGGCGGCTACTGGATCGCCTGCGCCGGCGACGAGATCGTGGCCAACCCGATGAGCATCGTCGGCTCGATCGGCGTCGTCGGCGGCGGCTTCGGCTTCACGGAAGCGCTCGCTCGCCTCGGCGTCGAGCGCCGGCTTTATACGGCGGGCGAGAACAAGGCGCGCCTCGATCCGTTCCGTCCGGAACGGCCGCAGGACGTCGCCTTCGTGCAAACGTTGATGGCCGACCTGCACGAGCGCTTCAAGGCGTGGGTGCGCGTGCGGCGCGGCGGGCGCTTGCAGGGCGAGGAAGCGCGCCTGTTCGACGGCAGCTACTTCCTGGGCGATCAGGCGCTGGCGCTCGGCCTGATCGACCGGCTCGGCAGTGTCGACGACCTCGTGCGCGAACTCGGTGGCGACCGCGCCCGGCCGCGCGTATTCCGCCCGCGCCGCCCCTCGCTCCTCAGCCGCCTGCCGCGTTTGGCCGCGGATGCCGCGCTGGACGCGCTGGACGCGCGTGCCGACCCGTGGCGGATGCGGTAGCGCCGGCGTTATCGCCGGAAGGAACCGTTGGAAACGACTGTTTGACGGCAGCCGCCGTCAAGCCGGCGACGCGAGTGGCTTGCCCTCTTCCACAACATAGGTGCTGACAATCCGCACGCGCGCCTCGGCCGGCTTCCCGCCGGCGTGGGGCGTGGCCGTTGGCACCTGAAACGCGTCGCCTACTTTCAAGACGCGGGTAGGCTGGCCTTCGATCGGCAATTCGATCTCGCCCTCCAGCAAATAACCGGACTCGATGCCAGGATGGGTATGACGCGCCACCGATGCACCCGGCTCGATGGTCGCTTCAGCGATGATCGTGACATAGCCGGGAGCGGGGCCGCTTCGTTGCGAAAGAATCTTCCGTGTCACGCCGGGCGTGCTCGCCGGTGCGGCGCCTTGCGCCCAAGCCTCCGCCGTCAGCAATCCGCTCGCCGCGCAGACGAGGCACGGCACGAAGCCCGCGAAGCTGCGTCTGGTAACCATGATTCCTCACTTTCTCGGCTGCGGTGCGATCTGAGCGCTCTCGGTTGAACGGAACTGACGCGGGAAGCCGAACATCACGCGGCGGACGAAAAATCTTGCGGATCGCGCGGCACTTGCCCGGCGAGATCCAGCACTCCTTCCAGCAGCCGCGCCGCGCCGAGCAGATCGTGTTCGCCGCGCACCCGCCCGACGAGCTGAAGTCCGACCGGCCGGCCATCGGCGGTGAGGCCAACCGGAATCGACATCGACGGGCAGCCCGGCAATGTCCACGCGAATGTCAGATACATCCAGTCGATATAGGATTGCAGTTTCTCGCCGCCGATTTCGGTCGGGAAGCGCTGACCGACGGGGAAGGGCGGCACGGCGACCGTTGGGCACGCCAGCAGATCGTATTCGCCAAAGAACGCGGCGACGCGCACGCAAAGTTCGCCCCGCAACCGTTCGGCGCGCGCGATGGCGACGCCGTCTTGCTGCAAGCCCTTTTCGATGTTCCAGAGAATGTCTTCGTTGATGCGGGCGCGATGCGCCTCAAGCAAGTGACCGCGCGTGGCCGCCATCAAATTGGCGCGCAGAACCTGGAACGCTTCGACGGCACCGGAAAAGTCCGGATGGGCGCCGTCGACTTGCGCGCCGAATTCGGCAAACCGCCGAACGGCGGTCTCGCAGATGCGGGCGACCTCTGCATCCACGGCGCCGATGCCGAGATTGGCGCTGTATGCGACACGCTTCGGCCGGCGCGGATTGCGCACCGCCTCCGCGTACGGCACCGCCGGCGGCGGAAACGACAGCGGATCGCGGATATCGCCATAGGATTGGGCGTCGAGCATCAAGGCGACGTCGGCAACGCAGCGCCCGAGCGGCCCCTCGACCCAAAGCGGATCGAATGGCAGCGGCGATTCCGGCCGCGGCACGCGCCCGACGCTCGGCCGCATGCCGACGATGCCGCAATAGCTCGCCGGAATGCGCAGGCTGCCGCCGAGATCGTTGCCGGTCGCAAGCCACACCATGCCCGACGCCAGCGCCGCCGACGATCCGCCCGAGGACCCGCCGACGGTCAGCGCCGTGTTCCAGGGATTGCGGGTGGCGCCGAACACCGGGTTGAAAGTGTTCGCGCCGGCAAACTCCGGCACGTTCGATTTCGCGATCGGGATCGCGCCGTGGCGCTCCAGATTGGCAACCGTGACATCCGAACGCGCCGCGACATTGTCGCGAAAGATCGGCGAACCGTAAGTCGTCGGCAGCCCGCCGACGTCGTTGAAATCCTTCACGGCGATCGGCAATCCGCCGAGCCAGCCCGGCGCGTCCATCGCCTCCGTCGCCGGTTTGGCCCAACTGCGCGCCGCCTCGCGCGCCCGCTCGAAATTGCGGGTCGGCAACGCATTGAGGACGGGATCGACCGCCTCGATCCGCGCAATCGCCGCATCCACGAGATCGAGCGGAGCGATTTCCCGCTTGCGCAGCAGATCGACGGCGGCGCTCGCGGTCAGCCCGCACAATCCGAGATCCGCCATTGGCGTGGCTACCCTCGTCCTACGAATGGCGCGTTGGTCGCCATCACCGTCAGGAACAGCACGTTCGCGCTCGCGGGCATGGACCCCATATAGACGATCGTGCGGCCGACCTCTTCGACCGGCATCGTCGGTTCCACCGCCATGGTGCCGTTCGGCTGCGGCACGCCCGTTTTCATCCGCTCCGTCATCGCGGTCGCCGCGTTGCCGATATCGATCTGGCCGCAGGCGATCCCGTAGGCGCGGCCGTCGAGCGCGATCGATTTCGTCAATCCGGTGACCGCGTGCTTGCTCGCGGTGTACGGCGCGGAGCCGGGTCGCGGCGCGTGCGACGAAATGGAACCGTTGTTGACGATCCGGCCGCCCTGCGGCGACTGGTCGCGCATCATCCGGAAGGCGGCGTTGGCGATCAGGAACATGCCGTCGATATTGGGCGAGAGCACGGTCCGCCACTGCTCCCAGGTGAGATCGCCGAAATTCGTGCTCCGCACGTTGCCGCCCGCGTTGTTGAACAACAGGTCGAGCCGGCCGAACCGCGCGCCGATCGTTTCGAACAGGCCGGCGACCGAAGCCGGGTCCGTCACGTCGGCCGGCACCGCGGCGCCGCGACGCTCGGCCAGCATGGACACCGTTTCCTCCAGCGGTTCCCGCCGGCGCCCGGTGACGACGACGGTCCATCCCGCTTCCGCCAACGCCGTCGCCGCCGCCCGGCCGACACCGCTGCCGCCGCCGGTCACGAGCGCAATCCGATCGGCCATGTTTCCCTCCCGCCTTGTCATCCCACGTTAGCCCGGCCCCGGGCATCCGGCGACCCCCGGAGGCAGCTGTCGGTCGCGCGTACGCTGCCCGCGCATTGGGAGGAGGATCACATGGTCGGCACCGCACCGGTGCTCGGAGCGAGCGGCGGCATCGGCGGCGAGACCGCGCGGGCGCTGGTCCGGCACGGATGGCGCGCGCGCCCTGCGGCGCGCCGCCGCTGCCTCAGCCGACGGACGACCGGATGAGTGGGAAACGTTGCGCGGCGACGCGCTGGACGGCGCCTCCGTCATCAAAGGCGGCCGCCGACGCTTCGATCATCGTGCGCGCGGTCAACTCGTCGGAATGGCGCCACGCTTCAACCGAACCTTCCGGGAGACGGGGGAGACGCACTATTCGTGGCGCGAGCCGGCGCGGCTCGACAACACGCGCCCTGCTGTGATTGGTTTATTCCTGATGCCGGAAGGTGAGAGCTTCCTGGGTAAGTCGGGCGACGCCATGCAGGCATGGTTTCGGACGCTCGTTTTGATGTTCCGCGACCGGCGCGCGTTATTAATCGACGCTCCACTCAGCCCTGACCGTTCACTTTCGCCGATCGCCTTCATGTTCGCCGGTGCGGCGGCATTCGGGGTCGTACATGCCATGATCGGGCTGAAGGCCCCGGAAATGGAGTTGCCTGAAGCAGCCTCGTTGCTGCAGCAAG
>JAFAXA010000112.1 GCA_019241425.1 Acetobacteraceae bacterium | reverse complement strand
TTCACGCTCGAACGCCTGCGCAAGATGAAGCGGGCACGCCGAGCCGCCGACCGACAATTTCTCCACCGTTTCCAGACGTTCTCCGTTTTCGCGCAGATGGTGCAGCACGCCCGTCCAGATCGTGGGTATGCCGAGCGCGATCGTGACGCGCTCGGCGTTCATCAGCGCCACGAGTGCCGCGCCGTCCAGGTGACGTCCGGGCAGCACCAGCGCCGCGCCGGCCATCGGCGCCGCATATGGGACGCCCCAGGCATTGACGTGAAACATCGGCACAACCGGCATGACGCGATCGAGGGCCCGGAATCCGAATGCATCGGGAGCTATGGTCGCAAGCGCATGGAGCACCGTCGACCGGTGGCTGTACAGCACGCCCTTCGGCTGGCCGGTGGTGCCGGACGTGTAGCAAAGGGAGGAGGCAGCGCCTTCGCCGAATACCGGCCAGGCAAAATCCTCGGCTTCGTCCCGCAACATCGACTCGTAGCACAGAACGTCCATGCCGCCTGGCAGCGCGACGTCCGGCATCTCGTCCGGTTCGCACATGAACACGACGGCGCGCAGGGGGGTCGTGCTCCGGGGTACGATCGATCCGACCAATGAAGCGAGGCTCGGATCGGCAAAAAGCACCCGGTCATTCGCATGGTTGAGGATGAAAACAAGCTCGTCGGGTGACAGGCGTGGATTGATCGTATGGCACACCGCCTGCGTTCCGGAAACGCCGTAGTACAATTCGAGGTGCCGGAATCCATTCCACGCGAGCGTGCCGACGCGGTCTGACGGGCCGATGCCGAGCGCGGTCAAGGCACGGGCGAGCCGACGCGCCCGCCGCTCCGTTTGCGCGTAGGTGGTCCGGTGGATGGTTCCGACATCCGTCCTGGACACGATGTCGGTCGTGCCATGGTGACGGGCGGCATGGACCAGGATATCCGCGATCATGAGCTGCCGGTCTTGCATCAGGCCGAGCATCCGATCCTCCATGCCCCGACTAATGCGGCGCGGGCCGAGCAGAGAACAATTTGCGTCAGAAATCAATTATGACGTTCGGCACGGCTTGTTCAGATCGTTCCGCCGCCATGGCGCATATGCGACCGCAAGCGCGCCATCGCAAGAATGCCGAGCAGCGGACCGATGGCGAGAAAGGCGAACGCGTAGCGCCAGCCGATCGAGGCCGCCATCACCGGCGTGAGCTGGATGGAGGCGAGCGTCAGCAGGAAGCCCGCGCAGGTCTGCACCGTCAGCATGGTGCCGACCAGCGAGCGCTCGCTCAGTTCGGCGATGGCCGCGGAGAACTGCGCGGAATCGACGATCACCGCGACGCCCCAGATCAGCCCGACGGCGATCAGCGGCGGCGCCGGGCCTGCGAACAACATGCCGATGGAGGCGGCGCAGCCGGCGCTCACCGCCATGGCAACGATTGCAACAATCGCCCGTCCGAAGCGGTCGGCCGCCAAACCGCCCGCGACGGCGCCGGCCGCGCCAATCGCGACCACCGCAAAGGCCACGAGTTCCGCCCGTGACGCGGCTTGACGGCCGCCATGAGCCTGGAAGCTCGCGGCGAAGAACGGGCCGATCCAGGCCCACATCGCATACAGCTCCCACATATGGCCGAGATAGCCGAGATTGGCGAGCCGCACGCCCCGGTTTCGCCACGCGGCGAAGGCGTTGCCGAGCCGGAACGGCGCCAGGGCCGGCAGATGCGGGCCGAGCGACGCGGCGCGGATCAACCCGGCCGCAAGCAACGCGGAAGCGGCCGCTACCGCGACCGGCCAGCGCCAATCGAGACCGCCCCACGCCGCCACCAGATGCGGAAAGGCCGAGCCCACGGTCAGCGCGGCCACCAGCAGGCCGACCAGCAGGCCGAGATCCCCGGCCGCCCAGGTTGCGGCGAGCTTCATGCCGACCGGATAGACCGCCGCCATGCTGGCGCCGGTGACGAAGCGCAAGGCGGGAAGCGCGGCGGAGGCCGGCGGAAACAGCAGGATCGCGCCATTGGCCAGCGCTGCCGCCAGGGCGCCGGCCGAGAACAGGCGTCTGAGATCCAGGCGGTCCGGCAGGCTCAACAGCGCGCTGACCAGCGTGCCTGCGACGAAACCGGCCTGCACGCTGCTGGTCAGCAACGCCTCGTGGAACGGCGACAGCGAGACGTGGGCGCGGATGGCCGCGAGCGACGCCGTGGTCGCGAACCAGGTGGACATGGCGGCGACCTCGCTGACCAGCAGCACGGCGAGCGAGAAGCGGCGGCGGCTGCCCGCAACCGGGGCAGGCGTTCCGAAGCCTTCGGGAGAGTCCCGCGTCTCCTCCACTCCCGCTCCCTCCGCCCGCGCACCCCGACCACGGCAGACTGGCACATTGCGCGGCCCCGTCGATGCAAACCGTGCCGGGTTGATCGCCCGCATGTTTGCCGACAGGCTTGTCCGAACGGCGCGCCCAGTCGCCCAGGAGGAAACCGCATGTCCGCACATCAAGGAGGCGCCGCCAACAGCCTGAACCCCATTACGGTCCTGTCCCGGCTCTTCACCGGCTTGGTCAGCCGCTATTTGCCGGACCCGCTCGTCTTCGCGATCCTGCTGACGGCGATCGTGTTCGTGCTGGGTGTCGCGCTCACGCCGACGGGGCCGGTCGACATGGTCCGGCTGTGGGGTGACGGGTTCTGGAACCTGCTCGCGTTCGCGATGCAGATGGCGCTCGTGCTGGTGACCGGCCACGCGCTCGCCAGTTCGGAACCGGTCGGGCGGGCGATGGGCCGGCTCGCCGCCTTGGCCAGAACGCCGGTGCAGGGCGTGATGCTGGTCGTGTTCGCAACGTCCATCGCGTGCGTCGTCAATTGGGGCTTCGGGCTGGTCGTCGGCGCGATGTTCGCGCGCGAGGTCGCCCGCCGCATTCCGCGCTCCGATTACCGGCTCCTGATCGCGGCCGCGTATATGGGCTTCATGACGTGGCATGGCGGCCTGTCCGCCTCCATACCGCTGGTCGCGGCGACCAAGGGCAACCCGCTCGAAAAGACGATCGGGCTGATCCCGGTCTCCGACACCATCTTTGCGCCCTACAACATCGCGATCACAGCGGCGCTGATCATCGTGTTGCCGTTCATCTGCCGCACCATGCATCCGGAGCCGAAGAATGTCGTCGCGATCGACCCCTCGCTGCTCGCGCCGCCGGAGGGCACGCGCCGGACGCTGGCGCCGGGCGCGACACCCGCCGAGCGGCTGGACGAGAGCCGGTTTCTGGCGCTCGCCGTTGCGGCGCTCGGCATCTTCTATCTCGTGCTCTATTTCGGAAAGAACGGCTTCAATCTGACGATCAACACCGTCAATCTGATGATGCTGATCGCCGGCCTCATTCTGCACCGGACTCTAATGGGCTATGCGCGCGCGGTCGCCAACGCGGCGCGCGGTACGGCGGGAATCATGATCCAGTTCCCGTTCTACGCCGGCATCCAGATGATGATGGAGGGAAGCGGACTCGGCGGACTGATCACCAACTGGTTCGTCACGATCGCGAGCCGGGATAGTTTTCCGGTGCTCGCGTTCTTCTCCTCGGCGGTGATCAATTTCGCGGTGCCGTCCGGTGGCGGCCACTGGGTCGTGCAAGGCCCGTTCATCATGCCGGCCGCCAAGGCGCTCGGCGTCGATCCCGGCAAGGCGGCGATGGCGATCGCGTATGGCGAGGAATGGATGAACATGGCGCAGCCGTTTTGGGCGTTGCCGGCGCTGGCGATCGCGGGCCTCGGCGTGCGCGACATCATGGGCTATTGCGTGACCGCGCTCGTGCTCACCACGCCGATTTTTGTTCTCGGCTTGTATCTATGAGCGCCGCCCGGATGCGAGCGGCGGCACGAGGGCTATTCTCGCGCGGGAAATATGCCGTTACGTTTGTCGCTCGTTGGAGGAGACGACAATGCAGTTGAGGACGCGGCGATCGTTCGGCGGCGTGCTTCTGTTGGCAACCGCCGCAGCGGCGTCCGGATGCTCGACGCGGTCGGAAACAACCGGCACCTTCACCGCGCCGGGCGCGGCCCTGCCAAGACCACGCCGCGTGCTGGTGATGGAATTCGCGGCTGATCCGTCCCGTGTCGAAATGGACCAGGGCATTGGCCCGCGCATCGAGCGCGAGATGTCGGGCGGCGGCGGGTCGCAGTACGGGGCGAAGTACAAGACGGCGACCGAGGTGCAGTCGGCGATTGCCGAGACGCTGGTCGACGAGATCCGCAAAATGGGGCTGAACGCCGAACGCGCCTCGCGGGGCACCGTGCCGCAGCCCGGGGACGCCGTCGTGCAAGGCCAAATCGAGAGCATCAACGAGGGCAATCGCACCCGGCGCCTCGCGATCGGCTTCGGCGCCGGCAAGAGCGCCGTGGAGGCGAACGCCGCGCTTTATCTCACGGGACCGGACCGCATGGTGCGGCTGCTGCAATCCTACGACGCCGATTCGA
>JAFAXA010000101.1 GCA_019241425.1 Acetobacteraceae bacterium | reverse complement strand
TCCCGCGCGCTCTGCGCCAGCGCTGCCTGGCGCACAAGATGCGCAACCTGCAAAGCAAAGTGCCCGACCATGTTTGGCCGGAGTTCCAGGCCCGGGCGCGGGCTTGCTATCAGGCTGCCTCGCCTGCTCTGGCGCGCCTGCTCCGCGAGGACATCGTTGCCACCTACGGGAGCGATTTGCCATCGGCAGTGGCGTGCCTCGAGGATGACTTCGAGGCCTGCATTGCGCATCTGCGCTTTCCATTGTCTCACAGGCGCGTCATTCGCACGACCAACCTGCTTGAGCGCCTATTCGGCGAGGAGCGGCGACGCACTAAGGTCATTCCGCACGCTTTTGGCGAACGTGCCGTCCTGAAGCTCATGTATGCCGCGCTGATCCGCGCCGCCGAGCGCTGGCGTGGCATCAAAATGACCGAGTTCGAGCAACGTCAGCTCACAGCCGTCCGCAGCGAGCTCGATCGCGCGCACACGCAGCGAACATCTCCCGCTGTGAACCGTAATAGCACCGCATCCCAAACCCGTTTATCCAGCACGAAGCGGACTTGACCCCGCTGCCTGAACGAGACATAGCTACGCGGACCCTTGTATTGCCCGCCCCGCTCATCCAGGAGGCCGAGCGCGTGGCCATTCCCGTTCGACCGTGCTTGCGCGAACTCCGCGTGCAGCACCCTCCACCAGCGACACGCGCGCTCAATCAGAGTCGTCGCAGCGACGGGGCGAGCGCGATCAGCCTCGCCCTGCCCCGGACCGTGGCAACGACGATCCCCAATTGACGGAAGCGCCGCGCAATGACGGCCGCCCGGCCGGGCGGCACGGCGATCAGCAGATGGGCTTCGCTCCAGCCCTTTCCCCGTCCGTGACCTTCCGCCACCGCGAGCCGCCGCACCGCTTCGCGGAGCCGCGCCTGCATCCGCTCGTTCCATCGGCGCGGCCGGCGACGTCCCCATGCATTCCAGGCGGTGACGAAAACCGCTTGGCGGGCGCCGAGGCCGCGCAACAGGGCGTCTATCGCTGGCGAGCGATGTCCGATCCGGGAAACCGCACCCGCCGCTTCGTATTCCGTGCGGTGAAACGCGGCGGCGAGACGGGGCGTCAGCAACGCCCGGCTTTCCGGACCGACGAGCTGCGACGATCCGTATGGGCAATGCGTGGCGCCCGTCAACGAAGGGAGGCCGCCTTCCCGGCCGCTATCCGGCACGCGTCTGAATCGCCACCTATTGGCCAAGGTCTGGACACCGGTTGTTCACAAACTGCGCGCTTGATGGTGGGGGTGGAACGCCATCGGGTGTTGGTCCGGCTCAAGGAACGGCCATCACGGGACGGCGTTTTCGCATAATCACGGGTGGGGGTTGGGGCCCCGAGACGGAAGGAGGCGTAATTGAACGGAATGATGAAGATTGCTGCCGTGCTGGGCATGGTGGCGCTGGGAACCGCGGCCTGCTCCGATCCCTATGATCCGGGCCAGCGGGCGCTCGGCGGCGGGCTGCTCGGGGCCGGTGGCGGGGCGGCGATCGGCGGCCTGGCGGGCGGCGGCAAGGGCGCCGCGATCGGCGCGCTCGGCGGCGGCGCGCTCGGCGCGGGCGCCGGTGCCGTCACGACGCCGCAACGGCCGTCCTACGGCTACTGATCGCACCGTTTACTTTGCCGGGCTCCGGATCGGGTGCAAAATGCCGGCCCGATCCGGAGCCGCCTCATGAGACCAGCGCACATCCTCGCGGCCGTCCTGTCGCTGCTCGTTCTGAGCGGCTGTGCCGGATCGCCCGCCGCCCTCGGCATCACCGGGCCGAACGGAGCCGGGCGCGGTATCGTGCCCGGGGCACCCCTCGACGGGGATGATGCTGCGATACCAGCGCCGGGCAACCCGCGCGATTTCGGCCTCGACTATTCCCCGTCATTCGCGCCCACCTTCGGGCCGGACGGCCGCTTCTACGGCTACAACTAGCGCCGCCCGTCCCGGCTGGTCAGGCTGTCAGCGCCTCCGGCTCGGTCCGCAGCCGCTTCACCAGCAGCTTGTTGAGCGCGTGCACGTAGGCGCGGGCGGAGGCGGTGATCGTGCACGGGTCCGCTCCCTGCCCATCCACCAGCTTGCCGTCCTCCTCGAGCCGCACCGTCGTCCGCGCCTGCGCGTCCGTCCCCTCCGTCACCGCGCCGACCGAGAACAGCACGAGGCGCGCGGTATGTGGAAACAGGGCGTGGATAGCGTTGAACGTCGCGTCGATCGGACCATCACCCACCGCCTCCGCCCCGCGCGCGACGCCGTCGATCTCGAGTTCCAGGGAGGCGCGCGGCTGCCGCTTCGAGCCGGCTTGCACATCGAGCGAAACAAAGCGGATGTGCTCGTGGTCGCGCACCACCTCGTCGTCGACCAGGGCCACGAGATCCTCGTCGTAGACGACCTTCTTGCGGTCGGCGAGATCCTTGAATCGGCGAAACGCGTCGTTCAGCTGATTGTCGCCGACCTCGCCATAGCCGAGGGCGCGCAGCTTGTCGCGAAACGCAGCGCGCCCCGAATGCTTGCCCATCACCAGGCTCGAATGGGTCCAGCCGACGCTTTCGGGCGTCATGATCTCGTATGTGGCGGCGTTCTTCAGCACACCGTCCTGATGGATGCCGCTCTCATGCGCGAAGGCGTTGCGGCCGACGATCCCCTTGTTCGGCTGCACGTCGAACCCCGTGATCGTCGACAGCAGCTTCGAAACGCGCAGGATATTCGTCGTTTCCACTTGATTATGGCACGGGATGGCATCGGGGCGCGTGCGCACCGCCATCACCACTTCCTCGAGCGACGCATTCCCC
>JAFAXA010000094.1 GCA_019241425.1 Acetobacteraceae bacterium | reverse complement strand
ATCAGGCGCTTGTCGCGAACCAGTTTCTCCAGCAACGGCTGCACTTGCTTGCGCCGGCTCGCCTCCACCATGCCGCTGATGAACGCGCCGTCGATCTCCGGCCCGAGCCCGGCCGGCGCGATCAGAGTGAGGGAGGCGACATGCGCGAGTTTTTCGCGCGCGAGCTGGATAGCGACGGCGCCGCCCAGCGAATGGCCGACGAGATGCGCCTTCGGGATGTCGCGCGCACTGAGGAACGCGCCGACCGCGTCCGCGAGGGAAACGACGTCGCCGTTGCCGACCGCCTTGCCCGAGCCGCCATGACCGGGAAGGTCGAGCGCGAGGACGCGGTGCCGCTCGGCGAGCGCCGGCTGATTGAACATCCAAAGGTTGAGGTCGGCCGCGAAGCCATGGATCAGCACGATCGGCCGTCCCTCGTGCTCCGCCCCGGTTTCCAAATAGCGGATCGTGCGTCCCCCGACGTCCAGCACCGCCGGCACGGGATCGGCGGGTTTCGCCTCTGCCGCGGCCTTTGCCGAAAATTCCGCCCGGAACCGTTCAACGAAGGCGTCGATTTCGGAATCGGCCACGTCGGCCTCGGCGACGACGGCGATCAAAGCGCCGACCGGCAACTCCTCCTGCTCCGGCGCAACGTGCCGGCGCAAGGTTCCCTTAACCGGGCTCTCATACGCGTTGGTGATCTTGCTTGTTTCGATGTCGGCGATCTCATCACCGACGGCGATCTCCGCGCCCTCGGGCTTCGCCCAGGACGCGATCTTTCCTTCCGTCATGGCGAGGCCGAATTTCGGCATTGTGATCGGAATGATCTCGCCCATGTCACGCCGCCTCCCGCGCCTTGTATGCCATCACGGCGCGCACGGCGGCTTCGATCCGCTCGGCACTCGGCACGTAGAGATCTTCGAGATTGGGCGCGAACGGCACCGGTACATGCGGCGGGCATACCATCTGGATCGGCGCCTTGAGCGCGCCGAACGCTTCCTGTGCCACCAGCGCCGAAATGTCGGCCGCCATGTTGCAGCGTGGGCTCGCTTCATCGACGATCACCAGCCGCCCGGTATCCTCCACGCATTCGAGGATGGTGCCGGTATCGAGCGGGGAGGTGGTGCGCGGATCGACCACGTTGCAGGAAATCCCGGCCTTCTCCAGCCGGTCGGCGGCGGCGTTGGCGAGCTTCACCATGCGGCCGAACGCAACGATCGTCGCGTGGTCGCCCTCCCGCGTCAGGTTCGCTTCGCCGAACGGGATCGCGTAGGGTTCATCGGGCACCTCTTCCTCGTCGTCATACAGCATCTTGTTTTCGAAGAAGATCACCGGATCGTCGTCGCGGATGGCCGCGATCAGCAGCCCTTTCGCCTCGTAAGGAGAGGACGGCAGCGCGACCTTCAGCCCGGGAATATGCGTGAAGATCGGATAAAGGCTCTGGCTGTGCTGGCTCGCGGCCCGCAATCCCGCGCCGTACATGGTGCGGATAACCATCGGCGTGCGCGCCCTGCCGCCGAACATGTAGCGGAACTTGGCTGCCTGATTAAAAATCTGGTCGAAGCAGACGCCCATGAAATCGACGAACATCAGCTCGGCGACCGGCCGCAATCCGGTTGCCGCCGCGCCGGCCGCGGCGCCGATGAAGGCGCTCTCGCTCAGCGGCGTGTCGAGAATGCGCTCGCGGCCGAACTCCGCGAGCAGGCCCTTGGTGACGCCAAGCGGGCCGCCCCAGGCGTCCTGCTCCCCCGGGGCGCCGGCGCCGCCTGCAATATCCTCGCCCATCAGCACAATCGTCGGATCGCGGCGCATTTCCTGCCGCAGCGCCTCGTTGATCGCCGCGCGATAGCTCTTCTTGCTCATGGTGCCGGACCCTCGTTCAATACGCCACGTAGACGTCGGTCAGCAGGTCGGCTTCCGACGGCAGCGGCGCGTTCTTCGCATCGGCCACCGCGTGCTCGATCTCGCCGGTCACCGCTTCGTCCGCGCTGTCGAGATCCGCATCGTCCAGCAACGCCGCCTCTGTCACCCGTTTGCGGAAACGCGCAATGCAGTCCCGCTCCGCGCGCAGCCGCTCGACCTCGCCGGGCGCGCGATAGGTCGTGGCGTCGCCTTCGAAATGGCCGAAATAGCGGGAAAGCCGGACATGCAGCATGCTCGGACCCTCGCCGGCGCGGGCGCGCGCAATCGCGGTTGCCGCCGCGTCGTGAACCGCGAAGAAATCGAAGCCGTCTACTTCGTGGCACGGCATGCCGAATCCCGCCGCACGCCCCGCTTGGCTACCGCCGACCGAATAGGCGGACGAAGTCGATTCGGCGTAGCCGTTGTCCTCGCAGACGAAGATCGCGGGCAGGTTCCAGATGCTCGCGAGGTTGAGGCTTTCGAGCGTGGTGCCCTGATTGGAGGCGCCGTCGCCGAAAAAGGCGACCGCAACCGCGCCGGTCTTCAGCACCTTAGCGGTCAGCGCCGCGCCGCAGATGAGCGGCGGCCCGCCGCCGACAATGCCGTTCGCGCCGAGCATTCCTTTCGACAGGTCGGCGATGTGCATGGAGCCGCCCTTGCCGCCGCACAGACCGGATTTTCGCCCGTAGATCTCGTTCATCATGCCAGCGACCTCGACGCCCTTGGCGAGGCAATGGCCATGGCCGCGATGCGTGCTCGCGATCGCGTCCCGGTCTGTGAGCTGCATGCAAATCCCGACCGCGCACGCCTCTTCTCCGGCATAAAGATGCACGAAGCCGGGTATCTCGCCGGTCGCGAACTCGAGGTGCAGCCGTTCCTCGAACTCACGGATCGTACGCATCCGGCGGTACGCCTGCAGCAGATCCTCGCGGTTCATTTGCATCTGCAATCGATCCTCCCTGGTCTCGCCCGGTTGCCCGGCATTTCTCTCCATCAATCTTATAGCTCTTGGCCGCCACCGCTGCGCGCTCGCGCTGTCCCACAACGTGCTGAGGCGCGAACCGGCGCATCCTGACAGGGTCCGAAACCGCGCCTCGCCGCTCACGCTGTGTTCAAAGGCCGCGACGGCCCGCGAGAGGGAGTCGCTCCGGCAACCCGGACCCTCGCGCTCCTCCTCGGACCGGAGACAAGCGGCTACACTACCGGCTGAAACGGGGCGATAGAAGGCGTTTAATCGCATCGGCCGGGCGATGGCGATCCGTCCCCCCGGCCGATGCGGGCCGTCTTTAGTGCAGAAGGGAGGAGCGAGCCATGCGCACTCAGGTCGTGATCGTCGGCGGCGGGCCTGCCGGTCTGCTGCTCGGTCGGTTGCTCGAACGGCGGGGCGTCGAATCGGTGATCCTGGAGCGGCGCGCGGGGGAATACGTGCTCGGCCGCATCCGGGCCGGCATCCTGGAACACGGGACGCGCGTGCTGCTCAACGAGGCCGGCGTCGGCGAACGGATGGAGGCCGATGGGTTGCCGCATGACGGCGTCACCCTTTGCTACGATTCGCTCTCGCATCGCTTCGATTTCGTCGACCTGGTCGGGCGCGAGGTCATGGTCTACGGGCAAACGGAGGTCACGCGCGACCTGATGGATGCGCGGGCGGCGTCCGGCCTCCTCACCATTTACGGCGCCGAAGATGTGGCGCTGCATGATCTGGACGGCGAGAAGGCGCGCGTCACCTATCGCCAAGATGGGCAAGAGCACGAAATCGTTTGCGACTTCATCGCCGGCTGCGACGGGTTTCACGGTGTTTGCCGGAGGTCGGCGCCGGAGAGCGCGATCAGCGTGTTCGAGCGCGTCTATCCGTTCGGCTGGCTCGGCGTGCTGGTCGACCAGCCGCCCGTCGCGCCCGAGCTGATCTACGCCAATCATTCGCGCGGTTTCGCGCTCTGCTCCATGCGGTCCCGGACCCGCAGCCGGTATTACATCCAATGCCCGGCCGGCACCGATGTGCGCGCGTGGACCGACGACCGTTTCTGGGACGAGCTGCGGCGCCGACTGCCGCCGCAGGACGCCGACAATCTCCGCACCGGCGAAAGCCTGGAAAAGAGCATCGCCCCACTGCGCAGCTTCGTCGCCGAGCCGATGCGGTTCGGGCGCCTGTTCCTGGCCGGCGACGCCGCGCATATCGTGCCTCCGACCGGCGCGAAGGGTCTCAACCTCGCGGTCAGCGACGTCGCCTATCTCGCAGGTGGTTTCGACGCGTATTACAACGAGCGCTCCTCGGCGGAAATCGACGACTACTCCCGGCGCGCATTGGCGCGAGTGTGGAAAGCGGAACGGTTCTCCTGGTGGATGACGACCATGCTGCATCGCTTTCCGGAGGCAGGCGCGTTCGATCGCCGCATCCAGCGCACCGAGTTCGAGTATCTCGCCTCCTCGCGCGCCGCCGCGCAGGCGATGTGCGAGAACTACACAGGCCTGCCCATGTAGAGGTCGCCGCGTTGTGAGTGAACAGATGGCGGCCCAGGCCGTCATATTATGGCACGAGGACGGGGGGCGGCATGGCGCGCGGATCATGGTGGAGAGTGCGGCCGATCGTTGCGATCACCGGCATCGTCTACGCCGTCATCGGGCTGGCGCTCGGGGCAGGCGGGATCATGCTCGCCTCGCTGGGCGGGTCGCTGTTCTACCTGCTGGCGGGCATCGGCATCCTTGTCACGGGGGCGCTGCTGCTAGCGGGACAGCGCGCCGCGCTTTGGGTGTACGCGGCGGTCCTGATCGGCACGATCGCCTGGGCCGTCGGCGAGATCGGGTTCGACTGGTGGCCGCTGGCGGCCCGCGGCGACGTGATCTTCCCGCTCGGGCTATGGCTGCTCGCACCATGGATCACGCGGGATCTGCGCCGGGGCGCCCCCGCATCGTACCGTGCGATGACGGGGCCGTTATGGGCCGGGCTGATCCTCGGCGTCGCCGTGCTGGCGGTGGCGCTTTCGTCCACCTATCACGATATCGGCGGCAGGATCGCCGCTACCCCCGGCGTGGCGCCCACGCGGGAAGCGGCCACTCAGCCGGATGAGGACTGGCAGGCCTATGGGCGCACGCAGGAGGGCCTGCGCTACTCGCCGCTGACGCAAATCACGCCCGCTAACGTCGGCGGCCTGAAGGTCGCGTGGACATTCCGCACCGGCGACCTGCTGGGCAAGAACGACCCCACCGAGTCCACCTTCGAAGTGACGCCGATCAAAGTGCGGGACACGCTCTATCTTTGTTCGCAGCATCAGCGCCTGTTTGCGCTCGACGCCAAAACGGGCGCCCTCCGCTGGACGCTCGATCCACATGTTCGCGACGATCCGACATTCCAGCACCTGACCTGCCGAGGCGTCTCGTATCACGAGGACGCGGCGGGAGCGACGAACGCCGATGGCACGCCCGCGCCTGCCGATTGCCCGCGCCGCGTCTTTTTGCCGGTCAATGACGGGCGCATGATCGCGGTCAACGCCGATACCGGTGCGGCGTGCGACAGCTTCGGCGATCACGGCACGCTCGATCTGCAAGTGGGCATGGGCATGACGCGGATCGGCTTTTACGAGCCGACCTCGCCTTCCGTTGTCAGCGACAAGATCATCGTGATCGGCGGTTCCGTGACCGACAACTACTCTACGGAAGAACCGTCGGGTGTAATTCGCGGCTTCGATCTCCACACCGGAAAGCTGGTCTGGGCGTGGGATTCCGGTGCGGAGGACGAAAACGCGTTGCCCTCGCCGACGCACAGCTACACCAACAATTCCCCCAACTCCTGGATCGTGTCCTCCTACGATCCGAAGCTCGGGCTGATCTATATTCCGATGGGCGTCAAGACGCCGGACATATGGGGCGGTCATCGCGACTCGCTCTCCGAGCGATATGCGAGCGCGCTCGTGGCACTCGACATCAACACCGGAAAGCGCGCCTGGTCCTACCAGACCGTCCACCACGATTTGTGGGACATGGACCTGCCGTCTCAACCGACGCTGATTGATCTGCCGGCGGAGAACGGTACGGTGCCGGCCGTGCTCGCGCCGGCGAAGACCGGCAATTTGTTCGTGCTCGATCGCCGGACCGGCGCCCCGATCGTGCCGGCGCCCGAGCGCGCCGTTCCGCAAGGTGCCGCGCCGGGCGATCACGTCGAACGGACGCAGCCGTTTTCCGAACTGACGCTGCGGCCGGCGCAGAACCTGACCGGCGCCGATATGTGGGGCGCGACCATCTTCGACCAGCTCGCCTGCCGGATCATGTTCCACCGGCTGCGCTACGAGGGCACCTTCACGCCGCCCTCACTCACGGGGACGCTGGTTTTTCCCGGCAATCTCGGCGTCTTCGAATGGGGCGGCATCGCCGTTGATCCGGTACGGATGATCGCCATTGCCAACCCGATCAACATCCCGTTCGTGTCGAAGCTCATGCCGCGCGGGCCCGACAACCCGGACGCGCCGAACGGCGCCCATCCGCCCGGCACCGAGATAGGCGTGCAACCGATGTATGGCACCCCGTACGGCGTCGACCTGCACGCGTTCCTGTCGCCCGTCGGCATTCCGTGCCTGCGGCCGCCTTGGGGCTACATGGCGGGCATCGATCTCAGGACGATGAAGGTCGCCTGGATGCACAAGAACGGAACGATCCGCGACGAAGCGCCGCTGCCCATCCCGATCAAACTCGGCGTGCCCTCGCTCGGCGGCCCGCTGACGACGGCGGGCGGCGTCGCTTTCCTCACCTCCACCGCCGATTATTACATCCGCGCCTATGACGTGACCGACGGTCACCAGATCTGGGAGGACCGGCTGCCAGCCGGCGGACAATCGACGCCGATGAGCTACGCGATCGACGGCAAGCAATACGTGGTGACGGCGGCGGGCGGCCACGGCTCGTTCGGAACGAAGGAGGGAGACTACGTCATCGCCTACGCGCTCCCCGACTGATCGCGGCGCGTCGAGCCCAGGCGCCGCGCTCTGGACCGTCACTCAGCGCACGGTGTGGTGCCGCTGAATGCCGCGAACGCCCGGGCGGAAACAGAGCAGGGCGCCGGCGTGCGGTTGCTCGCGACGTTGTGCCGGGGTCAGTCCGTCCGTTGCGCTGGTAACGACCATCGTTTCGAGATCGGCGCCCGCGAATGCGCACATGGTGGGCTGGCTCACGGGAAGCATCACTTCGCGGTCGAGCGTTCCGTCGGGCCGGTAGCGATGCAGGCGGGAGCCGCCATGGATGGCGCACCAGTAACAACCATCCTCGTCCAGCGCCGCACCGTCCGGAACGCCGACGCTCTCGGGAATGGTTACGAACGGGCGCCGTTCGCCGAGCGTGCCCATCTCCGGATCGAACGGAAACGCGTACACCGTCCCGCGTTGCGTGTGAGAAAGGTAGTACGTGCGCTCGTCCTTGCTCCAGGCCATGCCGTTATGCAGTTCGGCGGCGTCCGGTTCGGCCTGAAGGCCACCCGCCAGGGTGAAACTGTGCAGACTGGCCGGCTCCGGCATGTGCTGGCCCCCTTCCGCCGGGTCGAACATCGTGCCTACCCAGAACCGGCCGGTACTGTCGCAGGCGCCTTCGTTGAAACGGTGCAATGACGGGTCGAAGGGCGGGGGTGTCAGCAGTTCAAGCTGCTCCGTTCCCACATTCAGGCGAAACAATCCATGGCGGAGGGCGACCAGCGCCTCCGGCCGCCCTTTAATCAGCGCGAAGGCGCCGATGTCGGAGGGCAGCCGCCATGTGCGCCCGAAGCCGCCGTTAATGCCGATCCGGTGCAACGCGGGTGCCTTCACATCGATCCAGTAGATCGCCTGCTCGCGGGAAACCCAGGTCGGGGACTCACCGATCGTTGCATGTGCGTCGAGCAGGATCTCGATCTTCATTCGTCTCTCCACGGGTCCGGAGACCCAACGCGCGAGCATCGCGAAAGCTTTGCGCGGGCGGGAGAGCAGCCCATTGCGACAAACGACCGGACATGCTGGACTTTGAGGCAGACCCTCGCGAGGGAGCTTTGAATGGAGACGCGTGAACTGCCGCCCGCTGGCTTTGAGAGTCACTGGGACGCAGCTTATTTCCTCGGCAAAGCCGAGGAGTGCCGCCGCCTTGCCGCCCTCAGTCCGGACCCGACCCTACGCTCCGCGCTGATGGATCTCGTTCAGGATTTTCAGGCGCAAGGCGAGCACGCGGGTCGTCTCGCCGTGATCGCCTTCGGCGGCACGTCACAGTAGCGGCAGGCATTCAACATGGCGCGATCACGCGCGCGCCGAATGCACGGCGCCGGATGCGCGCTCGGGCGCGATCGCAGCCCCCCTGGTTTCGCGCATCAGCAGGGCAAAGAAGGCGAAGGCACCGGCCGCGATGGCGGCCAGATACAGGAACCCGGACGGGTAGCCGAACCACTGCACCACATACCCGGCTGTGGCGTTGCTCAGCCCGGCCCCGATGCCGACGGCGAGCGCCGTCAGCCCTTGCGCCAGATTGAACCGGCCGGTGCCGCGCATCAGGTCGGACGCGATCAGTACCGAAACCACGCCGAAAATACCCGCCGCCACACCGTCCAGTAGCTGGATGCCGACGACCGCGTAGGGGCTGGTCGTCAGCGAGAACAGCACGCCGCGCACCGGCAGCACGGCAAGCGCCACCAAAAAGATCGCCTTGCGGCCGATGCCGCGCGCCGAGGCCTGCCCGACCGCCCAGGCGACGCCGACCATGACGAGCTGCGCCGCGATGATGCAGGCCGAAAGCGCCAGCGTATCCTGGCCCGGATGCGTCTTCGCCAGAAGCTGTCCGGCCATCGGCAGCATGGCCGCGTTGCCGAAGTGAAACAGCACCACGGATGCCAGGAAGATCAGCAGGTCACGGCGGCGGAGCACGTCGCGCAAGGGCAGCGGCTTGCCCCCGGACGCATCGGCCTCGCCGCCCCGGGCGCGTTCGTGGTCGATTTCAGCCGGGTTGATGAAGGTGACGGCAATGGCGCTGGCGACCGCAAAGGCGCAGACGAGATAGAAGATCCAGGCATAGCCGAGATAGGTGCCGAGCGCGCCCGCAAGGATCGCCGCCAGAAAATTGCCGCCGTGATTGAATGTCTCGTTGCGGCTGATGCGAGCGTCCAGGAGCCGCTGGCCGACGAGCCCGAGCGACAAGGCGGCGATGGCCGGCGGAATGATCGCCTCCGCAATGCCAAGCCCGGCCTGCGCGGCAATGACGGGCGCGAAACGCGGAAACAGCGCGATCAGCAGGCAGCCCGCCGCGACCGTCAGACCGGAACCGGCGATCAGGAACCGCTTCGCGCGCACGCCGTCGACCAGCATCCCGGCCGGCACCTGGCAGAGCGCGGTCGCGACGGAGGATGCGGCCATCGCAATGCCGATCGCACCCGGGTCCCAGTGCTCCGCGCCTTTCAGGAATACGGCGAGGTATGGGCCGAGCCCGCCCCGCACATCCGCCATCAGCAGGTTGATGGCGTCGAGACCGCGCAATGACCGAGCGGAGGGATCGCTCGCTCCCCCGTTCCGAGCGGCCTTATCGCGGCCCGCGCCATCCGTTTCCGTCATTCTGCTGCTCCAGCTTCAACGGCTGGATTTTCGCAACGGGCGTGCCAGGACAGACCGCCTCTTTATGTGGGCGCCGTGTCGGGCGTCAGTCTTCCTGGCTGTCCGGTTCCGGGACGATTGCCGTCCCCTGTGCGGACAGGTCGTACCGCGCGAGCTTCTGGTACAGCAATTGCCGGCGAATGCCGAGTTGTTCGGCCGCTTGCGCGCGATTGCCGCCGGATGCTGCGAGTGCGCGGCGGATCAGCTCCGCCTCCACCCGGGCCACCGCTTCCGGCAATGTTCCGGCGAGCCAGCTTTCTCCGTCGTTGCGCGATTGTTCGCCGGGCGCGCGCGGACCGTCGCCGAGGAACGCGAGATCGGCCGCGGTGATCGCGGGCCGGCGGACCAGGGTCGCCACCCGTTCCATCGCGTTCACCAGCTCGCGCACATTGCCCGGCCAGCCATGCGCGAGCAGCCGCGCGGCGGCGCCGGCGGAGAGCTGCTTCGGGGGACCGCCGCGCGCGGACGCTGCGAGGAAATGCTCTGCCAACGGAATGATGTCGGCGAGGCGTTCGCGGAGCGGCGGCAGCGCCAAAGGAACGACGCCCAGGCGATAATAAAGGTCTTCGCGAAAGCGCTTTTCGCGCACGGCTTCGATGAGATCGCGATGCGTTGCGGCGATCACCCGCACATCGATCGGCACGGCCCGCCCGCCGACCGGCGTGACCACGCGCTCCTGCAACACGCGCAGCAGCTTGGCCTGCATCGCGAGGTCCATGTCGCCGATCTCGTCGAGAAACAATGTCCCGCCATTGGCGTCGCGAAATGCGCCCGGCCGGTCCGACACCGCCCCGGTGAACGCGCCCCGCACATGGCCGAACAGCAGGCTTTCCAGCAGCTCGGCCGGAATGGCGGCGCAATTGACCGGCACGAACGGCGCCCGGGCCCGCTTGCCGTGGCGGTGGATGGCGCGGGCGACGACTTCCTTGCCGGAGCCTGTTTCGCCGAGCAGGAGCACGGTTGCGGTGCTGTCGGCGAGCAGGCCGATCGCCTTCTGCACTTCGCGCATCGCCGCGCTCGAGCCGATCAGGGCGCTGTCGGAGAGAGCGGGCGGGCGCGCCGCCTCCATCTCCTCGCCGGGCGGAAGAATGCGCCCCAGCAACGCGCGCAGCCCTTCGCGCCCGATCGGTTTCGCGAGGTGGTCGGCGGCGCCGAGCCGCATGGCCTCGATCGTGTTGTCGCTGGTCGGCACCGCCGTCAGGATCGCGACCGGCGGCGCGCCCGGCCGTTCGCGGATGCGGCGGAGCACGTCGAGGCCGCCGGGTCCGGGCATGCGCAGGTCGAGCAGCACCGCTTGCGCCTCGTTCCGGGCGAGCCAGTCGAGCGCCGCCTCGCCATCCGCCGCTTCCGCCGCGCGGTGGCCGAGATCGCCGAGCGCGGTCGCAATGGCGCGCCGCAGGGCCGCGTCGTCGTCGACGATCAGGATGGTGGCCACGGCGCATCCTGCGGCAGTTCGAGGGCGAACACCGTGCCGCGCTGCCCGCTCGCATCCCCCTCCTCGCGCAGCACCAGCCGTCCGCCATGCGCATCGGTCAGTTCGCGGGCGATCGCGAGGCCGAGGCCGGTTCCGTCCGCCCGTCCCGTGACGAAGGGCTCGAACACGCGGCCGGCGATATCGGCGGGAACGCCGGGGCCGGTGTCCGCCACCGTCAGGGTCAGCAGCGCCGGGGTTTGCTCCGCCGCCAGCGTCACCGTCCCGCCTGCGTTTGCGTGCCGGAGCGCGTTGATCAGGAGGTTGTCGAGCACCCGCCCGATCATCGCCGGATCAAGCATCGCCGAGCCGTCGCGCGTCCGGGTCGAGAGCGTCAGGCCCTTGGCCGTTGCCGCCTCCCGGTGCGGCGCGATCTGCCGCGACAGGAACGAGGGCAAATCGACGCGCACCGGCCGCGGTTCCGCGCGCTGCGTCATCGCCAGCAATTCGCTGACCAGCGCGTCGAGCCGGTCGATCTGGGCGAGCATGTCGGGGATCGCCTCACGCCGCCGCGCGTCGTCGCCGGCCAGCGCGTTCTCGCCCTGCAAGCGGGCCGCCGCGATCGGGTTGCGGATCTCATGCGCGACCCCGGCCGCGACCCGGCCCAAACCCGCGAGGCGCTCGGCGTTCGCCGCCCGAACCGCCGCCGCGTCGGCCTCCCGCCGCGCGTCGGCGAGCCGCAGCCCGGCCTCATTCAAGGCGCCGATGATCCGGTCCAGTTCCCGCTCGCCCGTGCGCCGCACGGTGGGCATGCCATCCGGTCCCGCCGCGGCCAGCGCCGTCTCGATGGAGCGCACGTGCCGTCCCCACACCAGCAGCGTGCGCCCGAGCCAGGCCGACATCAGCGCCATCAGCCCGAACAGCAAGCCGAGGCCGAGTTGCAGCGGCCCGAAGCCGCGTACCGCTTCTACTCGTGTCATGGTCCAGCCGGTCAGCCCGGGCACCGGACCCGGCAAGGCGCAGGCGTGGAGCAGCAAGGTCTGGCTGCGTGAGACGGCGCGCCGGTCGGCGCCGCCCTCCTCGGCCGCCGCCTGCTGGTTGACGGCCTCGATCTGATCCCGCTCGGCCGCCGGCAGATCGGTCTTCGGGCCGGTGCCCTCGTAGGTGGGGAAGGCATAGGCGGCGGAGCCGGAGGCGGTCTGCCAGATGCCGCCCTCAACCCGGTCCTCGTGGCTGAGCGCGACCGTGACGGCGGCGGTGAGGTCGGCGCGCAGGCGATCGTCGATGGGAGACTTGTCCGATGCCGCCCATCCGGACGCATAGAAGCTGTAGCGGTCGCGGATCTGATTGCAGGCGCCGGAGAGAATGGCCTCGGCCCGGCCGACCTGCGCCTCCGTCGATTGCCGCGAAAGTTGCACGAGGAGGGCGCCGACCGCGACGCAGGCGGCCAGGGACAATCCCCACAGCCAGAACAGTCGGACCCTCAATGAGTGCACGGCGGAATGTCGGTCCCCTTCGGGCGGGAGGCAACCATGCGGGACCGACGCGCCGCAAGGTCGCGGCGATCGGTTGAGGTGCCCCCGCCCTCAGGGCGGTGTCGGGACCGAAACTACCTGGCGTCGGCGAGGCTTCGCGCCCGCATCTGCTCGTATTCCGGCTTGCCGACCGGCAGGGCGTCGGGGTGCCCGAGATCATTCAAGTGCACCCGGTAGGTTTCGCGCGCGGTGGCGGCGGCGATCGCCGCGATGATGGTGATGCCGAAGGCGAGCGCACCGATCTTGAGCGGGATGTTCTCCGAGCCTGGCGGCGCCACGGCCGCGAACAAAGCGGGCAGCAGAGCGGTGATCGTAGTGCCCGTATTCTGGGCGATGGCCATGGCCGAGACCCGCGTGCGGGTTTGGAACAGTTCGGGAAAGAAGCTCGGAAAGACGGCGTTGTATCCCTGATAGATCACGCCCCACATCAGCAGCGAGAAAAGGATGGCGAGCCAGACATTGTGGATGCTGATCGCATACAGATACGCGAAGGAGAGAAGTCCGGAGCCGACCGCGCCGACGATCACCGGGGGTTTGCGGCCGATCCGGTCGGCCAGATTGCCGACATAAGGAATGACGAACACCGCGATGATGTTGCCGGCGACCGGAATCCACAGATAGACCGACTCGGAGAAGCCGACATGGTACGCGGGCTGCACCGCGTAGGCGGCGCCGAAAATCGTCGCGACCACCGGAATGACGTTCATCAGCGCCATGCACGCAACCCGTATCATGTCCCCCAGGCTGAGCTGGAAGGCCTGGATGATCGGCGAGCGCGGCACTTCGCCGTGCTGCCCTTCCTCGGCGAAGGCGGGCGTTTCCTCGACTTCGCGGCGGATGATGTAGCCCGCGATGATGACCAATACGCTCAACAGAAACGGAATCCGCCAGCCCCAGGACAGGAATGCGTCATGCGGCATGAACGCCGCAAGCGGCAGGAAAACGGCGGCGGCGAAGATCTGCCCCGCCTGCACACCCTGAAGGGTGAAGCTCGCGAAGAAGGCGCGACGGCCGAACGGCGCGTGTTCCAGGATCATGGAACTGGCGCCGGAGATCTCGCCCGCCACGGCGAACCCCTGGATGAGCCGCAGGGCGACCAGCAACACCGGCGCCAGCAGGCCGACCTGCTGGTAGGTGGGCAGGATGCCGACCGCCATAGTCGAAAAGCCCATCAGGAACATGCACACGATCAGCACGGTCTTGCGGCCGTGGGTGTCGCCCCAATGCCCGAGCACGAAAGCGCCGATCGGCCGCGCGACGTAGCCGACGCCGTAGGTCGCGAGCGAGGCGACGATCGCGATCGTCGGATCGCCGGCCGGGAAGAAGATCTGCGGGAAGATCAGCGACGCGGCCGTGGCGTATATAAAGAAATCATAGTATTCGAGCGCCGAGCCGATCCAGCCGCTGGCGGCGGCCTTCTTGGATTGATGCGTGCCGTGCGGTTCGCGATCCGCCATCGTGGTTCCTCCCGGTTGTGCCGCCACTCTGGCCCCGTCGGTTCGGCCTGTCAGGTCTGTGCCTGGGATTTTTCGTCGATCAATTGGGCGAGGCGCCGCAAAGCGAGCGTGTAGCCCTGGGTGCCGAGCCCGGCTATGACGCCGTCCGCCCGCAGGGAAACGAACGAGCGGTGGCGAAATTCCTCCCGCTTGTGCACGTTCGAAATATGCACCTCGATCACCGGATGATCGAAGGCGTTCAAAGCGTCCAGAATGGCGACCGAATAGTGGGTGAAGGCGGCCGGGTTGATGATGATGCCGCCGGCGGTCTCCCGCGCCTCGTGGATCCAGTCGACGATCTCGTATTCCCGGTTGCTTTGGTGAAAGCGGATCTCCAGGCGCAATTCCTTTGCCAGTGAAATGACGGTCTGCTCGACGTCGGCGAGCGTCTCGTGGCCGTAGATATTCGGCTGGCGCTTGCCGAGCAGGTTCAGATTGGGGCCGTTGAGTACGAAAATGAGCCGGCTCATGGATGTTTCCCCTTGGTTTTGCCGTATTCAAGTGAGCGGGACGGTCAGCCTCTCGATCACGGCCCTGGTGTCCGGCCGAACGCCGCGCCACCACGCAAACGCCTCCGCCGCCTGTTCCACCAGCATGCCGACGCCGTCGGCGACCTGACGGACACCGGCCTCGCGCGCGAGCCGCAGAAACGGCGTCAGACCCTTACCATAGGCCAGGTCGTAGGCGAGGCAGCCGGATGCGAAGCTCGCGGCCGGAATCGGCAGCCCCTCGCCATGAACGCTGGCGGAGGTTGCATTCAACACCAGATCGAACGGCCCGAGCTGTTGCAGCGCGTCGTATCCAGCGGCTTGAACGGCGCCGTGCGCGGCAATCTCACCGGCGAGCGAACGGGCCTTGTCGACGGTCCGGTTCACCAGCACGAGCTGTTCCGGCCGCTCGGCCAAAAACGGCAGCAGCGCGCCGCGCACGGCACCGCCCGCGCCGAGCATGAGCACGCGCTTGCCTTCGATCGGGCAGCGGAGGTTGCAGACGATATCGTTCACCAGCCCCACGCCGTCATAGTTCTGACCGGTGACGCGGTCGCCCTCGAAACCGAGGCAGTTCACCGCGCCGGCGAGCTTGGCGTCCTCGCTCAGCTCCGTCGCATAGGCGAACGCGTCGAGCTTGAAGGGCGCGGTGATGTTGAGCCCAAGGCCACCCCGAAGCCGCAATTCGTCCACGCGCGCGTTGAAGCCGCCGATCGGAGCCTCGATCGCGATATACTCGATGTGCTGCCCCGTTTCGCGCGCGAAGGTCAGATGGATCAGCGGCGACTTGGTATGGCCGATCGGATTACCGATCACCGCGTAGAGATCCGTCACAATGCTGGCTCCCGGAAGGCTGGCCGTGCTGCCGGCATAGACCATGCCGGACGCGTCGGGGCAACGCGGGGACGGCGGCGGTTCGCGACGCTCGCACGCCGACGGACCATTTCTACCAGGGTGATGCGACTCAAGGCTGTGGTTCGGAACAGTGCCGGGGCGAACTCGACGTGAGGCGCCAAACCGAATAGGCAGGGGGCCGGGAGGACGCACCATGCACATTCTCATTCTTGGCGCAGGCGGCATGATCGGTCGCAAGCTCACCGCCCGGCTGGTCGCTGACGGCACGCTTCGGGGTGAACCGGTCACGGCCCTGACCTTGATCGACGTGGTTGAACCGGCCAAGCCCGCGGGCTTCAGCGGGGAGGTGAAGACCCGCGCCGCCGATCTGTCCGCGCCCGGCGTGGCGGCGCAGAGCATCGAGGGGCGGCCGGATGTGATCTTCCATCTCGCGGCGATCGTTTCCGGCGAGGCCGAGGCGAATTTCGAACTCGGCTACCGGGTCAATCTGGATGGCACGCGGCTGCTGTTCGAGGCGATCCACGCTTTGGGGCAGGCCGGGCAGTACGCGCCGCGTGTCGTCTTCACCTCGTCACTTGCCGTGTTCGGCGCGCCGTTTCCGGACATCATCCCGGACGAATTCTTTCTCACGCCGCTCACCAGCTACGGCACCCAGAAGGCGATGGGCGAATTGCTGCTGGCCGACTATTCGCGTCGCGGCATTTTCGATGGCATCGGCATCCGCCTGCCGACCATCTGCATCCGGCCGGGGCTGCCGAACAAGGCGGCATCCGGGTTCTTTTCCAACATCCTGCGTGAACCGCTGGCGGGACAAGAAGCGGTGTTGCCGGTCGATGAAAGCGTGCGTCATTGGCATGCGAGCCCCCGCTCGGCGGTCGGCTTCCTCCTCCATGCAGCGACGATCGATCTGGCACCGCTCGGAGCACGGCGAAGCGTCTCCATGCCGGGCCTCTCGGCGACGGTCGGCGAGCAGATCGCAGCGTTGCGCCGGGTCGGCGGCGAGGGTGCGGTGAAGCTCATCCGCCGGGAGCCCGATCCGACCATCGCGCGGATCGTGTCAGGCTGGCCCGGCAGGTTCGAGGCTGGGCAGGCGCGCGCCCTCGGTTTCCAAGCCGATGCGTCGTTCGATGACATCATCCGCGCGCATGTCGAGGACGAGTTGGGCGGCAAGATCGCTGGCGGGGCATAAGGGGCCGCACGCGCCAGGCGTTCCGCGCCGAGCGCCGCCTCGCCCGGCACGGGGAGCCGCCCGGTGATCCATCGGGCGGCTGTTTCGTACTCTCCTCAACCGGCGGCTTAGGCGCGGTTTCGCTATCTCGGCATCGCGCGTATGGAAACCGGCCCCGCTTGCAGGTCGATGCGCTGGCCCGTGTCGGCGAGCGCGCCGTCGCGGATCTGGTAGATCGCGAGCTGCTTCTCGACGTCGAATTGCACGATCACCGTCTTGTTGTCCTTGCCGAACACGATGCCCTGCGCGGCTTCGCCGCCCGGCACTTCGTTCACGAACGAGGCGGTGCCGTTGGCGATCCTGAACAGCACGATCTTGCCGCGCTTGTGCCGGCCGGGATTCGATTCGGTCAGGCCGGAGCCGTCCATCGCCTGCGTCGCGATCCACTGCCCATCGGGCGAGATCGCGACGCCTTCGG
>JAFAXA010000057.1 GCA_019241425.1 Acetobacteraceae bacterium | reverse complement strand
TCGGGCAGCTTCAGCAGCGGCTGCGCCTGGCTCTGCACCGTGCTCAGCCGGTCATCCATCGCGTGTAGCTGATCGGGCAGTTTCAGCAGCGGCTGGGCTTGGCTTTGTACGGAGCCGAGCTGCTCGTCGAACCGGTCCATCCGGTTGCCGAAGCCGGTTTCCAGCCCTTGCTGGCGCGCCGCCAACTGGTCCTGCCGCGTCGCTATGGCGTCGACGCGGGCGGACAGCGTCGTCAGGTCGCCATGGGTCGCGGCGTCCGGGGTGAGCTTCGCCTCATCGGCGGCGAGCCGGTCCTGCAGCGGCTTGATCTGCTCCTGCAGCGGCTTGATCTGATCTTCCAGCGGCTTGATGCGGTCTTCGATCGGCTTCAGATCGACCGGCGGCGGGGCTTCGGGCTGCGGCCGTTGTTCGAGCGCCGTCAGCCGCTTCTCCAAAGGCTGCAAATCGGTCGTCGCCGGCGCGGGCCGCTGCTCCAGGCGGGCGATCCGCTGATCGAGGCCGGCCACCTCCTGCCGCAACTGGTCGACCACGGCCGGATCGACCGCCGCTTGCGGTGGCGGCAGCGCCGGGTTGCGCCAAAGGTAGACAAGCGCGCTTGCCAGAACCAGGAACCCGACGAGGTACGCCAAGGGCATCCATTCGCGCCTGGCGCGCGGCGCGGGCGGCGGCGGTTCCGGCTCGGATTCGGGAGGGGGCAACGCCCGTGTGTCTGTCATTTCAGCAGCGCGAGCATCTCATCCTGGGTGGGGTGCGCAGCGGTTCGGATGCTGCGCCATGGGAGCCGCTCTAATGCCACGGCCGTAGGGATTCCGATAGCCACGGCATCGATGCCCGCCACCCGTTGCGACAACTTCGCGGCCTCCACCAGCCGCACGAAGGCGCGGGCCGTATCAGCGGAAAAGAACATGGCGCGATCGAGATCGTCACCCTGCAGAGCGGCCGCCGCGGCCCCCGGCAACGCTGGCGGAACGGCGATGGCGTAGACGGCGTGGCGAAGCACCCGAAAACCGCGATCGTTCAGATCGAGTTCCAAGGGCTCGCCCAAACCCTCGCGCGCCGCCAGCAGCAACGGCCCGCGATCCGGGGAGAACAGCTTGGTGGCGACGGCGGCCAGCGCTTGCGCGTCGGCGCTCGCGCTGTGAACGGTTTGAAATCCCGCCCGCCGCGCCGCGTCGGCCGTGGCATCGCCGACCGCGAGCAGCGGCTTCACGTGATAGGCGGGGGGAATGACGTCGATCGCGACCGCGCTCGTCACGAGCACCGCCTGGATGGTTTGCGGGGGGGGCAGGTTCACCGGCACCGGCCGGATCTCCAGCATCGGCGCAATCACCGGCCGGAAGCCGAGTGAAGCGGCGCGCGCGGCGGTCTCCGATGCCATCGGTTCCGGGCGCGTGATCAGGACGCATTGGGGCATCGGGCAACCTCAGGCGAAGATGTCGTCTGGACTATCGGCGCGCAGGCTCGCGCCCAACTCGCCGCCGATCGCGGCCGCGTCGCGCGCGGCGCCGTCGAGACTGCGTTTGAGCAGGAAGGAGCCGTCGGCCCGGGCCACCAGCCCGGTGAGATGCAATTCGCCGGTCGGCAGCAGGCGCGCGAATCCGCCGATCGGCGTCGTGCACGAGCCGTCCAGCGTCGCCAGCATGGATCGTTCCGCGGTGGATATGGCCCGCGCCTCCGGATCTTCGATGCCCCCGAGCAACTCGCGCAACTCGGTGTCGGTTTCGCGAACCGTGACCCCGACGATACCCTGTCCCGCCGCCGGCACCATCAACTCCGGATTGAGCACGATCGACGCCCTGCTCTCGAGCCCCAGCCGGCGCAACCCGGCGAGCGCCAGCAGCGACGCATGAACCTGGCCGGCCGCGACCCTGTCCAGCCGTGTCTGCACGTTTCCTCGGAGCAGGCTCACCCGCACGTCCGGCCGGCTGTAGAGAATCTGGGCTTGCCGCCGGAGCGATGACGAGCCGACCGCCGCGCCTCCCGGCAGCGCCGCCCAAGGATCGTCGGGATCGGGATCGCCGCAACCGGGGCCGAGGATCAGCACGTCGCGCGCATCTTCCCGCTTCAGCGTGCAGGCGAGCACGATGCCCGGGGGGAGGGCGGTTTCGAGATCCTTCAGGCTGTGCACGGCGAAGTCGATCCGCCGGGCGAGCATCGCTTCGTGGATTTCCTTCGCGAACAGCCCCTTGCCGCCGATCTCCGCCAGCCTGCGGTCCTGCACGGCATCGCCCGTGGTGCGGATGACGTGTTCCTCGAACACGTTCATCGTCCGCAACACCGGGCAGAAATGCCGCAAGCGGTCGAGAAAGGCGCGCGTTTGCACGAGGGCCAGGGGCGAGCCGCGCGTGCCCACCCGCAACGGCAGCGCGCGCACGCCGGACCGCGTGCCGTGCTGCGGCTGCCGGTGCAGCAAGGGATGGGCGTCGCTCATCGCAGTGTCCTATTACCCCGTGGCCGCGATGGAAAGGCAAGGCGGATGGTGCCGGGACCGGTGCTCGGAATCGAGACCTCATGTGACGAAACGGCGGCCGCGGTGCTCGCGCCCGACGGCCGTGTGCTCGCCGAACACGTGCTCAGCCAGGAGCGGGAGCACGCGCCGCATGGCGGCGTGGTGCCGGAGATCGCCGCGCGTGCCCATCTCGCCCATCTGCCCCGCATCGTTCGCCACGTCATGGAGGAGGCGGGACTCGCGCTCTCCGGTCTCGGCGCGGTCGCCGCCAGCGGCGGGCCGGGACTGATCGGCGGCCTCCTGGTCGGCAGCGGTCTGGCGCGCGGCATCGCGATCGGCGCCGGCATCCCGTACGTCGCCATCAATCACCTGGAGGCCCATGCGTTGACGGTGCGGCTGCCGGGGCTGGCGCCGGGGGGCGCGCCGTTCCCCTATCTGCTGCTGCTGCTGTCCGGCGGTCACTGCCAGTGCGTGGCGGTCGAGGGGGTCGGCCGTTACGTTCGGCTCGGCGGCACGCTGGACGACGCCGTGGGCGAGGCGTTCGACAAGGTCGCGAAATTGCTCGGCCTGTCCTGGCCGGGCGGCCCGGCCCTGGAGCGCCTGGCCGCCCACGGCGACGACGCACGCTTCCCCTTTCCGCGGCCGATGCTCGGGCGACCCGGCTGCGATTTCAGCTTCTCCGGCCTGAAAACCGCCGTGGCGCAAACCGTCAACCGCCAGCCGCAGGGTGCGCTGCCGCGCGACACGGCCGCCGATATCGCCGCCTCGTTCCAGGCGGCGGTTGCCGATGTGCTCGCCGATCGCGCCCGGCACGCATTGGCGCGGTTCGGCGCCGCCCATCCGGACGGACGGCTGTTGGTTGTCGCGGGCGGAGTCGCCGCCAATGCCCGGATACGCGCGGCACTCGAGAGCGCGGCAGCCGGCGAGGGCTTTACGCTGGTCGCGCCGCCGGTGCGCCTCTGCACGGACAATGCCGTGATGGTCGCCTGGGCGGCGATCGAGCGCCTTCGCCTCGGGCTTGCCGACCCGCTCGACTTCGCCCCTCGGCCGCGCTGGCCCCTCGACGCGCCGGATATGCGCCCCGAGCCCGCGACGATTGCGATCCCACCTTCGTCTTACATCGTTTAAAAGAGAATTCATTGGGCGCGTTGCTGGAAGCGCGGCGCAGGCAAAAGGCTGAGCGAGCGATCCTTGATGATACGTGGGCAGATGATCCGTGTGGCGTCGGGCGTCGCCAACCGTACGCTGAGCGGCACCCGCTACGTGCGCCGGCAGACCGCGGAAGAAAGCCTGCTCCGGCTCGCGGAGCAAATCTGCGGCCCGGACATCCTTACCGAGTGGAACATTACGGAAGCGCTCGCGGCCCTGGCCGCCTCGCTACAGAACGAGGCGTCGCTCAGCGCCTTCGGCCATCTGAGCTTCCGCGTCGAAGCCCTGCGGTTCTTCCGCACGCTGCGCCGCATGAAGGAAGAGGAGCAGTCCCGTCCGGACATCCGCGAGCGTGCCATCCGAAGGCCGCTATTCATCACCGGCATTCCGAGAAGCGGCACCACGTTTCTGCACAATTTGATGACGCTCGATCCGCGCAACGTGGTGCCACGCTGCTGGCAAACGATCTATCCGTTTCCGCCGCGCGGCGCCCCGGATCGGCGCCGCCAGAAGGTACAGCGGCAATTCGCCGATTTTCTCGCGCTGGCGCCCGAACTCCCGGATCTGCATCCCCTGGCCGCCGATCTTCCCCAGGAATGCACCGATATCATGTCGTACGTGTTCCGAAGCCTGCGCTTCGACACGACCCACGCGGTGCGGAGCTACCGCCGTTGGCTGGACCTCGCCGGGCACGAGATCCCATACCGGTTTCATCGCCGTTTCCTGCAACATCTCGCGGGCGCCTTCCGCGAGACGAACGACGCCGACCGAACCTTTGTGCTGAAATGCCCCGATCACGTGTTTGCCCTTGGCGCGTTGCGGCGCGTGTATCCGGATGCGCTCATCGTTCTCGTGCACCGGGATCCGGCGAAGGTCATGCCCTCCGTCGCCAAACTGACCGAGGTTCTGCGCGCGCCTTTCACGACGAGGCTGGACCGGATGGCGATCGGGCGGCAGGTCACGGGCGATTGGCTGGTCGGGACCGAATGCATGATCGCCGCGCAACACCGCTTGCCCGCCGCCAATCTCCTCAATCTCACCTATGCGGAGATCGTCGGCGACCCGGCCGGCGTCATGGCGCGGCTATATGCCTTCATGGGCCGTTCCTTCGAGCCTTCCTTGCGGGCGCGGGTCGAGGCGTTCAACGACGGCCGTCCGCGCGGCGGTTACGGCCGCAACCTCTACCGGGCGGAAGACTATGGGATCGACACGGGCACGATCCGCGCGCGCTTCAGGGCCTACACGGAGCAATTCGGCCTCGGCTTCGAGGGCGCGGGCTAGACAGCCGGGCGGGCTTGCCGTGCCGGCGCTGAGCCCGTGAACTACCGCCACGCTTTTCACGCCGGAAATTTCGCGGACTGCTTCAAGCACACGCTGCTGCTATGGCTGCTGGATGCGCTCCGTCGGAAGCCCGCGCCGTTCTTCGTGCTCGATACCCATGCGGGCGCGGGCCGCTACGATCTCGCGGCGCCACCGGCCGAGCGCACGGGCGAGTGGCGCGCGGGCATCGGCCGCCTGCTCGACGACCCGCCGGCGCCGCTCGCCGCCTATGTCGGCCAGGTCAAGGCGCTCGGCTTGTATCCGGGTTCGCCCGCCCTCATCCGGTCGCGGCTGCGCCCGGCTGACCGGCTCGCCGCCTGCGAATGGCAACCGGACGAGGCGCGGGCGCTGCGTAGGCTTTTCGCCCGTGACCGCCAGGTATCGGTGCACGAGCGGGACGGCTGGGAGGCGATCGGCGCCCTGTTGCCGCCGAAGGAGCGCCGCGGTCTCGTGATGATCGACCCGCCCTACGAGCGGACGGACGAATTCGCGTCGCTGCTGACCGGGTTGCGGAGCGGCCTCCAGCGCTTCGCATCCGGCGTGTTCGCGGCCTGGTATCCGATTAAGCATCGCGCCCCCGTGCGCGCCTTCCATGCCGGCCTGCGGGAAAGCGGCATGCGGGACGTGGTCGCGGCGGAACTCCACATCCGTGAGCCGGTCGATCCGGCCCGGCTGAACGGATGCGGCCTTCTCATTGTCAATCCGCCGTACCGCTTCGAAGACGAAGCGCCGGCGATGCTCGGGGCGTTGCGGGAACGGCTCGGCGCGGAGGACGCGACCGTGGTGCGGCTTTGCGGTGAGTGAGGTTGCGATTCTCGGGGCGGGCGCTTGGGGCATCGCGCTTGCGATCCAGGCCGCGCGGGCGGGGCGGCGGGTGGAACTCTGGGCGCGTGATCCGGTGCGCGCGGCCGAGCTGCGGAGCCGCCGCGAAGGCTTGCGGCTGCCCGGATGCAGGCTTCCGGACCCCGTCGCCGTGTTGGACGTTCTGCCGGCGCGCGCGGACATCGTGCTGCTCGCCGTTCCCGTGCAGTTCATACGCACGGTGCTGACGCGGCTGCCGCCCGCCGCCGGAACGCTGGTCGCCTGTTGCAAGGGAATGGAAGCGGGGACGCTGCGTTTCCCGCTGGAAGTGGTCGCGGAATGCCAGCCGCGCGCCGCTGCCGCCGTTCTGTCCGGCCCGAACTTCGCGCACGAAATCGCGCGCGGCCTGCCGGCGGCGGCCGTTGTCGCTGCGAGCGACGCGACGTTGCGCGAGCAGGTCTCCGCCGCCTTGTCCACCCCATCCTTCCGCCTCTACGGCAGCGCCGACCCGCTCGGCGCCCAGATCGGCGGCGCCGCGAAGAACGTGATCGCGATCGCGGCCGGGGTCGTCTCCGGCGCACAACTCGGCGAGAATGCGCGCGCGGCGCTTGTCACCCGCGGGCTCGCCGAACTGGCGCGGCTGGCGCAGGCGCTCGGCGCCCGCGCCGAAACCGTGATGGGCTTGTCGTGCCTGGGCGACCTGCTGCTCACATGCACGGGCGAGCGCAGCCGCAATTTCAGCCTCGGCGCGGCGCTCGGTCGCGGCGAGAGGCTGGCGGAGATCCTGGCCGGGCGGACAACGGTCGCGGAGGGCGTCGCCACCGCGCCCGCCCTGCTCGCCCGCGCAGCGGGGACGGACTTGCCGATCTGCCGGGCGGTGGCGCAGTTGCTCGCGAGCGAACTGACCGTCGAGGGCGCGGTCGCCGCCCTGCTCGGCCGGCCGCGCCGGGACGAGTGAGGGCGGAACCCGCTCGTGCCGCCGCCGTTCCGACCGTAACGGCCTGGAGGAGAGAACTCATGACACGGCGCATCGGTCTGCTTGCGGCGGCGGGCCTCGTCCTGCTGCCGTTCTCGGCAATGGCGCAGCCGGGCGGCGTCAAGGGCGTGGACGCGATGGGCGACAAGGATCGCCCCTCCGCCGATGGGTGGGTGCAGGCGCCGATCCCGCGGACGGACGCGCCGTCGGGCGAGACGCCCGGCGAGAAAAAGCCGAACAAGAGTGCCGAGGCGCAATCGCGTCGGGTACCCGATACCGGCAAGAAGCTTTCGCCCGGCCAAGACCCGGCGACGCCCGTCAAAAACCCCAACGATCCGGCGGCGCGCGCGCCTTGACGCCGCCCCCCGCATACCCGATGTTCGTGTGTCTCATTTATGCGCCTTGACGCCAAGAAAGGGTCGGAATGACCGTTCAGATCACGCGGCGGGGCCTGCTCCGCTCTGCGGCCGCCGGGGCGGTCGCATCGACGATGGGATCGCTCGGTTTCGGCGCGCTCGAGGTCGCCGCCGCCGCCCAGGTCCGGCCGTACAAGCTGTCGCGCACGACCGAGGTTCGTAACACCTGTCCCTATTGCTCGGTCGCCTGCGGCGTCATCATGTACAGCCTCGGCGACGGCGCGAAGAACGCGACCCAGTCCGTTATGCATATCGAGGGCGATCCCGATCACCCGGTCAATCGCGGCACGCTGTGCCCGAAAGGCGCCGGGCTGCTCGATTTCGTTCATTCCGAAACGCGCACCAAGTATCCGCTGTACCGCAAGCCGGGTTCGGATCAATGGCAGCGCGTGACCTGGGATTTCGCGCTCGACCGCATCGCACGGTTGATGAAGGACGACCGCGACAAGAACTTCGTCGCCAAGAACGCGAGCGGGCAAACGGTTAATCGCTGGATCACCACGGGCTTCCTCGGCGCGTCGGCGACCACCAACGAAACCGCCTATATCACCTACAAAGTGGTGAGGAGTACGGGTGCCTTAGTCTTCGATAACCAAGCCCGTGTCTGACACGGCCCCTCGGTAGCCAGTCTGGCTCCAGCTTTCGGCCGTGGCGCGATGACCAATCTCTGGATGGACATCAAGCACGCCGACGTCGTGATCGTGATGGGCGGCAATTCCGCCGAAGCGCATCCTTGCGGCTTCAAATGGGTGATCGAAGCGAAGGTCAAGAATGGCGCCCGGCTGATCGTCGTCGACCCGCGTTTCACGCGCACGGCGTCCGTTGCCGACTTCTATTGCCCGATCCGCCAGGGCACGGACATAGCGTTCCTGAACGGCGTCACTCGCTATCTGCTGGAGAACGACAAGCTCCAGCATGAGTATGTGAAATCCTACACCAATGCGGGCTTCCTGGTCCGCGACGGCTTCGACTTCAAGGACGGGTTGTTCACCGGCTACGATTCGGACAAGCGGGATTACGACCGTTCCACCTGGGAATACGAGATCGGGCCGGACGGGTACGCGGTTGTCGACGAGACGATGACGCATCCGCGCTGCGTGATGACGTTGCTCCGCAAGCACGTCGATCCCTACACGCCGGAAATGGTGGAGCGGATCTGCGGCTCGCCTCGGGAGAAGTTCCTCCACGTCTGCGAGATGATCGCCTCCACCTGCACGCCGGACCGGGTGATGACGTCGCTCTACGCGCTCGGCTGGACGCATCACAGCAAAGGCTCGCAGAACATCCGCTCGATGACGATCGTGCAGCAACTGCTCGGCAATATAGGCATGCTGGGCGGCGGCTTGAACGCGCTGCGCGGCCACTCGAACATTCAGGGCCTGACCGATATCGGCCTGATGAGCAACCTGCTGCCCGGCTACATGAATCTGCCGACGGACAAGGAGCCGGATCTCGCGACCTATATGAAGACGCGGCAGTTCAAGCCGCTGCGTCCCGGACAGACCAGTTACTGGCAGAACTATTCGAAATTCTTCGTCAGCTTCATGAAGGCGATGTACGGCCGCGCCGCGACCGCCGACAATGAATACGCCTACGAATACCTGCCGAAAATGGACGTGCCGACCTACGACGTGCTGCGCGCCTTCGAGCTGGCCAACCAGGGCAAGATGAACGGGTATGTCATTCAGGGCTTCAATCCCCTGATGACCTTCCCGAACCGGGCGAAGATGACCGCCGCCCTGAGCAAGCTCAAATACCTGGTGGTCATGGACCCGCTGCAAACCGAAACGGCGCGGTTTTGGGAGAATCACGGCGAATACAACGACGTCGATCCGACCAAAATCCAGACCGAAGTGTTCGAGCTGCCGACGACGTGCTTTGCCGAGGACGAAGGTTCGTTGTCGAACTCGAGCTGCTGGCTGCAATGGCACTGGCCCGCGCAGCCGCCGCCCTTCGAGGCGCGCACCGATATCGCCATCATGGCGGCGCTCTACGCCCGCTTGAAGCGGCTGTACGCGCAGGAAGGCGGTGCCTTCCCCGACCCGATCCTGAACCTGAACTGGCCGTATGCCTTGGCGGATGAACCGACGCCGGACGAGCTGGCGCGGGAGATCAACGGCTACTCGCTCGAAGCCGTCACCGATCCGAACGACGCAACGAAGGTGCTGCTACCGGCCGGCAAGCAGCTCGACAGCTTTGCGCAACTGCGCGACGACGGAAAGACCGCCTGCGGATGCTGGGTTTATTCCGGCTGCTACACCGAGCGCGGCAATCAGATGGCGCGGCGGGACAGCGGCGATCCCGGCGATCGCGGCATCGCGCCCAACTGGGCGTGGTCGTGGCCCGCCAACCGACGCGTGCTCTACAACCGCGCCTCCTGCGACCCGCAAGGCAAGCCGTGGGACGAGAAGCGCAAGATCATCGAGTGGAACGGCAAGCAGTGGATCGGCTTCGACGTGCCGGATTACGGCCCGACCGTTCCGCCGTCTCAGGGCGTCGGCCCCTTCATCATGAACCAGGAGGGCGTTTCCCGACTGTTCGTGCGCAACCTGATGCGGGACGGGCCGTTCCCCGCGCATTACGAGCCGTTCGAAAGCCCGATCGTCAATGTGCTTGCGCCCGACATCCAGGGCAATCCGTGTTCGCGCATCTTCAAGGACGATCTGGCGGCGCTCGGCACGTCCGATAAGTTCCCGTATGCGGCGACCAGCTATCGCCTGACGGAGCACTTCCACTTCTGGACCAAGCACGCGCGCGTCAATGCGATCCTGCAGCCGGAGTTCTTTGTCGAGATTTCGGAGCAGCTCGCGGCCGAGAAGGGGATCGCGCCCGGGAGCTGGGTGCAGGTGTCGAGCAATCGCGGCCAACTGAAAGCAAAGGCGGTGGTGACGAAGCGGATCAAGCCGCTGATCTGCGACGGCAAGACGGTGCACGTGGTCGGCATTCCGCACCATTTCGGCTTCACCGGCGCGACGCGGAAAGGCTGGGGACCAAACTCGCTGACGCCCGTGGTCGGCGACGCCAATATCGAAACTCCGGAGTTCAAGGCGTGGCTCGTCAATGTCGAACCGACCTCGCCGCCGGCGATGGTCTGAGGACGCGCGATGGCCAATTATCAGTCCCTCGACATCGTCCGTCGTTCCGCATCGACCGAGGTCTCGCCCGGCATCCGCAACGGCACGGAAATGGAGGTCGCGAAGCTCATCGACGTGTCGCGCTGCATCGGCTGCAAGGCATGCCAGTCGGCTTGCGAGCAGTGGAACGATCTCCGCGACGACATCGGCCACCATGTCGGCGTCTACGACAACCCGCTCGACCTGACCGCCAAGAGCTGGACCTTGATGCGGTTCACCGAATACGAGAACCCGAAGGGCGATCTCGAATTCCTGATCCGCAAGGACGGCTGCATGCATTGCGCCGATCCGGGCTGCCTCAAGGCCTGCCCGTCGCCCGGCGCCATCGTGCAATACGCAAACGGCATCGTCGACTTCGTCGAGGAGAACTGCATCGGCTGCGGTTATTGCGTGAAGGGCTGCCCGTTCAACATACCGCGCTACGCCCAGGACGACCGCAAGGCGTATAAATGCACGCTTTGCAACGACCGTGTCTCGGTCGGCCAGGAGCCGGCCTGCGTCAAGACTTGCCCGACCGGCGCCATCATGTTCGGCAGCAAGGGCGCGATGATCGAACACGCGAATGGTCGCGTCGAGGATCTGCAATCGCGCGGCTTCGAGGGCGCCGGCTTGTACGATCCGCAGGGCGTCGGGGGCACGCACGTGATGTACGTGCTGCACCATGCCGATCAGCCGGAGCTTTATGCCGGTCTGCCGAAGGATCCGCATATCAGCCCGGTCGTGCAGGCCTGGAAGGGTGGCCTGAAGATATTCGGCCTTGCCTCCTTCGCGCTGGCGACGATCGGCAGCTTCATCCACTACGTCACCAAGGGGCCGAACGAGGTTTCGAGCGAAGAGGAAGAAGAGGCGAGGGACGAGATCGCCGCCTCGAAGCAGCGGCGCACGGTGTCGCGTGAGGTGCGGCTGTGAGCCTGCACGAACCCGATGCGCCCGTGTTGCGGCGCTACACGGCCTTTCTGCGCATCAATCACTGGATCGCGGCCGCGTGCTTCATCATGCTGACGCTGAGCGGGCTTGCGATGTTCTCGCCGGCTTTGTTCTGGCTGTCGGCGCTGTTCGGCGGCGGGCAGCCGACGCGCGCCATCCATCCCTGGATCGGCGTCGTGCTGTTCGTCAGCTACGCCCTGCTCTGCGTACGTTTCCTGGGGTCCAACCTGCCGAACCGCGACGACGTCGCGTGGTCGAGGAGGATCGTCGACGTCATCAACAACCGCGACGAAAACTTGCCGGAACTGGGCAAGTACAATCCCGGGCAGAAGCTGGTATTCTGGTCGCAGACCCTGCTCATTCCGGTGCTGCTGGTCACCGGGCTGGTGATCTGGGACTGGTATTTCTACGGCTACACGACGATACAGACGAAACGGGTCGCCGTTCTTGTGCATTCCCTGGCGGCGATCCTGGCGATCACCGTCATCATCGTGCACATCTATGCCGGCATCTGGGTCAAGGGCACGATGCGGGCGATGACGCGCGGCACCGTCACCGCGGGCTGGGCTTACCGTCACCATCGCAAATGGTTCCGCCAGTCGCTGGCGGGGCAGCCGCCGACCGCCGAGCCGCCGCGCGCCGGCGGCGACTGAGTGGGCAAGCGCGAGCGCGGAGGCCGCTGGGTCGAAAACCCGGAAGATATCGGCGAGGTCAGCGACCCGAACTTCGTTCGGCTTCCCGACCCCAGATCGCTGTTCGCGTTCCGCGCCGACCGCATGCGCAGCCTCGCCGCCGGCAATCCGCTGGGCGATTACCTGACGTTTCTCGCCGCACTCGCCTCCGCGCAGCACGCACTGGCGACGGGACTGCCTGATCCGCCCGCTTTCGCGCCTGACCTGCTGGCAACGCGCATCGGCGCCGCGGTGCCGCCGCTCGCGCCCGATCTGCTGGGGGATGAGAGCGGGCGCTTCAATGTGCTGTTGACCGGCCTGCTGGACGGCGTGGAACTGGCAGCGGCGCCCGAGGCGGCGAGGCATGCGTGCGCGCAGGTGGGGCGCATGCCCTGGCCCGAGCGCCTGCAAACGGCGGAGGCGATCTTCACGGGCTCCTATCCGGCCGAGCATCTCGCGGAAACCGTGTTCATTGCGTCCGCGCTGCAGGTGTTTCTCGCCTCCCATGCCGCCGCCCTGCCGGCGAACCGGCTCAAAGCCGTGGGCGATGGCGTCTGCCCCGCCTGCGGCAGCGCTCCGGTCGCGAGCATGATCGTGAGTTGGCCGAGCGCCAGCCGCGTCCGCTATTGCGCGTGTTCGCTCTGCCAAACGCTGTGGAACTCCGTGCGCATCAAGTGCACGTCATGCGGCTCCACCAAACAGATCGCCTACTACTCGAGCGAACAGCTACCGGCCACGGTTGCGGTCGAAACCTGTGGCGTCTGCCGCTGCTACATCAAGCATTTCGGCCGGCACCAGGATCCGGCGCTCGATCCGGTTGCCGATGACATCGCTTCCTTCGGTCTCGATGTGAAGATCCGCGAGGATGGGTTCCGCCCCGGCGGCATCAACCCTCTAATGATTTCCGGCTAAAAACTGAACTGTGTTCCAGGTCACAGACGGACGGCAGCCCGAGCGGTAGGACGTCAGCGAGCCAGGGCGGCCGCCGGACGATCTCGACCTCCGCTTTCTTCAGATCGGATTTGACCGGAGCATTATCCCCCGCATTTTGCTGTTATCCCGGCAGCCGCCCTGGCGCGCGCTGTTAGACTAGGATGAGGCGCCCGGACGCAGCCGGACCGTGAAGGACACCGGCGGCGGCGACGGCAAGGGCGCGAGCACCCGCATCGCGTCGTTGAACCACATCACGAAGCGGTCCGCGTGCTGTCCGGTGCCGATCGGATATTGTCGCATCCGCCAGCGATTGGCGGCGCTGTCGTTTTCGATGACGCTACCGGCGTTGTAGCAACAGGCAACGACCGGCGGATCGAAGCCGGTCGCACCGGAGGCCTGCAGGATGCAGGCGGTGCCAGCCTGGATGGCGTTATCCGGACACAGCAGCCATGAGCGGTCAACGCCCGGGTTGCCGAGCGTTTCGCGCGCCGTGGAGATCAGCGTTTGCATGAGACCCGGCGAGACCTGGTCGGGCGTCGTTTCGTCCGAGCGATAGCGCGGCTCGAACCGGATCGCGTTCGGATCGCCGCCGGATTCGGTCGCGATCGTCGCCAGGATCAACTCCGCCGGCACGCCGAGCCGGGTGCTCCAGCTCGTGACGGAGGTGCCGAAATGGTCCCAGATACGCTGCATGGTGACGGGCGCGCCTTCGGACCCGCTCGGCGCCGCGCCGTCGATGCCGATCCCGTCCGCCGACAGCCGCCAGCGGCACGGGCCGGGGAAGCGGCTGTGGTCCTGCAACAGCAAAGGCAGCCCGCGCGTCCATCGCGCGTCGCGCGTTGCGTCGGCGGCCGGAAAGAGCTTGCTCCAGGCCGCCGCATTGCAAATGCCGTCGGGCGTGATGCCGACGCGGGCCTCCCAAGCGCGGAACGCGCGATCCGTTTGCGGGCCGAAGACGCCATCCGCGGGCGATGGGGCGCTGTTGAGTTCAGCCAACCGGCGCTGCAGGGCGAGCACGTCGGCGCCGCGCGCATACGGAAGATCGAGCTTCAGCGTGCGCGTGAAAACACACTCGCTCATGAGCATTCTCCTGCGATCCGCATGCCGTGAATGCTGGCCGCGAGCTGACGGTAGTTGGCCGTGAACCCAGCTTGCGGCGCATTGCCTCCGGGGCGGAGGGAAGCGAGGGCGGCGCAGAGGGCCGGCCGGTCGCCGTTTGCAAAGAAACGGTCCTGCGCTGCGCTCAGCTCGGCGCCGGCGAGGTAGTAGGGACCTGCGGGATCGCCGGGGTAGCGCTGTTCGAAGCGCGTCGCCGCGGCGGCGAGGGCGGGCGCGGCGCCGGGTTCCGCCGCCGTGCGGGTGTCGATGAGATCGCGCAGAGTTTCCAGGTATTTGACGGCGTAATCCCGCCGCGCGCCGAGCGGCGTCCGTTCCGCCATCAGGCTCCCGAGCGCATGCGCGAGTTCGCCTTCGGCGCAGCGGTCGAGCGATCGCCGCGCCTCGCCTTCGGCGTTCCGCGCGAGCGCGAAGCAGGCATCCCCACGCAGCAGATGAAGTTGCGCGCAGGCGGGATCGGCTGCATCGCACGCGATCGCTTCGGCGACGACCGCCCGCCGGTCTCCGGCCGCCGCGTCCTGTTTCATGCGGTCGAGCTGCGCAACGGTGGGGTTCGCAACGGCGCAGCCCGCAAGCAGGCAGACGAGCGATACGCGGAGGGCGGTCACGGGGCGACCGTGCTTGCCGAGAGAGCTTTGGCGGCGTCGGCAAATTCGGCCACCGGATTGCCGCCCGCGGCGCGCACCGCCTGCACCGTCGCGTAAACGGCATCGAGGCCGGCGCTCGCATCGTGATCGGCGCGGATGCGATCGATCGCGCTGAACAGCGCGGCGGTGCCGCCGACCGCGCTCACCGTTCCCACGGGAAGATCATGGGCGAGAACCGAGTCGAGCGCGGCTTTCTGCAGATCGCGGACGGCGCCGCTGACCGTCGGCTGATCGAGACCCGCGAAATCGTCCTTGCACGCATCGAACACCGCGCTTTCGCCATCTTCCGACAGAGCGAGACGCACGAGCTTCAGGGCGAAAGACGTGTCGGCCGCGATCTTTTTGCCGAACACCCGCATGAACACCGGCACCTGGGCGATCAGGCTGCGCGCCGCATCGCTGTCGAACACGGCGGGCGAGAACTGCTCGGGCGTGTAGGGCGCGTCCATCACGCGCGCGATCCAGCGCCCATAGGCGGCCGCGGAAAGCTGGCCGCCGATGGAAACGAGGGTGCCGATCAGGGCGAGCGGCGGCATCGCACCGGCGAGCGCCGATCCGATCATCGGCACGGCCTTGGCGAGCACCTGCACGACCGGCATGTTCGGCGCGGCCTCCGCGGCCAGTGCCGTTGCCTTCTGCACGGCGCCGCCGAGATCACCGGCACCGAGATCGGCGACCGCCGACGCGGTTTCAGCCAGCGCATTCGCCGCGGCCCCGACATCGGCGCCGAATTCACCTGGCAGCGCGGCGGCAACCGCCCGGCCAAGCGTCGCTCCCGCCGCCAATCCGCTCCGGACACCCTCAAGCCGGCCGGCCGCCATTTCGTCATGCTGGGCCTGAACGGCGGTCAGCGATGTTTGGGCGTCCGCGGCCTGCCGGCGGGCCCCCTCCGCCTGCGCGCGCGCGTCCGCCGCCGAGCCGATGGCCGCGCGTGCGTCGGCCGAAGCCGCCGCGACCGCTCTGACCGCCGGGCCCTCCTCGCCGGAACTGCCCTTGCCGAAATAGAAGCCGAGAACGGCGCCCAGAATCCCGGTCAGCGCTTCCGGAAATTTGTACGCGACGCCGTCCCCGGTCACGAGCATGGAGATCGCGAGAAACGCGATGGAGCCGAACACGATGATGACGGCCAGGATCGCCCGCACGCTGCCGCGCGGCACCCCGAGCGGCAGGTCGTTATAGCCGGTCAGGAGGGCGGAATAGGCGGCGCAGTCCGGCGGCAGACGGAGCATCGCAAGGTCCAGCCGGTTACGCAGGCTCCAGACGTAGCAAAACATGCCGACGCCGATCAGCGCCACGGCCCCGAGAACGAGGTAGATCGGCAACAGAGAAGCCGGCCCGACCGCCTCCCGCGCGTGCGCGGGCCAGGCCGCGCAGCAGAGGAGCAGGACGGCAGAGCGCCACCCGATTTGACGCATCGTCAGTCACCCAGACGGTTCACGTCACCACTTCTAACGTTCGGGACGTTAAATATTTACTTACAGGCCGTCGCTCTGACGTGCCGCGACCTCGTTTCGGACGGGACTAAACCATGTTGGCGGTCAGCGCGTCGGGCGTGGTGGTTTGACGCTGTAATCGTAGAAGCCGCGCCCCGTCTTGCGGCCGAGCCAGCCCGCTTCGACGTATTTCACGAGCAGAGGGCACGGACGGTATTTGCTGTCGGCCATGCCTCCGTGCAGCACCTGCATGATGGAGAGGCACGTGTCCAGACCGATCAGATCCGCGAGTTCGAACGGCCCCATCGGATGATTGGCGCCGAGCTTCATGCCGGTGTCGATCGCTTGCACCGTGCCGACTTGCTCATGAACCGCGAACACCGCCTCGTTGATCATCGGGATCAGCACGCGGTTGACGACGAAGCCGGGGAAATCCTCGGCGACGGCGGTGGTCTTGCCGAGGCGTGCCGCCAAGCCTTGCACGGCGTCATAGGTCGCGTCGTCGGTCGCGATCCCGCGAATGATCTCGACCAGCTTCATGACCGGCACCGGGTTCATGAAATGCATGCCGATGAACTTGGCCGGCCGGTCCGTCCCCGCGGCCAGACGGGTGATCGAAATGGAGGAGGTGTTGGACGCCAGCAGGGCGGCGGGATGCAAGTGCGGGACGAGGGTTGCGAAGATGCTGTGCTTGATCTCCTCCCGCTCGGTCGCCGCCTCGATCACGAGATCGGCCTCGGCAAAGGCCGCGTAGTCGGTTGTTGCGCGAATGCGGCCGAGGATCTCGTCCCGGGTACCGGGCGCGGCTTGCCCCTTCTCGATCTGCCGGTCGAGATTGCGCCCGATCACGGAAAGCCCCTTGTCGATCGCGTCCTGCCGGGCGTCGAGCAGGACCACCGAAAGCCCCGATTGCGCGCAAACCTGTGCGATGCCGCCGCCCATTTGACCAGCGCCGATCACGCCGACGGTCGCGATGGCAGGAGGGGAGGGCTGGGCGTCGCTCATCGGCAATGGCTCCGATCCGTTGTTTGCCGCTTTCGCGTTTCCGTCTGCTAGGAGCGCAGCAAGCTCAGCAACAAGGCGAACAGGATGAGCGCCCCTGCTTGCAGAATGACGCGCCAGCGCATCAGAACATTGGAGCGCTGCGGGTCGCCGCCGCCCCGCACCAGCCCGATCAGGCCGGCGAACAGCACGCCGAGCGTGCCGAGCATCAACAAGGCGAGCAAGGCCACGAGAAAGGTTTTCACCGTGCCGGCATAGACCAGCCGGCCGCGTTGTGCACCATCTGTCCCGGATTTCATCGCGGGTGCGGGGCCCGGAGGTTGACGGTCCGCCGCCGTTCATGGTCGTACGCCGGCCATGGTCCACTCCCTTCTTCTGCTTCTGCTGGCCGTGTTCGTGCCCGCCCTCGCATCGGCGCAGGCGACGCAGCCGGTGGCGGCGCCCGCTCCATCTGTCCCGGTGGATGCGGATGCGGCGCGGCGAGCGCTGCAGGTGCTGCAAGACCCCGCCCAGCGCGCGACCATCATCGACGCGCTGGAGACAATCGCGCGCATGCAGGGCATTCCGGCGGCGCCGGTCGCGTCCGCCGGGGCCGCGGCGCCCGCCGCCTCCGCCCCGAAGCCGGCCGCTCCGGCTTCGACCCCGGCCACGACGCCCGCACCGTCGCAGCCCGGCGCCGCGGCCGCTCCGCCGAATGCCGGTGAGGCCGGGCGGCCGGAACCGCTGCCGCTCCCGCTCGCACCGGACAGCCTCGGGGCGCAGGTCATCGTCGCGATTTCCGATTTCATGAGCCGGCTCGCAACCGACTCGATCGCGGCGCTCAGGACGGCGAAGAGCATTCCCTCCCTTTGGGGCTGGGTGCAGGTGATGGCGACGGACCCGCTCGCCCGCAGCACGCTTGCCGAGGTGTCGTGGCGGCTCCTGATCGTTCTGGCCGTCGCACTCGCCGTGGAATGGGCCGCCTGGCGCGCAATCCAGCGGCCCCGGACGGCGCTGCGCCGGATGGCGCCCGCCCTCTCCGGCCGCCCCGGCGAGCCGGAACCAGAAATCTCGGCCGACGCCGAAACGGGCCTCGTCCGCGCCGAGGCCGGGGAGAGCGAGCCGCCGGCCCAGCGCCGGCCCTCCGCGTGGACATTGCTGCGCCGGTTGCCGATCGTTGTCGTGCGCCTGCTGCTCGATCTGCTGCCGATCCTGCTATTTGCGGCGGCCGGCCATTTCGCCGCCGAGACCGACCTCGGCAGCACGCGGCTGGTGCGGTTGGTGATGCTCGCCTTCGTGGACGCGTACGTGGCCTGTCGCGTGATCTTCGTGCTCGCCCGCCTGCTGCTGTCCCCGCGTTCTCCGCAGCTTCGGTTGGTGCATCTGAGCGACGCGGCTGCCCAGGACGCGATGCGCTGGATCAAACGCATCGTTTCGGTCGCGATCTTCGGCTATGCGGGAGCGGAAGTCGGATTGTTGCTCGGCATGACCGACGCCGCGCATCGGGTGTTGCTCAAGGCGGTGGGTTTCACGGTCGTCGTGCTGCTCGCCATCACCATTTTCGAGCGGCGAAAGCCGGTCGCACGCTGGATGGTCGGCGATCCCGACGCGACCGGGCGGTTCGCGAGCTTCCGGCGGCAAACCGCGCGAATATGGCACCTGCTCGCGGTGTTTTATCTGGGCTTGCTGTGGGTCGTCTGGGCGGTCGAACTCCGCAACGGCTTCGAGCAGGTCTTTCGCGTGTTCGTGGCGACGATCGCGGTCGGGATCACGTCCCGCCTGTTGCTGATCCTCGGGCAGGGAAGTCTTGATCGCGCCATGCATGTTCGCCCGAGCATTGCCGAGCGATACCCGGGCATCGAGCAGCGGGCGAAGCTCTATCATCGCGGTCTCACCCTCGCACTCAACATAGCGGTCGCGGTGCTGGCGATCCTTGTGCTGTTTCAGCTCTGGGGACTTCCGGCGCTGACCTGGTTGGGCGCGAGCTTGCTCGGACGGCAACTGCTTTCATCGGTCGGCATGACGGGGCTGACGGTCGCGCTCGCGTTGGCCGTATGGGAGGGCACGAACGCGGCGATCCAGCGACACCTCGCGAAACTCGCCCGCGAGGCGCAGACGGCCCGCTCGGCCCGGCTCAGGACGCTGCTGCCGCTGTTGCGGACGATGCTCTTCATCACCGTCGCGATCATCGTCGGGCTGATGGTGTTGAGCGAAATCGGCCTCAACATCGCGCCGTTGCTGGCCGGCGCCGGCATCGTCGGCGTGGCGATCGGCTTCGGCTCGCAAAAGCTGGTGCAAGACCTCATCACCGGCATATTTCTGCTGCTGGAAAACGCCATGCAGGTCGGCGACATGGTCACGGTCTCGGGGCTGACCGGAACCGTCGAGAACCTGTCGGTGCGCACCATCCGCCTGCGCGCCACCGACGGGTCGGTGCACATCATCCCGTTCAGCTCCGTGACCAGCGTCACCAACACCAATCGCGGGCTGGGCAACGCCTCGGTCAGCGTGACCGTTCCCTATCACGAGGACACCGACCACGTCAGCACGGTTCTGAAGGAGATCGCCGCGGCGATGGGCAAGGACCCCGAATTCGCCTCGAAGATGCTGAGCGGCTTACAGCTTTGGGGCGTGGACAAGGTAGACGGCGCCGCGGCGACCATCTTGGGGCAGATCGTTTGTACCGACGCCGGCCGTTACCCGGTGCAGCGGGAGTTCAACCGGCGGTTAAAGATACGGTTCCAGGAGCTTGGGATCGATATGTACAACCCTGTCCAGACGATCGTCGTACCGGTCGCTCGCGAAGCGGCGGTCCGGCCGCCCGTGTCCGAGCCGCATCCG
>JAFAXA010000346.1 GCA_019241425.1 Acetobacteraceae bacterium | reverse complement strand
CATCCATGATCCGGAGCGCGGCGATGCCGATATCCGGCCTCGGTCCAGACTCGGGAAGCTCCGCCGCGTCCGGCAGTGGCTGGCCCGGAACGAACGGGCTGAGATGCCAGTTCGGCTCGCCGTGGGCGCTTCGTTCAAGCAGGATGTCGGGGTGGACCAGGGTCAGCCGGTTCACGACCAGGCGGCCGAAGATCAGCGGCAGCAGCGAAAGCTCCGCGTCGGCCCGGCCGACCGTCGCCATTTCCCGCCGCGACCCCCCCTCGGCGTTGGCGAGCGTGAGGTCCTGGAGCACGAGCACCGGCGACCAGCCGAAGCTGAGTGTCGCGGGGCCGCGCACCACGAGGTCGCGGCCGGTTGCGTGCTTCACCGCCGCTTCGATCGCGGGCTTGTAGCGTTCCGGCGAGAACCGCCCGGCCACGAATGTCAGGGCCGCCCCGATCGCGACGACGGCGGCGGCGAGGAGCACGAGCGCGGGCCGCATCCGCCGGACCATTGAGCGCCTTCCCCTTTCGCCGGTCCCAGAGCCTAGCACGCTGGTTCCTGCCCGGGTCTTTACGACAGATCGGTTGTAGCCAAAAGGAAAACGCGACCGTCAGGTTGCCGGCAGAGGGGGTCGTCACTTTCGAGCGACCGCATCTCTCCGACTCGCGACGGCCGTTTACCTTTCAGTAGGGAGGAACGGGCATGTCAATGAGTGATGGGGGTCGTCTTCGCCGGCGCACCCTGCTGGCCGGCGTTGCCGGGGCGGCGCTTGCATCACCGATGAAGCGCGTGCTGGCGGAGGCTGCACCGGCCGGAAGTCCGTGGCTGCTGGCGGACGGAATTCGCGCTCTTATGAACGAGCGCCTGCTTGCGCCCATTGCCGCGCTGGTGGCCGGGCGTCGTTTCGACGTCACGGCGTTCGGTGCCCGCACATGCGATCTCGCGGCCACCCAGCTCTACATCACGCCGACGAAGCTCGGGCCGGGCCTCAGCCCGGCACCCGGATCGTTCGACAATTACGGTGCGTTCGCGGCGGCGATCGCGGCGTGCCATGCGCAGGGCGGCGGGCAGGTCTATGTGCCCGCCGGCAATTGGTACTGTGCCGGACCCGTCACGCTGCTCAGCAACGTCAATTTTCACCTCGCGAGCGGGGCGCAGATCTGGTTCAGCCCCAATCCCGCCGATTACGCCAAATACGGTCCGGTCGCCGCCGGTGCGAACGGCAACCTCGTGCAGTCAAGATGGCAAGGCAACGATTGCTACAATTTCTCGCCGATGGTCTACGCGTACGGGCAGAGCAACATCGCGCTGACCGGCGAGGACCATACCAGCATCCTGAACGGCCAAGCCGGAACGCCGTATGACGGCGCGACCTGCTGGTGGACCTGGAAGGGCACGGCCGGCAACTACGGATTCGTGGCGGGTGCGCCGTCGGAGGTGACGCCGAACCCGCTGAACCTGCCGCTCAGCGCGATCGATCCCACGCTTCCGTCCGACCTCGTCGATCTCATTCAGTTCGGCAATCCGCAGGGTGGAACCGGCACCGCCTTCACGCGCGACAGCTCCTATCTGCCGGCGCTGTCGGAGGCGGGCATCCCGTTGTCGCAGCGGGTGTTCGGTTTGGGCCACCAGTTGCCGCCGTCGATGATCGAGTTCGTCAAATGCACGGGCGTGCTGATGGCAAACTACCAATCGACGAACACGCCGTTCTGGCAGCACCATCCGGTCGCCTGCAAATACCTGGCGATCATCGGCGTCTACGCGAACAGTGTCGGCCCGAACAATGACGGCTTCGACCCCGAGGCTTGCAACTGGGTGCTGGCCGACGGCGTCACCTTCAACACCGGCGATGACTGCATCGCGATCAAGTCGGGCAAGGACACCGATATCGAGTTCGGCCCGGCGCAGAACCACCTGATCGCCAATTGCGTGATGAACAGCGGGCACGGAGGCATCACAATCGGCAGCGAGATGAGCGGCGGCGCCAAGAACATCTTCGCCGAGAATTTGCAGATGCTGAACCAGAACTACGGCACCAATCCGCTGAACATCGCGATCCGCGTCAAAACCAATCTCAATCGCGGCGGCACGATCGAGAGTTTCTACGTGCGTGACGTGACGCTGCCGAACGGCATCAACCTGACGCCGAGTTTCTACACGCCGCTGCCGGGCAGCCCGATCCCTCCCGGTACCGTCTCGACCAACCAGGGCGGCATCATCACCTTCGATTGCGACTATTCCCCGGGCTCCGACAATGTGCGGATCCGGCCCCCGGTGGTCACGGATGTGGTGATCGAGAACGTGACCGCGAGCGCGCCCCCGGGCGCAGCGTCCAGTTGCTATCAGGCGATCATCATGCAGGGGCCGGTCGCGTCCGACTATAACGGGCTGACGCAACCGCCGCCGTCTGTCGTGCCGGTAACGAACGTGACCATCCGCAACTGCGACTTCGGTCAGCCCGTCGACACCGCCGAGCCGGTCTATCTTTACAATGTGCGGGATCTGTTGCTCGACAACGTGACGATCGGCGGCGTCGTGTACAACGCGGATCTCTCGGCCTAGCGGCGTTGGGGGCGCGGTCGCCGGGCCTTCGCGCCGCGATGGCGGATTGCCGAATTGGAGCGGGAACTGGCAAAGTGGCGCGAGCGTGGGGGACGACGCTCACGCAGCCGCGGCGAACGCTGAGCCAAGGCCGGCAGCGCCGGCGCCGGGTTGACGCCGGTTCGGGCCAGCAGCTTCAAGGGGCAGCGGCCCACGGCCTCACGCATAGCGGCGACACGGCGACCGCAGGGAGAACCCGTTATGTTGTTTCCGGGGCGCTTCAATGGACAAGCCGCCATCGTCACAGGCGGCGCTTCCGGGATCGGACGTTCCGTCGCGCACCGGCTCGCCGCCGAAGGCGCGGCCGTCAGCCTGTGGGACCTTAACGCCGACGCGCTGATTTCGGCGCAGACGGAAACCGGCGCCCGGCACGTGCGCGCGCTCGATATCGCGGATGCGGAGGACGTCGCGCGCGCTATGGATGAGAGCGTGGCTGCACTCGGCGGAAAACTCGACGTGCTGGTCGCGAGCGCCGGCATCACCGGCCCGAACGCCACCATCCGCGACTACCCGGTCGACGCGTGGCGCCGTGTTCTCGACGTGAACCTGAACGGCTTGTTCTTTTGCAACAAGTTCGCGGTGCCCCACATGGAGCGCAACGGCTACGGCCGCATCGTCAACATCGCGTCCGTTGCCGGCAAGGAAGGCAACCCGAATGCCGGCGCCTATAGCGCGTCCAAGGCCGCCGTGATCGGGCTGACCAAGTCGCTCGGCAAGGAGCTGGCGAAGACCGGTATCCGCGTCAACGCGGTCACACCCGCGGCGGTCAGAACCGCGATCTTCGACCAGATGTCAGAGGAGCATATCGCGTTCATGCTCTCGAAAATCCCGCTCGGCCGGTTCGGCGAGATCGAGGAGATGGCGGCGCTGATAAGCTGGCTCGCGAGCGAGGAAGCCTCCTTCAGTACCGGCGCGGTGTTCGACCTCTCGGGCGGTCGCGCCACCTACTAGCGGCGAAAGGCCCCGCGCGCGGCTTTCGCCGGAGCAGTCGCGACCGTAACCTCGCCCGGCGTCATCCACTTCGGGAGAGCTGGCCCATGCTGACCCGTGAGCCCGTCCAGGCCAGCGACGCGCCCGGGCCCGCCGCCGCCCCGGTCGCGCCTCCCTCGGGCGCGCCGGTCAGCACCGCCCCGATCGTCGCCCGGGGCTTTCCGCAGCGCCGGGCGCTCAATGACGAGGTCCATGCCCGCCCGCCGGAACGGCTCGTCGCGCCCGTGCGGGTCTCGTTCGTGGCCCTGCTCGCGGACGCGCGCGAGCGCGAGCAAGCCTGGGAGGCGCTGCACGCCCTCGCCGGCCGTTACGGCCGAAGCACCGACACTCCGGTTGCCGACCACTACAGCGCCGATCTCGGACCGTTCCGCGTCAAGGCGGAGCGGCACACCGAATTCGTTCGCTTCAAATTCATCGTTGCCGGCCTAGGCGATGGCGGCGAACGGGATCCGTTCGGCGGGCCGGCGATCGGCGCCGTTCCGCAGTCGTGGCTCGCGGAGTTGCCAGGCCAATTGCTGGTCGCGACCCATGTGGCGATCCTCGCCGCGCACGGCGCCGCCGATCCGCCGGCGATCGCCCGCCAGTTTTTCGCGCCCGACGAATTGCTCGGCGCGACGATCGCCAGCGGTGCCGGAAGCGCGTTCACCGATCTTCGAATCCGCGAGGATGGTTTCGGGCGGCTGATCATTTTCGATCGCGGCATGACGCCCGGGCAACTCGGGCGCGCGCTGCAACGGCTGCTGGAAATGGACACCTACCGGATGCTGGCGCTGCTCGCTTTCCCGGTCGCGCGCAAGCTCATTCCGGTACTGACCGAAGCGGAGACGGAATTGGCGAGCATCACGACCGCGCTGGTTCGCGCCGCCGAGCCAGACGAACCGGCGCTGCTCGACCGCCTGACCCGCCTCGCCGCCGCCATCGAGAGCCGGCAGTCGGAGACGCTGTTTCGCTTCACCGCTTCGGCGTCGTACTATGACCTGACGCAGCGCCGCACGGCGGAACTGCGCGAGGAACGCATCCAGGGTTTGCAAACGTTCCGTGAGTTCACCGAGCGGCGTCTGGAACCGGCGATGCGAACCTGCGCCGCCGTCACCGCGCGGCAGGAAGCGCTGTCCGTCCGGGTCGATCAGGCGACGAAGCTGCTGGCGACGCGCGTCGATCTATCGACGGAGCGGCAGAGCCACGCCCTGCTCGCCTCGATGAATCGCCGGGCGCAGCTGCAACTGCGCTTGCAGGAAACGGTGGAGGGCCTGTCGGTCGCGGCCGTCACCTATTACATCGTCGGGTTGGTCGGGCACGCGGCCGAGGGCTTGGAAGGGGCCGGTCTGCCGATCCGGCCCGCGGTCGCCATGGGGGCCGCGATACCCTTCGTCCTGCTCGCCGTCGCGTTCGGTATCCGGCGCATCCGGCGGCGGGTGACGCGGGGGGCGACCGAGCCGTAACCGGCCCGGCCGCCCCGCTGTCAGGACAGCTTCGCCGGGCCCGATGCCGACGCGGTCATCAGTCGCGAGGGCCGCGTCATCGCCTCGATCTGCAGATGCTGGCGGATCTGCTCCTCGGTCAGCAGACCTTCTTCCAGAATGACATCCGCGACCTTGCGTCGCTCGGCGAGCGCGCGCTTGGCGATCCGCGATGTCGTTTCATAGCCGAGGATCGGTCCAAGCGCGGTCACGAGGCCGATGCTGCCTTCCACCAGATCGAGGCAGCGCTGGCGGTCGGCCTCGATGCCGGCGACGCATCGCGTCGTCAGCGTGTCGAGCGCGGCCGTCAGCATGCGCATCGAGGAAAGCACGCAATAGCCGATCGTCGGCTCGAACGCGTTGAGTTCCAGCTGGCCGCCTTCGGCGCACATCGTCACCGTGAGATCGTGACCGATGACAAGATAGGCAACCTGGTTCACCACTTCCGGGATCACCGGATTGACCTTGCCCGGCATGATGGAAGAGCCGGCCTGCACGGCCGGCAGCCTGATTTCGCCGAACCCGGCCGTTGGCCCGCTCGACAGCAGGCGCAGGTCGTTGCAGATCTTCGACACTTTCACGGCGATGCGCTTGAGAACGCCGGAGAACAGCACAAAGGCGCCGAGATCGGACGTGGCCTCGATCAGATTGCTCGCCAGCACCATCGGATGTCCGGACACCCGGGAAAGTTCCTCGACCGCGAGTGCCGCGTAGCGGGGATCGGCGTTGATGCCGGTGCCAATGGCCGTCGCGCCGAGATTGATCTCGCCGAACAGCGCCGCAACTTCGCGCAGCCGGGTGACGTCCTCCTTCATCGTCGCATGATACGCATCGAATTCCTGGCCGAGCGTCATCGGCACCGCGTCCTGAAGCTGGGTGCGTCCGAGCTTGAGCACGTCGGCGAACTCGATCGCCTTGGTCTTGAACGTGAAGGCGAGCTCGTCCAGCGCCTTGATGAGCGGCTGCGTGCCGAGAATGACGGCGAGGCGCAGTGCCGTCGGATAGGCGTCGTTGGTCGATTGCGCCATGTTGACGTCGTCGTTCGGATGCAGCGCCGCGTAGTCGCCGCGCTCGCGGCCGAGCAGCCCGAGCGCGACATTGGCCACCACCTCGTTCGCGTTCATGTTTGTGGACGTGCCGGCGCCGCCCTGCACGGCATCGACGACGAATTGATCGTGATACTGGCCCTCGTCGGCGATCAGGGCGCAGGCCCGCTCGATCACCTCCGCTTTTGCTTTCGGCAGCAAACCCAGTCGCGCATTGGCGCGTGCCGCGGCGCGCTTGACCATGGCGAGCGCCCGCACAAATTCCGGAAAATGGCCGATCGGCACGCCGGTGATAGGAAAATTCTCGACCGCGCGCTTGGTGTGGACGCCCCAGAACGCGCCGGCCGGGATTTCGGTCTCGCCGAGCAGGTCGTGCTCCATGCGCGTGCCGCCGCCGCCGCCGGAGTCCGCAGCCGTTGCCGGCGAAGTGGTTTCGGACACGATCGCGCCTCCTTTTGCCGTTATACGTAAAGCTTGGCCGCCCGGCCGGCTCCGGTGCGCGCCGCCACGCGGTTCTGCCGCGTCTATCTCGGACAAAACCGTAGCAGCTACGCTTCGGCAAGACGATCACGGCAACCGGCGAATGCCGGCGCGATTTCCGCAATGCGGAACGGCGCCGGGGTGCGGGCACCCCGAAACAGCGAGGGCCCTGCACGGAAGCGTCGGATCCGGCACGCTTATTCGCCCCGCTCCCGCATCGTGGAAACGATCGCCGGGCTGACGCCGGCAACGCCGCAAGCGCGTATGGTGCCCGGGGGACGTCGGGGTTATGTCGCGCCCCGTCCGCGTCCAGCGCGGCGGGTCAGGCTGCACCGTGCTAGGCGCAATCGCAACCAAACGCTGCCGTCCGACTCGAGAAGCGTTTCGCTGGATCAGGCCGGAGTTTGAGTTCATGCGCGTCAAGATCATCAACCCGAATACAACCGCCAGCATGACGGAGACGATCGCGACGGCCGCGCGGGCGGTCGCCGCACCCGGGACCGAAATCATCGCCGCCACCTCGCCGGCCGGTCCCGCCTCCATCGAGGGGCATTATGACGAGGCGGTCAGCGTCATCGGCCTGTTGCAGGAGGTGCGCCGGGGCGAGGCGGAAGGCGCCGACGCGTATGTGATCGCGTGCTTCGGCGATCCGGGGCTGCTCGCGTGCCGTGAGATCGCGCGCGGCCCCGTGCTCGGCGTCGCGGAGGCGGCGATGCACGCCGCCAGCATGATCGCGACCGGCTTCTCCGTCGTGACGACGCTCGCGCGGACGCGGATCATCACCGAACACCTCGTGCGCACGTACGGCATGGCGCATGTCTGCCGCCGCGTGCGGGCGACAGAGTTGCCGGTGCTCGAACTCGAGAACCCAGCCTCCGACGCACGGCGGCTGATCACGGCGGAGTGCCAACGGGCGATCGAGGAGGACGGTTCGGGCGCGATCGTCCTCGGCTGCGCCGGCATGGCGGATCTGGCAGAGCACATCGCGGAAACGATCGGCGTGCCGGTGATCGATGGCGTGGCGGCGGCGGTGAAGCTCGCCGAAGCGCTGGTCGGATTGGGCCTCGGCACCAGCAAAAAGGGCGACCTCGCCTTTCCGCTGGCGAAACCCTACACGGGCGCGCTCAGCGACATGGCGCCGGCCACGGCTTAAGATTAGCCAGGGCGAGCGGAGCGGTTTCACTTGCAAAGGGGGGTCGGTGCATGAGCAGCGGCAAAACGACGCGGCGCTGGCTGCTGGGCTCGGCCGGCGTTCTCGGCACACTCGCCGCCGGTGCCCGCATCAAAACGGCACGGGCCCAGGGCGAAACCGAGGATGTGCTCAAGATCGGCGTGCTCGGCGTTCTGCGCGGTCCGGCGGCGTCCTGGGGCTTGGTCAACAAGCACTGTGCCGAGGTGACCGCCGCCATGTACAACGAACGCGGCGGCGTCGACATCGGCGGCAGGCGCTACAAGGTGGACGTAACCGTCACCGACGACCAGCTCGATCCGAAGCTCGCCGTCGCGGGTGCGCAAGCGATGCTGGAGAACGGCATCCGCTACATCATCGGCCCGAATATCGACACCACGGCCGCCGTCATCGTCCGGCTCTTGCGGGCCGGCAACGCGGTCAACATCGCCTACGGTTTCGCGCGCTATCTGTACACGCCGCCGCAGCGCAACTCCATTCTCGGCATGATCGCGTCGTACCAGGATGCCCCGCGCATCTATGATCACCTGAAGACCAGCAAGGGCGTCCGCACGGTCAGCTTCATCGCCCGCAACGAGGCCGATTCGCTCAATCAACGCGACGAGGGCGTGCGCGGCGCGTACGGCGTCGGGCTCACCATCAACTCCGCTTCCGTAACCTATCCGTACGGCGTCACCGATTTTCGCCGCTTCATGGCGCAGATGTTGCGCGGCGGCAGCCAGGACGCGTTGGCCGGCGTGCGGGGGCAAACCTATCTCGGGCCGCCGACCCGTCCCTCCGGCGACATGCCCGATCTCGTCGTTCTGTCCGGCGTCGCGCCCGGCGACGCGCCGCTGGCGCTGATCGCGCTCCGCGAACTCGGCTATAAGGGCTTGGTGAGCACCGAAACCGCGCAGGATGCGCGGGCGCTGGCCCAGGCGGGCCCGGCTGCGGATGGCTTCATCTGCGTCGGCGGCGCCAGCCCCGCCGACAGCCGCAGCCCCTATATGGACGAGTTCGTCCGCCGCTACGTCGAACGCGCGGGCGGCTGGGACGACGAAGCCGGCACCAAGGTCTATGCGCTCGAAATGATCCTGCGCACCTTGCAGATGGCGGGACCGGCGGCGATCGACGACGCGACGAAGTTCCTCGACGCCGTTCCCACCTTCGCGATCGACAACCCGTTCTTGAAGGAAAAGAAGACGTTGCGGTACATGGGACAGGGCAGTTTCGGCCAGCCACGCCAGATCGGCGTGCCGCTGGTGATCGAGGAGTTCCGCGACGGCGCGTTCAAACCGCTTTTCGTCGGCGCGGCTGAATAGCCGTTCAATCAGGACGTTCAAGGGAGCGAAGACAAATGGCAGGGGCGCATGGCGGCGGGGAGGTTTATACGCCGCCCTATTTCAGCGAGAGGCTCTACAATTCCGATCTGGCGCCGCTGAAGAACCGGTTCTGGACGTGGTACCAGGTGTTCTGCATGTGGATGTCCGACGTCCACAGCGTCGGCGGCTACCTGTTCGCGGCGAGCCTGTTCGCGCTCGGGCTGCAAGGCTGGCAGGTGCTCGTCTGCCTGATCGTCGGCATCGTGCTGGTGATGTATCTGACGAACTGGGTCGCGAAGCCGGGAGTCGATCTCGGCGTGCCCTATCCGGTGGTTTGCCGGCTTTCCTTCGGCGTCTACGGCGCGAATATCGCCGCCATCATCCGCGGCCTGATCGCGCTCGCCTGGTACGGCATCCAGACCTTTGTCGCCTCCAAGGCGCTGATCGTGGTGACGCTGAAATTCTTTCCGCAATACGCGCCCTATGAGCACGTGTTCTTTCTCGGGCTTTCCTATCTCGGTTGGTTCGCGTTCCTGACCATGTGGATCTTCCAGTTCCTGGTGTTCTACCGCGGCATGGGCGCGATCACCGTGTTCATCGACTGGGCAGGTCCGGGCGTCTATGCGGTGATGTTCCTGCTGATGTTCTGGATGATCTACAAGGCCGGCTGGAGCCACATCAGCTTCACGCTCGCCGAGGTGAAGTACAGCGGTTGGCAGGCGTTCTGGCAGATGATCGTCGCGGTGTCGCTCGTCGTCTCGTATTTCTCCGGGCCGATGGTCAATTTCAGCGACTTCGCGCGCTTCGCGACCGACATGCCCTCCGTGAAGAAAGGGAATTTCTGGGGATTGCCGGTCAATTTCGTCGCCTTCTCGGTGGTCGCGGTCATCACCACCTCGGCGACCTTGCCGGTGTTCGGCGAGTATCTGCACGACCCGGTCGAGATCGTGGCGCGCGTCGACAGCACGGTCGCCGTTGTTCTCGGCGCGGCGACGTTCATCGTCGCGACAATCGGCATCAACATCGTCGCCAATTTCGTGTCGCCCGCCTTCGACTTCGCGAACGTGTCGCCGAAACACATCACCTTCGTCCGGGGCGGCATGATCGCGGCCGTCGGCTCGGTGGTGGTCATGCCTTGGCACCTGTTCAACGCGCCCGAGGTGATCCACTACACGCTCGATACGCTCGGCGCAGCGATCGGCCCGCTCTACGGTATTCTGGTCGCCGATTATTTCATCGTGAAGCACGAGCGCCTGTTCATCGACGATCTCTACAGCGACAAGCCGGACGGCCATTACTGGTATCGGAACGGATTCAATCCGGCTGCGGTGCAGGCGTTGATCGCCGGGTTCCTGGTCGCGCTGCTATTCGTCTTCGTGCCGCAGTTGTTCTTTCTGGCGTCCTTCACTTGGGGGATCGGCGCCGCCATCGGCTGTGGCACCTATGTCTGGCTGATGGGCCGCAGTGGCATCGCCGAAGCGCGCACCGAGCGGTGCCGGCTCAGGCCGGCCGTCTGAACGGACGGGACGGACGCACCGGGACGCATGCCGCGTCCTGGTGCGCCACGCCCTGACCTCAGCCGAGACTCGGGAGCGCGGCTTCCAGCGCCTTGGCCTGTTCCTCGCCGAGCGAAGCCAGTGGCGGCTGCAAGTGTCGCCAGAACGGATCGCGGTGAATGAGCGACACCGCCCATTTCACCGCCGGCACCAGTGGGAATTTCGAAAGCGTTTCGCGAATCGCCAGCGCCTTGGCGCCGGCCTGCTTGCCGGCGTCAGTTCCTCTCGATCGCCACGCATCCCGCGCAATCGCGCCGTTGACGTTGACGGTCGCCGAAATGCATCCGGCAAACCCGTTCTCGTCCGCGGTCGCGAGCGTCCCCTCCGACGAGGGAAACACGTCGATGCCGGGCACGCGCCGCGCCAGATCTTTGGAGTAGGACAGATCGCCCGAGGAATCCTTCACGCCCGCCAGCACGCCGGGATTCTTTTCGGCCAGACGCTCGACGATGCTGATGGCGAAGGGGACGCCGGAGAATTGCGGAATGTGGTAAAGATACAGCTTGGCCCGTTGCAAGCCGGTGCCGTCGAGCAAGGCCTGCACGTAGCGGGCGACCGCGTCCTCGCTGAGCCCCTTGTAGTAGAACGGCGGCACCAACAGCGCGCCGGCGAAGCCCAGCTCGTCGGCCGATTTGGTGAGCGCGACCGCATCGGCGAGCGCCGCCGCACCGGTGCCGACCATGAATCGCGACATCGGCAGCCCCGAGCGGGCGATGCTCGTCATCGCCGCCACCCGTTGTGCCACCGAAAACGACGTCGCCTCGCCGGTCGTGCCGAGAAGATTGACGCCGTCGCAGCCGCCGTCTTCGAGCAGCCACCGGCAATGATCGACCAGCCGCTTCTGATCGATCTCGCCATCCGGCCCGACCGGCGTCGCCGCCGCGACGATCACACCCGACAGATCACCCATTTCTTCTTACCTCCCGATCGGCCGCCGCGCCCGGCTCTCTCCGATGCACAGCCAGGTTGCGCGCGCGCCGTATGTGGTCCGCCCGTGATCGGGCGTTCGATGCGGATTAGCCGTTGAGCGCCGCGCGTTTATCGACGCGTGCGATGCGCGAGAGCAGGAAGTCGACCTCCTCTTTCGCTTGCGCGGACAGGCTGAGGCCCGGCTTGCGCTGCGCATCCGAACTCAGGACGCCTCGGCGCTTCAGCACGTATTTCCGAACCGCGAGCCCGAGCGGTCCCTGTTGCTGCTCGTAGCGCAGATAGGGCAGGTGGGCGTCGAACAGATCGTGCGCCTCGTCGCGCTTGCCGGAAGCCGACATCTTGACGACATCGACCAGCATTTCGGGAAACGCGTAGCCGGTATTGGCCCCGTCCGCGCCGCGATCCATTTCGAAGTCGAGAAACAGGCCGCCATTGCCGGTGAGGATGCCGATATGGCGCATGGAGCCGTCGCGTTCGAAGCCGCGTAAGGTCGTGATCTTTTCGAGTCCCGGCCAGTCCTCGTGCTTCAGCATGACGCAGGATTCGTTCTCGGACACGATCCGGCGGATCACGGCGGGTGTCATCACCACTGAGAATGTCAGCGGATAGTCCTGCAACACGAACGGCACATCGGACCCGATGGCCTCGGCGGCGTTGCGATAATAGGTGACGATCTGATCGTCGGTGCGGAGCGTATTCGGTGGACCGATCATCACGCCCGCCGCCCCCGCCTCCATCACCTCGCGCGCGAGCGAACGCATGGCGGCAAAGCCCGGCGCGGACACGCCGACGATGATCGGCACGTTCGCGCGCTTGATGATGCGCCGGGCGATTGCGGTCGATTCGCTCGCATCGAGCTTCGGTGCTTCGCCGAGCTGGCCGAGAATGGTGATGCCGTCGATGCCGCAGCCGAGAAAGAAATCGGTCATGCGGTCGAGGGATGTTTCGTCGACCCGGCCGTCGTCGTGGAAGGGGGTCGGGGCGATCGGGATGACGCCCTTGATTGCGCTCGTCAGGGCCAAGTTTGTTCCTCCGCTCGGTTTTGTTTGTGTTGGCGCTGCGGGTCAGATTTGCGGTCAGATGCTGGCGATCAGACCGCCGTCGATGCGAATGACCGATCCCGTGACATAGGATGCGCGCGTGCTCGCCAGGAACGTGACAACCGCCGCGTATTCCTCCGGGTCGCCGTAGCGCCCGAGCGGAATGGAGGCCGTGCTTTCGGCGCTCACCTCCTCGGCCGGACGGTTCTCGCGCTCGGCCTTGGCTTTATCCAGGAACAGGATGCGCTGGGTGGCGACGCGGCCCGGCAGCACGATATTGGCGGTGATCCCGTCGCGCCCGATTTCGCGCGCCAGCGTCTTCGACCAGCCGACGAGCGACAACCGCAGCGCGTTCGAAACGCCGAGATTGGGGATCGGCGCAACGATGCCGGACGAGGTGCTGGTGATGATCCGTCCCCATTTCCGCTGCCGCATGCCGGGAAGCACGCGGTCGGTGAGGGCGATCACCGATACCACCATGGACTGAAAATGCTTGCTCCACAGCTCGGCCGGTTGCCCGGAAGCGGGCGTGGGCGGCGGCCCGCCCGTGTTGTTGATGAGCACGTCGACCGGTCCGAACCGTTGTTCGATCGAAGCGACGTGCCCTTCCGTTTGCCCGAGATCGGCAAGATCCCAGACCAGCGGCAGCGCCTCCGAACCCGCGGCGGCGATGTCCTGCACGGTCGGTTCGAGGGAGGTTGCGTTGATGTCGCCGACGGCGACCCGCGCCCCCTCGGCGGCCAGGGATTTCGCGATCGCGCGCCCGAGCCCTCCGCCCGCACCGAGAACGAGAGCCGTTTTGCCACGCAATCCGAGGTCCATCCGCGCGTCCTCCGTCCTTGTTCTGCGGCCGCCAGGCAGGGACGGTATAGAGGCCTCTCGTCCCGCCGGTAACCTCCCCTCCTCGATTTTCCTGGCGTCCGCAGGCACAAACCTCCCTGCCGCAGCGGCGTGGGCGGGCGCCGATGCCCGAGACCCGGCTACACTCCCTGCAGCAGGCAGCCCGCGCCATGCCGAGCCGGCGGCGCGCGTGCGGTCGCGTGAGTAGGCGGGACTATCCGAAGCGTGCGTCGTGGAGGAGGGCAGCCGGCCGCGGATGCGCGCCCTTGCCGCCTTGCGCGAGAGCGGCCGCGAAACCCG
>JAFAXA010000040.1 GCA_019241425.1 Acetobacteraceae bacterium | reverse complement strand
CCGATATTCGTCTTTACCGAACCGACAGCACAGAAGCCGCGTCGCTGCGTACTCGCGCGAAATGCTCGTGAGAGCGCCTCAATTTCCAGCGGATCGCCGACGACGGTTCCCGTGCCGTGACATTCGACATAGGAAATGCTGTCGGCTGTCACGTCCGCTTGCGCCATTGCCTCGACCATGGCCTGCGCCTGGCCGCCCACGCTCGACGCCGTGTAGCTGGTCTTGCCGGCTCCGTCATTGTTGACAGCGGTGCTGCGAATGACAGCGTAGATGTGATCGCCGTCGGCCAGCGCCGCATCCAGCGCCTTCAGCAACACGAGGCCGACGCCGCTGCCGAAGATCGTTCCCTGCGCATCCGCATCGAAGGCACGGCAATGCCCGTCCGGCGAAAGGATGTCGCCTTTGCGGCTGAGATAACCAGCGTGGTGCGGGACGCGCACCGCCGCCGCACCCGCAAGCGCCAGATCACACTCGCCGGAGAGAAGCGACTGGCATGCAAGATGCACCGCGACGAGAGACGTGGAGCAGGCTGTCTGGACGGTGAGGCTTGGCCCTCTCAGATCCAGCTTGTAGGAGATCCGGGTGCCGAGGAAATCTTTGTCGTTGCCGAGATGCGCAAGACTTCCGGTTTGCCCCGGCAACTCGCCGGCCGCCGCCAGACGGTCCACGAGGTAACTCGTCACCACACCGCCCGCGCCAACGAACACGCCCGTCGGCACAGCGGGATCCGGGCGAATGGCGGCGTCCTCGAATGCCTCCCAAGCAACTTCCAGCGCCAGCCGATGCTGCGGGTCCATCAACGCTGCTTCTCGCGGCGAATAGCCGAAGAAACCCGCATCGAAGCGATCGAAACCGTCGAGGATTGGGCTCGCCTTCACATAGGCCGGATCGCGCAACTGCTCCGCGGCAATCCCGGCGGCGGCGAGTTGTTCGTCACTGAAAAACGTGATCGATTCCAGGCCGGCGCTCAGATTGCGCCAAAACGCCCGCCAATCTGGCGCGCCCGGGAAACGGCAGGCGATGCCGACGATCGCCACCGCGCCCGGCGGCGAAGTACATCGCGTATCGGTCACGGAGGCCGAATCCGACGCCTGGCGCCCCGCTGGCGCGCTGCCTCGAACCCGGCATCCGGCGCAAGGGGCGGGGACGCCTGCGAAGAAAGACCGATCTGATAGGCGCGCGCCAGATCGTCGACGGTCTGCACGTCGGTAATCGGCACGAGCTTGGCAAATGGATCCACCCCGAACCGATCCTCCAGCGTCACGACCAACTCCGCAAGATCGAGCGAGGTCAGGCCGAGCGTTTCGTTCAGCCGGTCACTGCCGCTGAACGAGCGATCTTCACCGAATCTATCGGCCAGCATGGCGCGGATCCGGTCATGCACGATCGCCACGATCTGCGGGGCGGTAGGCCCCGTCAGCATGTCATGCCTCCATCCACAACAAGAGTCTGTCCCGTGATGAAGGAGGCTTGGTTTGAGGCGAGAAAGAAAACCGCTTCCGCGATCTCCTCTAGGCGGGCGAGGCGGCCGAGCGGCGTGCGTCTGGCAATGCGCTGCTTCTGGTCCTCTCCGAGCCCGGCTGCCATCGCGCTCTCGAAATATCCGGGTGCGACGGAGTTGACGCGGATGTTGCGCGGCCCGAGTTCGCGCGCCAAGCTGCGAGTGAGCCCATCGAGAGCGGCTTTGGTCGCGCTGTAGACCGCGACTCCCGCGTGACCGCGGACCGCGTTCACCGAGGAGATGTTGACGATCGATCCCGCATTTTGCCGTAGCATGACGCGCGCACATGCCTGTGCGAGGAGCACGGGCGCGATGAAATTAAGCTCGATCATATCTTCGATCGCATCGCGGCGGAGGGTCGGCAGCACGCCTTCGGTGACGACGCCCGCGTTGTTGATGAGAATGTCGATGCGGCCGAACTGCTCAGCGACCCGGCCCACGAACAGGCGTGAAGCCTCGCCGTCGAACATGTCGACCGGCTCCCAGAGGAAATCGCCACGCTCCCCCCATTCGGCGCAGGTCCGGTCGATGAAAGGGCTGCGATGCCGGCTCATCGCGGCCACCGCGCAGCCCCGCGCGAGAAAGCCCTCGACCAGTGCAGCGCCCAACCCACGGCTGCCGCCGCTCACCAGCGCAACCGAGCGCCGCACCGAACTCTCCGGGGGCGACCCGGACATCAATGCGCGGGGGCGGCGCGGGACTTCTTGAACCGCGCACCATGCTGGTCGTGCTCTACGATCTCAATGACGGCGGGCACCTTGAAGCGCTCCAGGTTCTCTTGGCAGAACCGGCGTATGCGACGGCGGAGAGCCTCGGGCAGTTCGGGCCTGCACGGCGTGATCCGCGCGGCGACCACGGCGCCCGTGACCGGGCTCGGCCGCGCGCGGACCGTGGCATCCCGCACATTATCGATGCGCATCAGAACGTCTTCGATCTCCGTCGGATGCACTTTCTCGCCGCCGACATTGATCAGCTCGGAGCGCCGTCCAACGACACGGACATACTCGCCGTCGACCTCAACAAGATCGTTGGTGTTGAACCAACCCTCGGCATCAAAGGGTGCGGGCGCGTTCAAGTATCCCAGCATCGGCGAGTCGGCACGAATGTGCAGAACGCCGTCGACGATCCGGTGCTCGTATCCCGCGGTGCCGAGCTTCATCCAGAGCGAATCAGAATTGCGGGACTGGCTCGGGAGTATCCCGAGTTCCGACAACCCGTATGTCTGCTTCAGCTTGGCCCGCGGAAACGCCTCACGCGCGGCGGCCAGCGTCGCCGGGGGCATTGGCTCGGTCCCGTAGGTAATGACCTCGAGGGATCGGAGATCGAACCGGCGATGAACATCCGCGATTATCATCATGCGGATAAACGTTGGGGTGGTCGGCAGGAGCTGAACACGGTGGGCGGCAATCGCCTTGGCGATGGCATCCGGCGTGCGAGCGGGCGCAATAACGACGGTGCCGCCGTTGCTGAGCACATGGAACAGTGTGTTGATGCCCCCGATGTGATCGGGCAATAGGAAAACCAGAGTCGTCAAGCCTCGGCGCGGCGCGCGAAACTTGCGTAAAAGCGCGCCGAAATCGAGCACCGCCGCCTTGCTTTCGCCGGTGGAGCCGGAGCTGAACAGTATCAAGCCCGCGCTTCCCTGGTGGGCGAGGCGCTGCAGAAGCGGGTGCGAGATGTCGCATCCGGTTCTTGAGACGGCGAGGGCGCGATCGCCGTCGAGGGCCGCAACGGCGGTGACCTCCGCGATGCGGAGCATCTGCTCGCGTCGGCCGGACGCTATTGGCACAACAATGTTTCTGTTGAGGAGTGCGGCGATCAGCAAGGCAACGCCGCCCGCAGCGTAGTCTCCGGAAATGGCAAGAGTTTCGCCCGGCAGGATGGCTTCACGCTTCAGTGCGGCCAGGAAGAACTCGGCCGAATCGCAGAGCTGGTTGAAGGACAAAGTCCCGTCGCGCCAGACTAAGGCGGTCCTCTCGCCCCAAGCGCGGAAGCGCGGCAGCAACCAGTCTACGTCGCCGTGCCCCTGCGCATCCTGACCGGTCTCGCCCTCCTCACCAATCATAGCCGCTGCCGGCGCCGTGCGCCGCAGTATGGCCGGGCCATGCGCCCCACTCGCGCCTCATTTTCTGGCTGAGCTTCACCGCCCAGATCACCTGTTCCCGCACATCCTCGGGCAGCTTCTCCCGCAATTCGTCGAGATCGATCTCCTTCTCCGCCGCAGCAGGTGCGGCAGCGGACGCGCCCATGGCCGCGCGCCTGGCCGCTTCGACGGACTGAACCCTGCTGAGATGTGTCCAGACCTGCGCCGCTACGTCGGGGGGCAGATTGCGCAGAGCCTCAAACAGCTTCTGCCCCGGTATCCCCAACGGATCGGCGTATTGCGGTGCCGTTTCCCACGCCGTCTGGCTCGCACGGGCAGCCGCTGCCGTAACCTGAGACAAACTTCCTAAGACATGCTGCCACATCTGGGCCCTCCCTCCCAGAAATGCCACCATCGCGTTCATGGCCTGCATCGACGCGAGCGCCATCGCGGCGGCGGGATCGCCGCCGAATGGGTGGTCGGCGTAGGGGAGCGCGGTGGCGGGCGACGGAAACCCCGCAGGCGGCATCATCGGGCAGCCGGCAAGCAGGCTGGCGGCGTAGTAGGGTGGGATGCCGGGCGGGAACGGACCATACATGACTGGCTCGCTATAACCGTT
>JAFAXA010000255.1 GCA_019241425.1 Acetobacteraceae bacterium | reverse complement strand
GTGCCGCTCTCGCGGATCAGCAGCCGCCCCGAGCCGCCGAGGGTTGCTTCCGCCGCCTCGATCGCCGAGCGGACGCGCGGCGCCGCAAGCGGCGTCGGCCCGGTGAAGCGGACGCTGCGCAGCCGTTGCGGCAATGGCGCGAACACGCGGCAAACCTCGCTCGCGTGCCTGCCTTCCTGCACCAGCACGCCGAGCACTTGCAGCGCCGCCACCAGCCCGTCTCCGGTGGTCGCGAAGTCGGACAGGATCATGTGGCCCGACTGCTCGCCGCCGACATTGAACCCGCGTTCGCGCATCAATTCGACAACGTAGCGATCGCCTACCTTCGTGCGATGCAGGCCGAGGCCCGCGCCGGCGAGAAACCGTTCGAGGCCGAGATTGGACATCACCGTCGCGACGACGCCGTTTCCCTGCAAGCGGCCTGAGGCGTGGAACGAGCGGGCGATCATCGCCAGGATCTGGTCGCCGTCGATCAGTTCGCCGCGCTCGTCCGACAGCAGCAGCCGGTCGGCGTCGCCGTCGAGCGCGATGCCGAGATCGGCGCCGTGTTCCACAACCTGCGCGCAGAGGTGTTCGGGAACGGTGGAGCCGCAGCCTTTGTTGATGTTGAAACCGTCCGGCTTGATGCCGACGCTGACGACGGTTGCGCCCAACTCCCAAAGGATCGTCGGCGCGACCTTGTAGGCGGCGCCGTTGGCGCAATCGACGACGATCTTCAGCCCGTCGAGCCGCAGCCCGCGCGGAAAGGTCGCCTTGGCGCCCTCGATGTAACGGCCCGCCGCGTCGTCCAGCCGTGCCGCCCGGCCGAGCTGACGCGGTGCGGCCATCCGGTCGCCGATCTCGGACGCCATCAGCCGCTCGATCTCTCCTTCCCGCTCATCGGAGAGCTTGAAGCCGTCCGGCCCGAACAGCTTGATACCGTTGTCTTCGAACGGATTATGCGAGGCCGATATCATCACGCCGAGATCGGCGCGCAGGCTGCGCGTCAGCATGGCGATGGCGGGCGTCGGCAGCGGCCCGACCAGGATGACATCCATGCCGGCGCCCACGAACCCGGCCGTCAGCGCCGGTTCCAGCATGTAGCCCGAGAGCCTCGTGTCCTTGCCGATCACCACGGAGTGCCGATGCGCGCCCCGCGTGAACAACAGGCCGGCCGCCTGGCCGAGCCGAAGCGCCGTTTCGGCCGTCATCGGCTCCGTGTTGGCGGTGCCGCGAATGCCGTCCGTGCCAAACAGGCGTCTGCTCGCCATACGCGTTTCCCTTACCCAATCATGCGATCGCAGCGTGTCGTAACTGCCGGAGGAACAGATGAGATCATAACGCCGTTTCGATTGCGTGCCAAACGCGAAGGGCTTGCACGGTCTCCGCCACGTCGTGAACCCGGAGGATCGATGCGCCGTTTGCCACGGCCCATAGCCCGGCGGCAAGCGAGCCGGGCGTGCGCTGGGCAGGCTCCCGCTCGCCCGACAATGCACCGATCACGCCTTTGCGTGAGAGGCCCGCAAGCAGCGGAAAGCCGAGGGCGCGCAGCCTCGGTAAGTCGCGCAGCAATGCGACGCTCTGCGCTGGATTTTTGGCAAATCCGAAGCCGGGGTCGAGCACGATAAGCTCGCGCCTGATCCCTGCCGCAAGCGCCGCCGCAACGAGGCCTGACAGCTCGGACGCGACCTCGCTCACCACATCCGCATAGCGGGCGAGGCTCGCCATCGTCGCGGGCGTGCCCCGCATGTGCATCAGCACCACCGGGCAGCCGCGTGCCGCAACCAGTGGCGCCGAAGCCGGATCGTGAGCGAGGCCCGATACGTCGTTGACGATCCGGGCGCCGGCATCGAGGGCCGCCGCCATCGTCGCCGCGTGCCTCGTATCGACCGAGACGACACAGCCCGTCTCCGCAAGCGCCCGGATCACCGGGATCACCCGCGCCTGCTCTATTGCGGGCGGCGTCTCGGAGGCACCCGGCCGCGTGCTTTCGCCCCCGACGTCGATGATGTCGGCGCCGGCCCCCGCCATCGCCCGGCCGGCTTCGACCGCCGCTTCCGCCGTCAGGTAGCACCCGGCATCGCTGAAACTGTCGGCCGTGACGTTGAGGATGCCCATGACATGCGGGCGGTCCAAAACGAAACCGGCCCAGCGAGGGGCCGGGCCGGTGATCGGGCGTTTCGTCGGTTTGTCGTCGGGCATCAGCCCGGCTGGGGCGCCGGACCGAGGCCCCCTGCAGGCGGTGTCGGCGCCTGCGCCGGGCGGCCGGCGCTCGGCACGGAGGCGCGGCGGTTCTCGGGTGCGGGCTCGTCCACCACCTTCTTGATGACCGGCTCGCCGCGCAGAACGGTGCGGATCTCGTCGCCCGACAATGTCTCGTGCTCCAGCAGGCCGCGCGCCAGCCGGTGCAGCTCCTCGACGTTCTCCGTCAGGACGTGCCGCGCCTTCGTGTAAGCGTTGTCGATGATCTGCTTGATTTCGCTATCGATCTCGCGCGCGGTCGCTTCGGATACGTTCTTATTCTGGGTGACCGAGTGGCCGAGGAACACTTCCTGGCTGTTATCGCCGTAGGCGATCATGCCGAGCTTGTCGCTCATGCCCCATTCCGTGATCATCATGCGGGCCTGGCCGGTCGCCATCTTGATGTCGCCGGCGGCGCCGTTCGAGACCTTGTCCGGCCCGAAGATGATCTCCTCCGCAGCCCGGCCGCCCATC
>JAFAXA010000212.1 GCA_019241425.1 Acetobacteraceae bacterium | reverse complement strand
CGGCTGCGTGCCGGCGATACGGTGATCGCCGGGCAGCGCGCCGACATCAAGCCGGGCAACGCGATGCCGCTGGCGGCGATCCCGGTCGGCACCATCATCCACAACATCGAAATGAAGATCGGCGCCGGCGGCAAGATCGCGCGCGCGGCCGGCACCTACGCCCAACTCGTGGGCAAGGATGCCGGGTATGCGCAGATCAAGCTGCAAAGCGGCGAGCTTCGGATGGTGCGCGCCGAATGCATGGCGACCGTCGGCGCGGTGTCCAACCCCGACAACATGAACCAGAGCATCGGCAAGGCCGGACGCTCGCGCTGGCTCGGCCGCCGCCCGCATAACCGCGGCGTCGTCATGAACCCGGTGGATCACCCGCATGGCGGCGGCGAGGGCCGCACCTCGGGCGGCCGTCATCCGGTGACGCCGTGGGGCAAGCCGACCAAGGGCTACAAGACCCGGGTCAACAAGCGGACGGACCGGCTGATCATCCGCAACCGCACGAAGGGAAAGGGCTGAGCCATGGCTCGTTCCATCTGGAAGGGTCCGTTCGTCGACGGCTATCTGCTGAACAAGGCCGAGAACGCGCGCGCGTCGGGCCGCAACGAGATCATCCGGATCTGGTCGCGCCGTTCGACGATCTTGCCGCAATTCATCGGCCTCGCCTTCGGCGTCTACAATGGCCACAAATTCCTGCCGGTGCAGGTGTCGGAGAACATGGTGGGGCACAAATTCGGCGAGTTCTCGCCGACGCGCACCTTCACCGGTCACTCTGCCGACAAGAAGGCCAAGCGGGGCTGAGATGAGCAAGCCGAAGCATGAGCGAGGGCTCGCCGAAACCGAAGCGCAGGCGATCGTGCGCAATCTGCGGGTGTCGCCCCGCAAGCTGAACCTGGTCGCGGGCCTCATTCGCAACCTGCCGGCGTCGCAGGCCGTCGCCACGCTGACCTTCAGCAAGCGGCGCATCGCGGGGCAGGTGAAGAAGGCGCTGGAAAGCGCGATCGCCAATGCCGAGAACAACCATCAGCTCGATGTCGACCAGCTATACGTGTCGCGGGCCGAGGTTGGCCGCTCGATCGTGATGAAGCGGTTTCACGCGCGCGGCCGCGGCCGTTCGGCGCGGATCGAGAAATGGTTCAGCCATCTCAAGATCGTCGTCACGGAACGTGCGCAGGAAGCCGAGAAAGAGGCGGCATAACCGATGGGTCACAAAGTCAATCCGATCGGGCTGCGGCTCGGCATCAACCGCACCTGGGACAGCCGCTGGTTTGCGGGCGGCGACTATTCGAAGCTGCTACATGAGGACCTGCGCCTGCGCGGGCATCTGCGGCGGAAGCTCTCGGGCGCCGGCGTGTCGCGGGTGGTGATCGAGCGCCCCGCGAAGAAGCCGCGGGTAACGATCTACGCCGCCCGTCCGGGCGTGGTGATCGGCAAGAAGGGCCAGGACATCGAGGTGCTGCGCCGCGACCTGGCGCGGATGGCGAAAACCGACGTGTCCTTGAACATCGTCGAGATCCGCAAGCCCGAGATCGACGCCCAGTTAGTCGCGGAGAATATCGCCCAGCAGTTGGAACGTCGCGTGGCGTTCCGTCGTGCCATGAAGAGGGCGGTGCAGTCGGCGATGCGTTTGGGCGCGCAGGGTATCCGCATCAATTGCGGCGGCCGGCTCGGAGGCGCGGAAATCGCGCGCGTTGAATGGTATCGCGAGGGGCGCGTGCCGTTGCACACGCTGCGCGCCGATATCGATTTCGGCATCGCGACCGCGAAGACCACCTATGGCACCTGCGGCGTGAAAGTCTGGATCTTCAAGGGCGAGATCCTGGCGCATGACCCGACGGCGCAGGACCGACGCGCCGCCGAGCAGGCCCCGCAGCGATAAGAGAGTACACGCATCATGCTGCAACCGAAGCGGACGCAATTCCGCAAAGCGCACAAGGGGCGCATCCACGGCCTGGCGAAAGGCGGCACGGCGCTGAATTTCGGCACGTTCGGCCTGAAGGCGCTGGAGCCGGAGCGGATCACGGCGCGGCAGATCGAGGCGTCGCGCCGCGCCATCACCCGCGCCATGAAGCGCGCGGGCCGCGTCTGGATTCGGATCTTTCCGGACGTTCCGGTGTCGCGCAAACCGGCCGAGGTACGCATGGGCTCCGGCAAGGGCAGCCCCGAATACTGGGTCGCGCGCGTCAAGCCGGGGCGGATCATCTTCGAGATCGACGGCGTGCCGCCCGAGTTGGCGCGCGAGGCGCTGACGCTCGGCGCCGCGAAGCTGCCGATCAAGACCAAGTTCATCGCCCGGGTTGGAGACGCGTAATGGCGAAGGGCAAGACGGTCGTCAACAAGGCGGGCGACGTGCGCCAGAAGACGGCGGACGAGCTGCAAGCGCTGTTGCTCGATCTCCGGAAGGAGCAGTTCAACCTGCGCTTCCAGCGGGCGACCGGCCAGCTCGAGGGCGTGGGACGCGTGCGCGAGGCGCGGCGCGAAATCGCGCGGGTCAAAACCATCATGGCGGAGAAGAAATCCGCCGTGGCTTCGTAGAGGAGAGGCACGATGCCGAGGCGCGTGCTCACCGGACGGGTGACGAGCGACAAAATGGACAAGACCGTGACGGTCTCCGTCGAACGGCGCGTCATGCATCCGCTGTACAAGAAGTTCATCCGGCGCTCGAAGAAATACGCGGCGCATGACGAGGCGAATGTCTGCAAGACGGGCGATGCCGTGCGCATCGAGGAGTGCCGTCCGATCAGCAAGCGGAAATCCTGGATCGTGATCGAGCGCAACGGCGAGATCCTGCATGATGAGCCGCCGGCGCCGGTCGCGGAAGGCGCGGGGGCTTAGGCGATGATCCATCCCGAAACCAACCTGGAGGTCGCCGACAATAGCGGCGCGCGCCGGGTCCAGTGCATCAAGGTGCTGGGTGGCTCCAAGCGGAAGACCGCCTCGGTTGGCGACGTGATCGTGGTGTCCGTGAAGGAAGCGATCCCGCGCGGTAAGGTGAAGAAGGGCGACGTCCATCAGGCGGTGATCGTGCGCACGGCGGCACCGGTGCGGCGTGCCGACGGCAGCGCGATCCGCTTCGACCGCAACGCCGCCGTGCTGATCAACAAGCAGCAGGAGCCGATCGGCACCCGCATCTTCGGGCCGGTGGTGCGCGAGCTGCGCGGGCGCAAGTTCATGAAGATCATTTCGCTCGCGCCGGAGGTGCTGTGATGGCCGCGCGCATTCGCAAAGGCGATCGCGTCGAGGTCATCACCGGCGCCGAGAAAGGCAAGCGCGGCGAGGTGCTGCGGGTGTTTGCGGCCGAGAACCGCGCCCTCGTGCAGGGCGTGCGGGTGGTGAAGCGGCACCAGAAGCCGATGGGCATGGGTCAGCCGGGCGGGATCATCGAGAAGGAATCGCCGATCCACCTGTCCAATGTCGCGCTGGTTGATCCGAAGACCGAGAAGAAGACCCGCGTCGGATTCCGCGTGCTGGAAGATGGCAGCAAGGTGCGCGTCGCGCGCGCGACCGGCGCCGTGATCGAGAGCTGAGAGCGATGAGCGAAACGCAAACGGAGATGCCGCGCTTAAAGGCGCTGTATCGCGACCAGGTCCGGGCAAAGCTGCAAAAGGAGTTCGGCTACAAGAACCCGATGCAGGTGCCGCGGCTCGAGAAGATCGTGGTCAACATGGGCGTGGGCGAAGCGACGGCCGATCAGAAGAAACTCGACGCGGCGGTTGCCGAACTCGCGCTGATCACCGGGCAGAAGCCGGTCAAGACGCTGGCGAAGAAGGCGATCGCGGGCTTCAAGATCCGCAAGGGCCTGCCGATCGGCTGCAAGGTGACTCTGCGCCAGTCACGCATGTACGAGTTCATGGACCGTCTGGTCACGATCGCGCTGCCGCGGGTGCGCGACTTTCGCGGCATCACGAGCGGCAAGGGGTTCGACGGGCGCGGCAATTTCGCGATGGGCGTGAAGGAGCAGATCATCTTTCCGGAGATCGTCTACGACAAGGTCGATGCCGTGCGGGGCATGGACATCGTGTTCGTCACCAGCGCCAAGACCGATGCGGAAGCGAAGGCGCTGCTGAAGGCGTTCGATCTGCCGTTCGCGAACTGACCGGCACAACGGCAACGAGTTGGGGAACACCATCGGGCCGCGATCATCGCGTGTCCGACAGGTTCCGGAGGCAAGACACAGAGATGGCGAAAACCTCGCAGATCAATCGCAACGCCAACCGCGAGCGGATGGCGAAACGGGACCGGGCCAAACGGGCAGCGCTGAAGGCGACCATGATGGATCGCAAGCTGCCGGTCGAAGACCGTTTCACCGCTTCGGTCAAGCTGGCGGCGCTGCCGCGCAACGGGGCGGTTGGGCGCGTGCGCCTGCGCTGCACGGTCACGGGCCGCTCGCGGGCAAACTACCGCAAGCTGAAACTGAGCCGCATTGCGCTCCGTGAACTGGCCAGCTCGGGGCAGATCCCGGGCATGGTCAAGGCGAGCTGGTAAGGAGGGGAGCGGACGATGTCGTTATCCGACCCTTTGGGCGATATGCTGACCCGCATCCGCAATGCGCAGCGGGCGCGCCATACCTCGTGTCACGCGCCGGCCTCCAAGCTGCGCGCGAACGTGCTCGATGTTTTAAAGCGCGAGGGCTTCATCCGCGGCTTCGAGGCGCAGGAGGTGCGTCCGGGCATTGCCCATCTCCGCATCGAGCTGAAATACAACGAGGGCGAGCCGGTGATTAAGGAAATCACCCGCATCTCGAAGCCGGGCCGCCGTGTGTATTCCAAGATCAAGGAGCTGCCGCGCGTCTACGCGGGCCTCGGCATTTCCATTCTTTCGACCCCGCGCGGGGTCATGAGCGACGCAGAGGCGCGCGCGGCCAATGTCGGCGGCGAAGTTCTCTGCCGCGTGTTCTGATGGGGCGATGAAATGTCGCGCGTAGGAAAATATCCGGTCAGCATTCCGGCCGGCGTCGAGGTCGCGGTAGCGAACGGCGTGCTGTCGGCCACGGGCAAGCTCGGCCGGCTGGAGTTGCCGCTGAGCGACCATGTGGAGACAACGGTTGCCGACGGCCATGTCACGGTCAAGCCGCGCGGCAATGCGCGGCAGGCGCGGATGATGTGGGGCACGACGCGGGCGCTCGTGCAGAACGTGGTGCAGGGCGTCAGCGGCGGCTACACGCGGGCGATGGAGATCACCGGCACGGGTTTCCGCGCCGCCGTCCAGGGCAAAAACCTGGTCATCAATCTCGGCTTCTCGCACGACGTGGTGTATCCGGTGCCGGACGGCATCAAGATCAGCTGCGAGCGGCCGACGGCGATCAAGGTCGAGGGCATCGACAAGCGCCAGGTCGGTCAGGTGGCGGCGGAGATCCGCGCCTTCCGGCCGCCGGAGCCGTATAAGGGCAAGGGTGTTCGGTACGACAACGAAGTGATCCGGCGCAAGGAAGGCAAGAAGAAATGAGCGGCAAACTGGACCTGCGGGAGCGGCGCCGCGAGCGCTTGCGCTTCCAGTTGCGCCAGAAGGGCGCCGGCCGGGCGCGCTTGTCGGTGTTCCGCTCGGGCAAGCACATCTACGCGCAGATCATCGACGACGCGGCGGGCCGCACGCTCGCGGCGGCATCCACGCTCGACAAGACGTTGCGGGAAAGCCTGCGCACCGGCGCCGACAAGGACGCGGCGGCGGCGGTCGGCAAGCTGGTCGCCGAGCGCGCGCTCGCGGCAGGCGTCAAGAACGTCGTGTTCGATCGCGGCGCTTATCTGTATCACGGCCGGGTCAAGGCCCTGGCCGATGCCGCCCGCGAGAGCGGGCTGGCGTTCTGAGGGAATAGGGGCACATGGCACGGGAACCGAGGGAAGGCGGCCGGGGCGGTCGCGACCACGGCCGGGACCGCGACGGCGGCGACGACATTGTCGACAAGCTGGTGACCATCAATCGCGTCGCGAAAGTGGTGAAAGGCGGCCGCCGGTTCGCATTCGCGGCGCTGGTCGTCGTCGGCGACCAGAAGGGCCGCGTCGGATACGGCGCCGGCAAGGCGCGCGAGGTGCCCGAAGCGATCCGCAAGGCGACCGAACGGGCCAAGCGCGGCATGATCCGGGTGCCGATGAAGGAAGGCCGGACGCTGCATCACGACGTGATCGGCCGCTTCGGCGCCGGCGAGGTCGTGCTGCGCTCGGCCTCGGCCGGAACCGGCATCATCGCGGGCGGGCCGTTGCGCGCGGTGTTCGAAACGCTCGGCATCGGCGACGTGGTGGCGAAGAGCCTCGGCAGCCGCAATCCGCACAACATGGTCAAGGCCACGTTCGCGGCGTTGCAGACCTGCGCGAGCCCGCGCTCGATCGCGTCCCGGCGCGGCCGGAAGGTGTCCGACCTGCTCGGCCGCCGCGACTCGCAGGCCGGGGGTGCGCAGGAGGTGGCCGATGCCGGATAAGGTGCGCGTGACGCAGATCGCGTCCGCCAATGGCCGCAAGCCCGGGCAGAAGGAAACGGTGCTCGGTCTCGGACTGACCAAGATCGGCCGCACCCGCGAACTCGAGGACACGCCCTCGGTGCGCGGCATGATCCGCAAGGTGGCCCACCTGCTGAAGGTGGAAGAGGTTCGCTGAGATGAAACTGAACGAACTGCGCGACAATCCGGGGGCGCGACCGAAGTCGAAGCGGCTCGGGCGCGGCATCGGCTCCGGCAAGGGCAAGACCTCGGGCAAGGGCGTGAAAGGCCAGAAGGCGCGTGAGGGCGTGGCGCTGAACGGGTTCGAGGGTGGCCAGCTGCCGATCTACCGGCGGCTGCCGAAGCGCGGCTTCACCAACCTGTTCCGCCGCGTCTATGCGCCGGTCAATATCGGCGCGCTAGAGGCGGCGATCGAGGCCGGAAAGGTTGATGGCACCCAGCCGATCACCGAGGAGGTTCTGAAGAAAGCGGGCCTGGTGCGCGGCCGAACGGTCGCCGGGGTGCGGTTGCTCGCCAAGGGCGAGGTGACCCGGGCCCTGACGATCACCGTTTCGGGCGCCTCGCAAACGGCGGTGGCAGCGGTCGAGAAGGCCGGCGGGTCCGTAACCACCACGGTTCCGAAGCCGGACGCGGCTGCACCGGAGGCGTAAGGGCGCTGCCTTCTCCCAGCGGGAGAGTTGGGCGGCGATGCGGCAGCGGCTATACTGATACGAAGACGGCGCCCCGTGACACCGGTCGGCGCCGTTTCTCTTTGCTGGTGAGGAATAGGCCATGGCCTCGGCGGCCGAACAGCTTGCGGCGAACCTCAATCTTGGGGTGCTGTCCAAGGCGACCGAACTCAAGAAGCGCATCTGGTTCACGCTCGGCGCGCTGATCGTCTATCGCATCGGCACCTACATACCCGTGCCGGGCGTGGATGCGGCGGTGATGGGCGAGATGCTGCAGCAGCATAGCGGCGGCATTCTCGGCATGTTCGACATGTTCACCGGCGGCGCGCTCGGCCGCATGACCGTGTTCGCGCTCAACATCATGCCCTATATCAGCGCGAGCATCATCGTGCAGTTGATGTCGGCCGCGATACCCTCGCTGGAAACCTTGAAGAAGGAGGGCGAGAGCGGGCGGAAGAAGCTCAACCAGTACACCCGCTATCTGACGGTGCTGATCGCGATGTTTCAGTCCTACGGCATATCCGTCGGGCTCGAGGGGATGCGCGGCTCGTTCGGCTCGGCGGTGATCGACCCCGGCTGGTTCTTCCGCGTCTCCTGCGTGATCACGCTGGTGGGCGGGACGATGTTCCTGATGTGGATCGGCGAGCAGATCACGTCGCGCGGCGTCGGCAACGGGACCAGCCTAATCATCTTCGCCGGGATCGTCGCCAACCTGCCGCACGCGCTGGCGAACCTGCTCGAGCTCGGCCGGACCGGGGCGCTGTCGCCGGTGTTCATCGTCGCCTTCATCGTGCTGGCGGTGGCCGTA
>JAFAXA010000026.1 GCA_019241425.1 Acetobacteraceae bacterium | reverse complement strand
TCGACGCCCGTGCCGTGCCGCGATCCGACGCGGCGCGGGCGGCCGGCGAGGACCGGCTCGCGACATGCCTGACCGGCGGCGACGATTACGAGTTGCTGCTCGCCGTGCCGGCCGCCCGGACCGGCGCGCTGCAAGCGGCTTCGGGCGCGAGCGGCGTGCCGGTGACCCGCATCGGCGCGTTCCGGCGCGGGCCGCCCGAGCTTCGCGTGACGTTGGACGGCGCGGACATGAAACTCACGCAGACGGGCTGGAGCCACTTCTGAGCGGGTTCGGTCCGGCGAATGCGCGACACGAGGAGATCACTTTCGATGCCGAACAATGCTGTTCCGCCGCCCTCACGAATGACGCCCGACGAAGCGCTAGCGTTGCTGAAGGACGGTAACCGGCGATTCCTGGAAGGCCGGCCGATCCCGGGCGACCTGACCGGGGAGGAACGGCGCGTCGTGCTCGCGCGGGAGCAACGGCCGTTCTGCGTGCTGGTCGGCTGCTCCGACAGCCGCGTGTCGCCGGAGTTGTTGTTCGGACGCGGTCTCGGTGAGTTGTTCATCGTCCGCAATGCGGGGAACGTGGTGGATTTGGCGGCGATGGGGAGTATCGAGTATGGCGTGGCCGTGCTGGGCGCGCCCCTCGTCGTTGTGCTCGGCCATGAGCGTTGCGGGGCGGTGCAAGCGGCTGTCGACGTCGTCGAGGACGACGCGACCTTTCCCGGAAGCATCGGCCAGATGATCGAGCCGATCATCCCCGCGGTTTTGCGCGCGAGTCGGGATGGGTCCGGCGATCTCCTCGATCGCTCGGTCAAGCAGAACGTGCTGCGCATCGTCCGCCGGCTCCGCACCACCGAGGAAATGCTGATCGGGCCGCAGCGCGAGGGCAGGCTGAAAATCGTCGGCGCGTATTACGACCTCGATCGAGGCAGCGTCGACTTCTTCGAATAGGAGCGCCGCGCCGTGATCATCCGCAACGGTCTCGGCCTGCCCCGGCTCGCCCGCGAAATCGCGGTCCCGCTCGTGGTCGTGCTGGCCTACGATATCGCGGTCACCGTTCTCTACATGACGGTTGGCTGGCGCTGGCTTGCGGTGGACGAATTGCCGCTGCCTTTGACCGGAACCGCTATCGCGCTGATCCTGACCTTACGCAACAATGTCGCGTACGGTCGTTGGTGGGAAGCGCGCACGCTTTGGGGCGCGATCAACAACAATTCGCGCAGCTTCGCGCGCGGCGTGATCGCGCTCATCGACGACCCGCGCCTGCAAGCCGAGTTGGTCCGGCATCAGATCGCTTACGTGCTCGCGCTGCGCTGCCACCTGCTCCGCGAGCCCGCGTGGGACGCGTTGGCCGCCTATTTGCCGCCGGACGCCATCTCGCGCCTGCGCGCGGCTGCGAACGTGCCCGCCTCCATCCATCAAGCGGTCGCCCGGCGGCTCGCGGCGCTGCGCCGCAATCAGGGCATCGATACGGTCGGCGCCGCCTCGATCGAGCGCACGCTCAGTGATCTCGCGAATGCCCAAGGCGGCCTCGAACGCATCAAGAATACGCCCATGCAGCCCTTGCTCGATCTGTTCCCGAGAATGCTTTCCCGGGCGTATTGCTTGCTGCTGCCGCTCGGATTGGTGCCCGAACTGGGCTGGGCGACCCCGCTCGGCTCGACCCTGATCGGTTTCACGTTTCTGGCCCTCGACGGCATCGGCGCCGATCTGGAGCATCCGTTCGAGGGCACGATCCACGACGTGCCGATGCAGGCGATCACGCGCGGTATTGAAATCGATCTGTTGCAAGCCTTGGGGGAGAGTACCGTGCCGCCGGCTATTCAGCCGAAATCCGGGGTACTCTGGTAGGCCATGGCGCGCGATCGACGCGATCCGGTCGGTTCACCACCCCGGCAGCGGCGACGCACCGAATAGCCAGGGATGCAGCACGAACAGCGCCGCCCAAAGCACGACGCCGAGCACCGGAACAACCCAGCCGATCTCGCCGGTGACCAGCCGGTTGCGTCCGGCCGCGATCGCGCCGAACGGCAGGATCGACGTGCCGGCGGCGAGCACCTGCCAGTTAGGCGGGTCGCGGCGGGCGACCTTGGCGTCGATCGACGGCATGCCGGCCAGCGCTGTCACCAGGAACGCGCCGAAGAACAGTAAGGAGGCAGTGTCGCCGTTGCCGAGCACATGCGCGCCGGCCCATAGCGCGAACGCCCAAAGCATCGGGTGGCGCGTCACCCGCTGGATGCCGCGCGGCTCGCGGCCGAGCGCACGCTCGCTGCCGACCGCGGTCGGGTTCGGCGCGGCGACGGACGCGACCAGCAACAGGCAGGCAACCAGCATCACGGCCAGGATGCAGACGCGCAGCCACGCCGGCGCGGCCCAAAGCAGCGTCGTGTCCGCACGCCGGTAGCTCACGATCAGCCACGCGATCGTGGCGAACGAAACCAGCGAGAACACGCCGCGGAACGCGCCCTCGCCGATCCGGCCCGCGATCACGCGCCGGATACCGGTTCCGGCGATGCCGAGATGCGCCCCGATCCACACCAAAGCCGCCGCTGCGAGCATCCCCATTCCGCCTCCTCGCGCCCGGTTCCGCATTGCGGTGCGCCCAATCCTCGCCCATGTTGGCGCTGCCAACATCTAGCCCGAAGTGTGGACAGTGACAACATCTGCTCCGGCGCCGCGCGCCCCGTCGGCCTATCATCACGGCGATCTTAGGCGCGGGTTGCTGGACGCGGCGGAAAGCCTGCTGGAGCGGGATCGCGGCCCGGCCGCGCTCTCGTTGCGGGAGGTGGCGCGGGCGGCCGGGGTCTCGCATAACGCGCCATACCGGCATTTCGCCGATCGGGAAGCCTTGCTGGCAGCGCTGGCGGCGGAGGGTTTCGTGCGGTTGACGGCCGCTCTGCACGCGGCTGCGCGGCGTTCGCACGCGGAGGCGCGTGGGCTTGCCCTCGGGCGCGCCTATCTGCGTTTCGCGCGCACGCATCCCTCGCTTTATCTGCTGATGTTCGGGCCGGATGTTCGGAAATCCGCCTATCCGGCACTGGCCGCCGCCGCCATGGAGGCGTTCGCCGCGCTGCGGCCGGCGGCGGGCGCGGGGCGGGACCCGGCGCGGCGGGCGCGCCATCATGCTGTCGGCGCCTGGGCGCTCGCGCACGGCCTGGCGCATTTGATCGTGGACCGGCAACTCGCGGACGATTTCGCGGCCGACGATTATCGCGCGCTGATCGAGGACGTGCTGGAAGCTTATGACGGGATTAGGAGTGCTCCGGCATTCAGCGAACCGGCGAACGGCGCGGGAGGCGGCGAGGGGTGAACACGACCTGGACGTTTCTCGACATCGCGGGCGCGATCGCGCTGCTGCTCTGGGGCGTGCACATGGTGCAGACCGGCATCCAGCGCGCGTTCGGGGCCGACCTCCGCCGCCTGCTCGGCGCGGCGCTCCGCAACCGGCTCGCCGCTTTCGCCACCGGCCTCGGCGTCACCGCGATCCTGCAAAGCAGCACGGCGACCGGCCTGATGCTGACCGGCTTCGCGGCCGGCGGCGCGGTCGATCTCGTGCCCGCGCTCGCTGTGATGCTCGGCGCCAATGTCGGCACGACGCTGATCGTGCAGGCGCTGTCCTTCGACGTCGCCAGCGTGTCGCCGTCGCTGATCCTGATGGGGGTGATCCTGTTCCGGCGCGGCACGCAGAGCCGCACCCGCGATCTCGGCCGGGTGACCATCGGGCTCGGGCTGATGCTGCTGTCCTTGCATCAGGTCTTGGTTCTGGTCTCGCCCCTGGAGGACGTGCCGAGCCTGCGCATGTTGCTCGGCGCAATCGCCGATCAGCCGCTGCTCGACGTCGCGCTGGCGGCGGTGCTCACCTGGGCCGCGCATTCCAGCGTGACGGTCGTGCTGCTGGTGATGTCGTTCGCGTCGAGGGGGGTGGTGCCGCCGCACGCGGCCTTCGCGCTCGTGCTCGGCGCCAATCTCGGTAGCGCCCTCAACCCGGTGCTGGAAGGCGGCGCGGGCGGCGATCCGGTGGCGCGGCGGCTGCCGGTCGGCAATCTATTGAACCGGGTGATCGGCTGCGTCCTCGCGCTCGCCGGGCTGCGCTGGATCGGACCGTTCGTCGCGACCTCGGAAACCGATCTGGCCCGGTTGGTCGCGGACTTCCACACCGGATTCAACGTCGTCCTGGCGGCGCTGTTTCTGCCGCTGTTGCAGCCCTACGCGCGCCTGCTGCAATGGCTGCTGCCGGCGCGGCTGGACCCGCACGATCCGACCCGGACGCGCTATCTGGATACAACCGCCTTCGAGCAGCCGCCGCTGGCGATCGCCGGCGCCGCCCGCGAAGCGCTGCGCGTCTCCGATTTGCTGGACCAGATGCTGCGCGCCGCCGCCGATGCGCTGTCCCGCGCCGACCGCCTGCGCATCGCCAATACCCGCCGATTCTCCGATCTGATCGAGAAGCTCAATGCGGCGATCAGCCAATACCTCGGATCCCTCGACCGCGACGCGCTGACGGAGGCGGACGAGCAGCGGCGGCTGCAGATCCTGACCTTCATCTCCCAACTCGCCGCCGCCGCCGAGATCGTGGACCGCGAAATCATGGCCAACGCGGCGCGGCGCCTGAAGCGCGGCCTGCCCATCCCCGCCGAGGAGAGCGCCGAAGCGTCGCAGCTATTTTCCCGGCTGCTGGCGACCTTGCGCTCGGCGGCTGCGGTGTTCATGAGCAGCGACGTCGAGGGCGCGCGACGGCTGATCGCCGCCAAGGAAGATTTTCGGGCGCTCGAACTCGCAGCGACGCAGGCGCAATTCGCGAACCCGGCCGATGGCGGCGCCGGCGGTACGCTCCGGCTCGAATTGCTGCGGGCGCTGCGGCAGATCAATTCCCGGCTGGCGGAGGCGGCGGCCTATCCGGTGCTCGAAAGCCAAGGGGAGGTGGTGCCGCGCCGACTCCGCGCCGAGATGGCGGAGGAATGATCGCGGCCGGCACCGGGTTGCGAGTCGCCGCCCCGTTGCCATAGGCAATGGTGCTCCGCGGGCAACACAGACCCGCCATATTGTGTGCTGCCCACGGCGCCGCCACAACATGATGTGAATGTTTGTTGACCTATGGGAGCGGCCCGGCGGGATAATGCCGGCGGCCGGGAGTCGAGCCATCCATCCGAGGAGAGACTGAGTGCTTGATGCAGTGCAGATGCCGGGTCGCTACCAAGTGCGGACGGACGCGAACCGCGACGCGCTGCTCACCGATTTCGGCCGCGCCACACTAGCCGACCGCTATCTGATGCCGGGCGAGTCGTATCAGGATCTATTCGCCCGCGTCGCCAGCCAGTATGGCGACGACCCCGCCCACGCGCAGCGGATCTACGACTACATCAGCAAGCTCTGGTTCATGCCGGCGACGCCTGTGCTGTCGAATGGCGGCACCGAACGCGGCTTGCCGATCTCCTGCTTTCTGAACGAGGCGTCGGATAGTCTCGAGGGCATCGTCGGGTTGTGGAACGAGAATGTCTGGCTCGCTTCCAAGGGCGGCGGTATCGGCAGCTATTGGGGCAATCTCCGCTCCATCGGCGAGAAGGTGGGGGGCGTCGGCAAGACCTCGGGCGTGATCCCGTTCATCCGGGTGATGGATAGCCTGACGCTCGCGATAAGCCAGGGCTCGTTGCGGCGCGGCTCGGCGGCCGTCTATCTGCCGGTGTCGCATCCGGAGATCGAGGAATTCATCGAAATTCGCCGGCCGACCGGCGGCGATCCCAACCGCAAGGCGCTCAACCTCCATCACGGCGTGCTGGTGCCGGATGCGTTCATGCGCGCGGTCGAAGCGGACGAGGACTGGCCGCTCACCTCGCCGAAAGACGGCAGCATCGTGCGGTCCATCTCGGCGCGGAATCTGTGGATACGCATTCTGACCGCGCGGATCGAGACCGGCGAGCCGTATCTCGTGTTCAGCGACCATGTGAACCGGGCGCTCCCGCAGCACCAGAAACTCGCGGGGCTGACGGTGAAGACCTCCAATCTCTGCGCCGAAATTACGCTGCCCACCGGACGCGACCAGTATGGCCGCGACCGGACGGCCGTTTGCTGCCTGTCCTCGCTCAATCTCGAAACCTGGTTCGAGTGGAAGGATCATCCGCTGTTCATC
>JAFAXA010000006.1 GCA_019241425.1 Acetobacteraceae bacterium | reverse complement strand
GGCGAGTTCCGGCAACAGGACGGCGGAGGCTTTGGCGAAATGCTCCGACAGCAGGTTCTCGGCGGTTTTTTCCAGTCGAAACCGATTGATGGAAAGCCGCCTTCGCCGCCCCGTCTCGGTGCCGAACGCGACGGCGCGATGGGCGTCCAAGGCGGCGAGAAATTCGTCGAGGCCGCTGCCACTATGCGAGCTGACGCCGACCACCGGCGTCTGCCACTCCGGCTTGGCGCTGCCCTGCATCTTCACGCCGAGGGTGAGCATCTGCTTGAGGTCGGTGAGTGTCCGGTTGGCGTCGCTGCGATCGCATTTGGACACCAGGTGGATATCGGCGATTTCCAGCATGCCGGCCTTGATCGCCTGGATCTCGTCGCCGAGGCCGGGCGCGGACACGACGACGGTGGTGTGGGACGCCCGCGCAATCTCCACCTCGTCCTGACCGACACCCACCGTTTCGATGATCACGGTCTCGAAGCCGCCGGCATCGAGAATATCGACCGCATCCATCGCCGCGCGGGCCAAGCCGCCGACTTCGCCGCGCGTTGCCATGCTGCGGATGTAGACGCCCGGATCGGTCACCAGATCCGTCATCCGGATGCGATCGCCCAGGATCGCACCGCCGGAATAGGGGCTCGACGGGTCGATCGCGACGATGCCGACCTTGCCGCCCTTCGCGCGCAGGCGTTCAGTGAGATTGGCGACGAGCGTCGACTTGCCACTGCCGGGCACGCCGGTCAGGCCGATGACATGTGCGCGTCCGGTTCGCCGATAGATCTCGGACAGCGCCCCGCGCGCTTCCAGCATCGCGGCCTCGGCGCGGGAAATCAGGCGGGCGATCGCAGGGATCTCACCATTGCTGACGCGCTCGACCAGATCGAGCGACGGCACATAGCGGCTCATCTTCCGTCCTCCGGGCGAAGGCTCGCGCGAGCGCAGGGGTGAGCGTTGCTGTCAGCCGGAACGGACGGGAGTTCCATCGCGCGCACCCCGTCAGCGCGGACCGCGTTCCGCCACCAGCTTGGTCAGCGTTGCGACGATCGCGTCGGGCGGGGTGTCCTGCAACATGACTTCGGCCACGCCCATTTTCTTCAGCTCGACGACATCCTCGTCCGGCATGACGCCCCCTGCGACGACGATCATGTCCTCCACGCCCTTGTCTTTGAGCAGCTTGAAGATCTTTGGGAATACGGTCATCTGAACGCCGGACAACAGGCTCACGCCGAGAATGTCGACGTCTTCCTGGATGGCTGCGGCGACGACCTCTTCGGGCGTGCGATGAAGGCCGGTATAGATGACGTCCATGCCTGCATCGCGCAGCGTTCTGGCGACGACCCGCACCCCCCGGTCGTGCCCGTCCAACCCGACCTTGGCGAGAAGGACCCGGATGGTTTGATTGGCGTCGACGCTCTTCCCCACCGCAATCCCCATCTTAGTTTTATTGTCCAATCCCCTAAGAACGGCCGGGAGGGAAGTCAAGTGACGAAGGAACGCCCGTTCTGCGCGATGCTTACAGGGAGCAAGCGCATCGTTGGCGACCAGGCGTTCCTTGCGCCGGGCGTGCGCAACACCAGCGTCGGACGCGAGCCCTGAACTGTCGGAGGTAACGGAATGGTACGTCTGACCAAGATCTACACGCGGGGCGGGGATGGCGGATCGACATCGCTTGGGGATGGGACGCGGGTCTCGAAGGCATTCCCGCGCGTCGCGGCCTACGGCGCAGTCGACGAGGCCAACGCCGCGATCGGCATCGCCCGCTTGCATGCGGACGAGCGAACGGCGGACGTTCTGGGCCGGATACAGAACGACTTGTTCGATCTCGGCGCCGATCTCTGCGTGCCGCCCTCCGGCGCCGAAGGCAAACCACGCATCCGGGTCGAGCAGTCTCAGGTGGACTGGCTGGAGCAGACGATCGACGCGCTCAACGCCGAACTCGCGCCGCTCAACAGCTTCGTCTTACCGGGCGGCAGCGCCGCGTCGGCCTTTCTTCATGCAGCGCGCACCATCGTGCGTCGAGCCGAACGGCTGGCCGTTGAACTCATCGAAGCGGAAGCCGAGGCGCGCGCCGGCGCGCCCGAGCCCGCGGTGACGCCGGCGGTGCTCGCCTATCTCAACCGCCTGTCCGATCTCCTGTTCGTCATGGCCCGCCACGCAAACGATTGCGGACAACGCGACGTGCTCTGGCGGCCACGCGCCTATGCGTCCGAACGCTGAGCGCGCCGTGGAACAGAATCGGCCGCCGCTCGTGCCGGAAGCCGCATCGCCGTGCGTCGGTGTTTGCCTGTTGGATGCGGGAACGGGACTGTGCCGCGGTTGTTTGCGCACGATGGCGGAAATTGCGAACTGGCCGACGCTCGACCTCGCCGAGAAACGGCGCCTGCTCGCGCAGCTTCCGCACCGCAGGGCGCTGACCGATCCGGCGATGCCCCCGTAACCCTCACTTGCTTATTCCCGCAGCTTTCTCCGCCGGCCGCGAAGGCGCAACCGTATCGTTCGAAACGACTTCCGGCGTTTAAAAAAAGATGAGCGTGCCGTGTTCGGAACTGCGCCGCCCGGTCTGAGCGAGCTACATTTGAAGACGGGCTGACGGGAGAGCGGTCGGAGACGGACATGTCCGGCCCCGGCCGCGCCACCGCTACCGGCAGCCCGGTGCGTTCGGATGGTCGCCGCAGCCGCCCGCCGTCGCATTGGCACCGCGATGCCCGGTGACCCGGCTGACGACGGTCCCGCCTTCCGTTTGACCGCGGGCT
>JAFAXA010000350.1 GCA_019241425.1 Acetobacteraceae bacterium | reverse complement strand
ACCGGCGATGTCGTTGGTCTTGGAGGCGACCTCGCGCACCATCTGCGCGCCCATGTTCTCGAACTTGTCGCTGAGTTCGATTTCCTTCGCAACGGTCACGCCGTCTTTGGTGATGCGCGGCGCGCCGAAGCTCTTGTCGAGCACGACATTGCGGCCCTTGGGGCCGAGTGTGACCTTCACCGCATCGGCGAGAATGTCGACGCCGCGCAGCATCCGCTGGCGGGCGTCACCGCCGAATCGTACGTCCTTGGCAGCCATCTATTGATCCTATCGTTTCGTGGAATAATTGACGGGGCTGAGGCGGCTCAGGCCGCCTTCTTCTGGGCCACCTCGCCCGCGATGATGCCCATAATGTCGGACTCCTTCATGATCAGCAGCTCCTCGCCGTCGATCTTGACTTCGGTGCCCGACCATTTGCCGAACAGGATCCGGTCGCCTTCCTTCACGTCGAGCGGCGTCACCTGACTCTGCTCGTTGCGTGCCCCAGGCCCGGCGGCGATGACCTCGCCTTCCATCGGCTTTTCCTTGGCGGTGTCGGGGATGATGATGCCGCCCGCGGTTTTCTCGTCGGCGTTCAGCCGACGGACCACGACCCGGTCATGCAGAGGACGAAACTTCATTGCAGAGATCGCTCCTGGTGATCGCGATAGTCAGTGCGTCCCAACAGCCCTTGACCAGGCCGTTAGCACTCCCCCTCCGGGAGTGCCAGCCATCTAGTTGGCCGTGAAAGCCAAGTCAAGCCTCCGGCAGCACTCCGTGCTCCCGAGTGCCAAGCCGTTGATAATGAGAGTTTTCATTGCAAGGCGGCGTCCCATTTGTGTCAGGATGGGCCGGCCACGGGGTCTGTGTTTGGGAGCAAATCGCGCCAGCGATCTGATTGGGAACAAGGAGCGGAACCAAATGACGTCTGCACGTGGGGTCGGGGATTATCGCCTAACCACGGCTGAGATTTGCTACCGCCTGCCTGACCATCCGGAACTTCTGCAAACCTACATCTGGCAGGACATCGACATCGCCCCGCAATACCCGGTCTTGAGCAAGTTTCTCCGCTTCTGGCAGCGGGAGATCGAGGGGCAGTTGCATTCGGTGCGCGTGGCCTCCGCAGGCCTGCTGCAGCCCGCGCGCTTTCGCTTACCTTCTGCGCTTACCAAGCTTCAGTAGCCGCCGCCACCGGGTTGCCCGGATCGAGGGCGGCGCGCCCTCATATCGGCTCGTTTTCCACTGCGCAGTTGGCCAGTTGACGCTGCCGGCGCAGCAGCCAGAGGCCGACCAACGCCGAGACCGAAAACAACGCCGCCGCCGAGGCGAGTTGCGCACGCTCGTCGACCCTGACGCCACCCCCCAACAGCGCAAAGACCAGCGTCTGCGGCACGAAGCCGAGCACGGACGCCGATAGGAAGGGCAGTATCGGCACGGCGGACAGGCCGGCGAGCAGGTTGAGCACGAGATTGTTTCCGACGGGCAATAACCGCAGCACCAGAGTCGCGGCAAACGGGTTGGCCGCCAAATAGGAGTTGAGCCTGGCGAGACGCCCGCGCAAACGCCGGGCCGTCCAGTCGCGCCCGAGAACGCGCGCCCAACCGAAGCTCAACAGGCATCCGAAGGCCTGTGCGAGCAGGCCGAACGTCGCGCCCCTCCATGATCCGAGCGCGTAGCTCCCCGCAAACACGACAGCCTGCCTGGGAATGCCGACGGCGCATGCGGCCCCGCCACCTAATACGAACAGCGCTTCCCCGGCGATCCCCCGCCCGGCGACGAAACGCGCGATGACATCGGAGTCCGGTGCCCCGCTCAGTTCGCGGAACACAACCCCCGCGACCGAGAGACCCCCGACCAGCAACAGCGGCTTGCGAATAGCCGTCCAAAGCGAAATGTCGTCCGATGCCTTGGTGGGAGCATCTCCGAGCGTCATCGCGGCGGCGCGGGCTCGATGGTGGCGTCTTCGGGTTCGGCCCGAATCCGCCGCCGTTGCAGCCAGAACACGCCCGCCAAGTCGGCGAGCCCCACCCATAGCCTGTCGAGCGTTCCGTAATTCGAGCGGCCCCGCAGCCGCGGCCGGTGCGCGACCGGCACCGAAACGACGCTCCCGCCAGCCCGAATGAACAACGCCGGCAGGAAGCGGTGCATGTGATCGAAATGGGGCAGCGCCAGAAAGGCATCCTTGCGGAAAACCTTCAGCCCGCAGCCCGTGTCGGGCGTGCCGTCCCGCAGCAAGCGCGCCCGCAGAGTATTCGCGATGCGTGAGGACATCCTCTTGCCCCACGAATCCATCCGGCGCCGCCGCTCGCCCGTGATGAGAACTGGGCCGACTCCGGCTGCGCACTCGGCGTCCAGTGCCAGCGCGCGCTGAAACAGCGCCGGAATGTCCGCGGGATCGTTCTGACCATCGCCGTCGAGCGTCGCGATCCAATCAGCGGTCGCGGCTTTGACCCCGCTCAGAATGGCGGCGCTTTGTCCGCTGCTCCGGCGATGCCGCAGCACGCGAAGGGACCGCGCCGACCGTTTCGCCTCCCTGAGCCGCAGCCCGGTTGCATCGTCGCTGCCGTCGTCCACATAGACGATTTCGAACGCCAAGGATTGCAGCGCCGTCTCGATCTCTCGAATGAGCGGCAGAATGTTCAACTCTTCGTTGCGCACCGGCACGACCACCGCGAGCACAGGATGGAAGCGGGTGACCGGCCCGAAAGCCGGAGAAGCTCTTTCTTCCATCGCGCGCTGCGGCGCGGGTTAGCATCGGCGCCGGGCTCCGACAACCCCGCGCCCGAGCGGCTGCTTCGACCAGCTTGCGTCTGTATCGGCGCCCGCTTGCCTCTATATAGTCCCGCATGTCGCTCGATCCCTCGACCTTCGCGCCGCGCGGACGCTCGGCCGCACCATCGGTCGCGGCCTCCGTGCGGCCGGCCGTCTCCCTCTGGCTGTTCTCGGTCGCCGGCATGGTTTTGGTCATGGTCGTCCTGGGCGGGGCGACCCGGCTTACCGGGTCCGGCCTGTCCATCATGGAATGGGCGCCCATCGCCGGCGCCTTGCCGCCGCTTTCCGACGCCGAATGGCAACGGCTGTTCGCCCTCTATCAGCGAATACCGCAATACGCGCTCGTCAATGCCGGATTGAGTATCGACGGCTTCAAGCAGATATTCTGGCTGGAATGGGTCCATCGCGTGTGGGGCCGGCTGACGGGTTTTGCCGTTTTCCTGCCCCTGATCTGGTTCTGGGCAAAAGGTTGGCTCACCCCCGCTCTCCGCTCCCGGCTTCTGCTGATCTTCGTCCTCGGCGCGCTGCAAGGGGCCGTGGGGTGGTTTATGGTGGCGTCGGGCTTCATGCCGGATACGGTTTCGGTGTCACCCTGCCGGCTCGTCATCCATTTGATGCTGGCAGTCCTGATCTACGGCACGATCGTCTGGACGGCGCTGGATAGTTTGCCGCCGCCACAGCCCCATCCTGCGCCGCGCGGGACGGGGCGACCGGCCCGGGCAATCGCCGCTCTCTGCTGCGCCAGATCGGAAGAGCGTC
>JAFAXA010000341.1 GCA_019241425.1 Acetobacteraceae bacterium | reverse complement strand
GTGGTGACTCCGAGCGAAAGCGCGTGCTTGGTGAGCGCCACGGTTTCCGTGAACGCCGCAACACCCGTGCCGGGCAACAGCTTGTCCGGGGCGATGCCGCCCGTCACCGCCGCTTCAAGCAGGCCGCGCCGCTCGTCTCCCGAGAATGAGTTCGCTTCGCCGGTGGTACCGAGCAGGGCGATGCCGTCGCAGCCCTCGTCTAGCAAATACCGGCAATGCCGCACGAAAGCCGCGTGGTCGGGCATCAGATCGGTGTGCAGCGGGGTCAGCGCGGCGCAGAACACGCCGCTAGGGAAGAGTTCGGTCATGACGATCCTCTCTGTTCAGAATGCGCGGTTTATGCGTGCGCCGGGTGCCTCAGGCGAGCGGACGCAGCCCAGCCTCGATGCGATTGCGGCGGCCTTCAAGGAAAGGCGGCAAAGAGAGCTTTTCTCCAAGCGTTTCCAGAGGCTCGTCCACCGCGAATCCCGGGCCATCCGTCGCGATTTCGAACAGAATGCCGTTGGGCTCGCGGAAATAGAGCGACCGGAAATAGTACCGTTCCACCTCCCCGCTGGAGCGCAACCCCTGCGCGCTCAGCCATTCGGCCCAAGCATGCAACGACTCACGATCCGGTGTCCGAAACGCAACGTGATGCACGCCTCCGGCGCCTTGGACGGCGGCCGTGAGGCCGGGCGTCACGGCGACGTGCAACTCCGCTGCCGGTCCTCCCGCACCCATAGCAAAGACGTGAACGATCGCTCCGGGAACATCCGGGTCGGGGTGCTCGCGCCCCTTGCGCATGTGGAGAACATCCGTGAGCACATGCGCCGTCGCGTCGAGCCGAGGCACACTGATCGTGATCGGCCCCAGGCCGCGAATTTGTCGGGACGGCGGAACCGGACTTCTTTGCCACGGGTGCGCTTCTCCTTCGCCTCCATCATCAACGAGCAGCAGCCGCTGACCTTCCGGATCCTCGAAGGGGAGGCCCGGCCTGCCGTTCCAATCAACTGACTCGCCGGCGGCGATGCCGAAGCCGCTCAGCCTGGCCCGCCACCAGTCGAGCGCATCGTTACCCGAAACCCGCAAGCCCGTCCGCACGATCGAATTCGTCCCGCGGCGTTCGGGCGAGACGGGCCAATCGAAAAAGGTTACGTCCGATCCGGGTGTCGCTGCGCCATCGCCGTAGAACAGGTGATACGCGCTGGTGTCGTCCTGATTGACCGTCTTTTTCACGAGCCGCAGGCCGAGCGCTTCGGTGTAAAACCGGAGATTGGCTGGCGCCTGGGCCGTGATCGCCGTCAGGTGGTGAATCCCGGAAAGCTCTAGCTTCATGCGGCCTCCTTTCTGTCAGCACACGCTCTCGGCCGGTGTATAGCAGCCCCGCGCGAGGACAGGATGCCGCGGCCTCTCGGGGTTGGCCGGCAAGGGCGCTAAGGGCCGCACGCACTGCGCAAGACGTTGTGAGGTCATCTCTCGTGCGCGGTGGGCGTCGGCCGCCGGAATTTCGCGCGGTTGCGCACGCGACCCGGTCACCCATGTGAACACCGCCTCGGAACGGGGGTGCCCGCGAAACGCGATGCCGCCGTTCCGGGTTGTCGCGTCCACGTTACGGAGCCAGAGTCATGGGCAACGGCCACCATCCAGCTGCAGACCTGGTCCGCCGGCACTTGCTGCTGGGCGGGAGTATTGCGGCGGGTGCGGTCATAGCGAGTTCCGCGCTCGCTCAGCAAAACACGGACACGGCTCCGCAGGAACTGAACGGGCATCCGGTGCCCGAGCCACCTCCCGAGCGCAGCGCCGGGCCGATCCGGCCCGGACGCGGCTCGAGCCTCACCGGCAAGGTAGCGGTGGTGACCGGCGCGGCCCGCGGCATCGGCCGGGCGATTGCGGTTGAGTTCGCTGCCAACGGCGCGGACGTCGTGGCGCTGGACATAGCAGGCCCGGTCTCGCCGGCATCGAACGCCGCGCCCGCGGATCCGGCCGAGCTTGCGGAGACCGTGCGGCAGGTGCGTGCGTACGGACGCCGCGGAGACGCGGTGCAGGCTGACATCCGCGACATCGAGGCGCTGCGAAAAGTAGCCGATCAGGTCGAGCGGGATCACGGCCAGATCGACATTGTCGTCGCCAACGCCGCCATCCAACGCTGGAAACCGTTGATGGAAATGGAAGACGCCGATTGGCGTGACGTGATCGACAACAATCTGAACGGAACGGCCAACACGATCCGGGCGTTCGCGCCAAAGATGATTCCGCACAAGAAGGGGCGAATCATCGTGCTGTCCTCCATGCAGGGCAAGCATGGCACCAAGAACGCGGCCAGCTATTCTGCCTCGAAATGGGGCATTCTCGGGCTGATGAAGTCGGCGGCGATGGAACTCGGGGAATACGATATCACCGTCAACGCCCTGATCCCGGGCCTGGTCGATACACCCCTGACCCGCTACGAGGCGCGCTATCGGAACAGCATGGCCGAAACCGGGCAAACGCCGCCGGAACATCCCACGCCGCAGCAGGCGTGGGATACACGGGCGCCGACGGTGCCGCTCAAAGTGGGTTGGCTGCAGCCCGACGACATCTCCCCCGCCGCCGTTTTCCTCGCATCCGACGCCGCCGCAATGGTCACCGGCGCGGAATACGAGGTCACGGGTGGCGACAGCGCCAAGGACATCTGACTTGCGGCTCGCCACCAACTGGATCGCGCGCAACCGCCTCATTCACAACAGGTGACCATGCAAACAAGACGAACCGTCTCGCAACTGCTTCTAGCCTCGCCTCTGCTTTCGGCCCGCGCCGAAGCGGCGCCAGCCGCGGCCGAAGCACCGACCGGCGGACCCGGAATGGAGATGCTGACCGTCTTCTTGCGGCACGACGAGTCAAAAACGGTCGACGAGATCAACCAGCACCTGAAGCAAACGGGGTGGTTTGAGCATTTCCCCCCTCCGGGCGTGGAGGTCGTGTCCTGGTACGTGATGATGGGAATCGGACAAGTCGTTACATTGCGGTTTCCCGCGGAACAACTGCGGGAGATCAACCGTCTGATCGAGAGTGAAGCCTGGGGCGGCTACCGAACGGAGTTCTACCCGACCTACGACTACCGCAATTTATACGAGCAGTTGCGAACCAAGATGAAGTGAGCAGCAAGGGGTCCGAGAGACGAACGCTACGGCCGTTCCTGCAACCGTCTGAGCGTGCCATCCTCATCCCATTGGTGGGCAAGCTGGAGGCCGGCCTCGAAGCCGATGCGAAAAAGCTCCTCGAGGTTGGAACGCGACCAGGTCAACAAGGAAGGCAGCATTGACCGTGGGACCGAAGCTTTCAGTTCATACAATCTTGGCGCGGGTTTGCCCGCATTTCCCTGTCTTTTACCCCAGCGATGAATGAAACGACGGAACCGCACCAGCTCCGATTGGGCATTGGCCACCAGCGGGACGATGATGGATTGAGCGTAAGCGTCCCACAAATCACGCGGCCGATGAATGAGTTCGGGTGTGAGGACGTCGAAAAGGACAACGCTGTCCACGTCCGCCCAATCGTCGATCCTGTCGCGATTGCCTTCATCATCTTCGTCCGCGGGCGGCAGGAGATCGAGCGTCTGATAACTGGCTCCCTCGTAGTAGTGCTTGCCGCCGATCCGGTACGGCGGGTAGATGAACGGAAACGAAAGCGACGCCCGGAAGTGATTGATGTCGATTTCAGACCGCGTGAACTCAACGACCTTGTGATCCTCGATGCAATAGGCGTTCAGCCGAACATCCTCCTCGACAACCGCCAGCTTGCTGAAATCCACAATCGACTCGATGAACGGCGCGTGCGCGCAAAGACCCTTGCTGTAATATGTCGTACTGCTTGGACTCATCACGGCTGCCTGGAACTGGACCCAGTCGCTGAATAGCTTTTGCCCGTTATTCATGTGGCGCTGATCGAGCAGAGGTCCGATCCAGCAGGATTGCCTCATGGCCTCGCGGTAGAGCGCTGCCATATGGCCCGGTTTGTTGAAGAGCTTGTAGTTCACCGGAAAAGACGCATAGATGGGGTCCGATACGCCGCAATTGACGGTGTTCTGCAGCCCTTCCTGCCGCGTCATGTTGCGCGGCGCCAGATAAATCAAACCGACGACCGAGCCGCCCCCGGCCATCGAAATGAGCTGAAAATTAGCGCCGGCTCGGTCGAGCGCGAGAAGGCCGCCGGCCATCAGCGTGAAATTCGGGGCACCTCCGCCGAGAACGAGGACCGTCTTTCCCACGCTTACCTCTCCTATCCCCGCCTCGTCGCGCGGGCACGGCGGTGATCGCCGGAAGCCGCTCGCAATTCCTCGATCAGCTCTCGGGCCCGATTCAGATCCGGCTCGTCGTAGTGACAGCCGAAGCTCTCGTAAGCGTCTGTAAGAAGCGCAACGGCCTCTTCGGCCCGTCCTTGGGCGTGCAGAAGCGCCGCCAGATCGCAGGAGGCACGCAGCCGCCAGAAAAGGCCGCCCTGCGTGGAAGCCAGTTTGATGCTCCGTCTCAGCAGCGACTCGGCTTGGCGAGCGCCCTCCCCGCGTCCGCTTCGGTTGATGAGTGACGCTTTGATCCTCAGCACCTCCGCGTCGGCCCAACGTTCGCCGGTTTCTTCAGAAACTTTCAGCGCCCGCTCGACGTCCTTGGTTGCCTCTTTGGCGCGCCCTGCCATCGCGAAAGCCTCCGCTCTCGCTGCCAGGAAGAACGACAGCCATAGGCGCGCACCCGTCCCCTCCCATTGCCGCAGGCCTTCCGTCATTTCTCGCAGGCCTTCCCCCAACTCGTTTCGGGCGGTCATCGCCCAGCCATGGAAGATGCGATTTCCGGCCGCCCAGAAGGCGAAGCCATACTGCTCGGAAAGCGGAAGGCCCTCGGCGACGCAAGGCCGCGTTGCCTCAGGGTCTCGCCGGAACATCGCCATCATACCGACCGCGTGCGCGATCGCGTAGGAAAGCGTCAACGGATCGGCAAGATGGCGGGCTCGCTCGAGCGCGCTATCCGCTACCGTTCTGGCCTCGTCCAGCCGGCCGAGCTGCCAGAGAGTCATCGCTCTGTAGCAGAGCACGCTGGTCCCAGTCTCTTGGCTGAACCTGTTGTGGCCGGAGCGCTGGGAGGCGGGTGGTGGGAGTTCTCGGGCGCGATCCAGCGCGTTCAATGCGTGCTTGAACTCACCGGTCGTGAAATGGGTGGTACCGAGCAGACGATGGGCTATCCCGAGGAATTTGTTTTCACCATGACGCACGGCTTGCGCCATGAATTCGGCGCCGCTGCGGCGCTGTTGTTCCGCCTCGCTCCCGACATAGGCGGTCACCCAAACGCCATAGAGGACAGGCATCTGCTCGCCGGCCGGCGTATCGGCGTCGATGAGATCCCTCGCGCGAAGCAATGCCGCGCGCGTGTCCGCGGCCGCATATCCGTGCGACGCAATGAGAGCCTGCCCGAGCAAAGCCTCCAATTCCCTGGCCCGCGCACGCGTCTCGGGTCCCGCTGGAAGAGTCGACTGCAGATCCCGCGCACGATTTAGCAGGCTCTTGGCTTCGGCCATCGCCGAACGCGCGATCGCACGTTCACCCGCAGTCTTCAGATATGCGACGGCGTCCGCCGCTCGCCCTGCTGCCGCGAGATGTTGCGCCACGAGCTGCGGCTGCGTTTCGGCCAGCTCCGGCAACTGCTCGCGCATCGCGTCGGCGATGCGCCCGTGCAGCTGGCGCCGATGGCTGTGCAGGAGGCTCTCATACGCCGCGTCCTGCACGAGCGCGTGTTTGAATATGTAGGTCGACTCGGGAACGACGCCCCGGCTGAAGATCAGTTCCGCAGCGGTCAGTTGCGTCAGTGCAGACGGCAGATCCTGGCGGGGCGGCGAGCACACCGCAGCAAGAAGCCGGTACGAGAACTCCCGGCCGATCGCCGCGCCGATTTGAGCCACGTCCCGCGCCGTCGCCAACCGGTCCAAGCGCGCCATCAGCGAGTCCTGCAGAGTCGACGGTATCGAAAGCGTCTGCATCGGCCGGTTTGGAACGTAGCGGTCACTCTGCTCGCCGAGCACGCCCGATTCGAGAACAGCCTTCGTGATTTCCTCGATGAACATGGGAACGCCGTCGGTCTTCTGGCCGATCTGATCCAGGATCTCCTGCGGTAGCGATTTGTTCCCGGCGATCGAGGCGACGATGGTGTCGGTTTCCTGCCGGCCGAGGCGATTGCAGCGGAGCACGCTGACAAAGGAGCGGTCCAGCCAAGTGGGCTGGAACTCGGGCCTGAACGTCATCAGCATCATGACCGGAACGGCTGGAACCTTCAGGATCAAGCGCCTGATGAACTCAAGCGTGGATGGGTCGATCCAGTGCGCATCCTCGACGATGAAGATGACCGGCCGGACGCGGCTTAGATCGGAGATTTGCCAGATGATCGTTTCAATGGTGCGATCCTTGAGTTCCTCGGGTGTGAGTTCCAATGCGGGAAAACGGCCGCCGCTCGGGATGGAGAGCAATGCGGCATAGAGCGGCAAATAGGCGGGCTTCTCCGGACCTCCGACCGTCAGCAACGCCGCCAGCTTGTCGAGCTTCACCTCCGGACGGTCGTCGACGGCCAGACTCGCCGAATATTCGAGATGGCGGATTGCGGGGTAGAAGGGCGTGTCGACGTGCTGCGGCGAACATTGAAACTGGATCAGGAAATGCGGCCGGTCGGCGATGCTCTCGACGAACCTTTGGCAAATGCGCGATTTACCAATCCCGGCTTCGCCGCTGATCAGCGCGACCCGACCGGAGCCAGCCGTGACCGTCGTCCACAGCTCGCGCAACTGGGCCAGCTCCCGTTCACGGCCGACGAAGGCGGTGAGATGCCCGCTCTGCTGCGCTTCGAAGCGCGTGCCCGTCGCGCGCTCCCCGAGAACCTGCCAGACATGAACCTGACCGGGCAGGCCCTTCAGATCCTGCGCACCTCTGTCCTCGCAGATGAAATTCTTGCCGAGAAGCCTTTGCGTGCTCCCGGCGATGTATACCGTATCGGGGGCGGCGAGCGCTTGAAGCCGCGCGGCGACGTTGGGCGTTTCGCCGACCACGGCATCTTCCCGGGCGGCGTTCTCGCCGATTGTTTCTCCCACAACCAATCCTGTCGCAATTCCGACGCGCACGTGAAGCTGCTCACCATCCGTGCTCCGCAGGCTCGAAATCTGCCCGATCAGTTCGATGCCCGCCCGCACGCCGCGCTCAGCGCTGTCCTCGTAGGCCAGAGGGTAGCCAAAATACGCAAGCAAGCCATCGCCCATAAACCGCGCGACATAGCCTCCGGAACGAACGATCACGCCTGCGCACGTGTCCTGAAAGGACCGGATGATATGCTGCAGGTCCTCTATGTCGACCGAAGCGGCCAGAGTGCTCGACGCAACCAGATCGCAGAACAGCACCGTGAGCTGGCGTCGCCAAGCCTGCGCGCTTCCGGCCGCCTCGCGCCCGGCTGGTGTTGGCCCGGTTTCGGCCGGAACGGCCGCCCCGCCGAGCGCGGCAATGGCCCGGAGAAGCCGCTTGCGATCGCCAAGCCCGATTCCCATGCCCCGAAGGTCGGCCTCGGTAAGGTCGGGGAGGATGTCCAACTCGATGCCGTTCTCAGCGAACAGCACGGCGTAACGGCCCAGTCCGGCGGTTTCGAGCCAGCGCGCAATGTCAGTCACGGCACCCTGCGAAGCGTCTGCCCGGCGGGGCCCACCAGCACCGCCGCCCCATACGGTGCGTGGCGCGTCGGCGCTATCCTGCGAGCCGGGCTCACAAAGCGCGCGTCACGCATCTGCCAGCTCCCTGTTGATGACCTCGTGGATGAAGGCCTTGTCGTCCGCTATCGCGAAATGCGCACCCTCCCGCACGAATAGCTGGAATCGCTGGTTGGTGAACCGGCCCCAATCGAGGGCTTGGCGGCGGGTGACGTAGGGATCCCCTTTTGCGGCAAAGCACGTGATCGGGATGTCCCCGGCAGGCTCGGGCGTGAACCGGTAATTGCTTGCCATTTGGAACTCGGCACGGATGGTCGGCAGCATCAGATCGCGGAACTCACGGTCGGCAAGCATCTGCTCGCTTGCTGCAATGTTGAAGCGGCGGATGATTTCGGCAAACACGTCGTCCGGCTGTTGGAAGGGGGGAACATCCAGCCTGAAGCCCGTTTGTCCCGTCAGATCCGACATCAGCCGCTCTTCGAACGCGCCCTCGTCACCGGTATGATCGGGAGACCGTGCTCCCGACACGAACATATGCAACGGCAAGGGCGCGCCCCGGCGCCGCAAATCGCGCGCTACCTCCCACAAGGTGAGGCCGCCGAGACAATGGCCATAGAACGCGAAGGGGCGGTCCAGATAATGCTGTATCTCACCGGTCACGCCCGCGACAAACGCCGCCATGTCGTTGACCGGCGGTTCGCCGACCCGGCCGAGCCGACCCGGCGGTTCGACCGCGATCACCTCGATCGCCGCGCCGATCGTATCGCCCCAGGATCGGAAGATTGCCGATCCGCCGCCGGCGAACGGAAAGCAGAACAGGCGCAAGCGCGGCTGCAAGCGGGGTGCGACGGTCACGAGCCACTGCCCCGCCGTGTCGTTCGAACCGACCGAGAGGACCTGCGTCACCGCCGGATCCTCCGGATCGGGGTCAAGCGCTCGCGCCAATGTTTCCGCGCTCGGGCCCGCGATCATGACCGAAGCGGGAATACGGCGTTGCAGAGACGCCTCCAGCCGATGCAGCAGGTTGAGCGACATCAGCGAATCCAGCCCGTATTCTCGCAACGGCTTTTTGCCCTCGATCGGCTCCGCAGCTCCAAGAGTTTGCTGTGCCTCGGCCGCTATCAATTCGACCAGGAGCGGGCGTCGCTGCGGTCCGGAACTGCCGCGAAGTTGGGCGAGGATCGATCGGGTCCCCTCGGCGACGCGGGGGGTGGACATCTCCGCGCACTCGCCCCGCAGCTCGGCGTAGAGCGGCGGCGCCTTTGGAAATTGCCGCAAGAACACCGGCCAGTCGGTAAACGTAATGGCGGCTCCGTCGAGAGAGCTGCCGATCAATTGTCCGAAGATCCGACGCCCGGTTTCGGCCGGAATGTATTGCGTGCCCCGCGCGCGCCAGATGGCCCGGCCTTTCTCCCCGGACTGCGTCGCGATTCCCGCTTCATCCCAAGGGCCCCAGTTGAGCGTGAGGGCAGCAAGTCCCTCGGCGCGGCGCTTGGCCGCCAGCGCGTCGAGAAATGCGTTGGCGGCCGTGTAATTGGCCTGCCCGGCCGACCCCGTCAGACTGAGCACCGACGAGAACAGGACGAAATGATCCAGTCCCAGCGATCGCGTTGCCGCGTGCAGGAACCACGCACCCGTGAGCTTTGCTGCCAGCACCCGTGCCACCGCCGACCACTTAAGATTAGCGAGTAATGCGTCATCCAGCATGCCGGCACAGTGAAATACGCCACGTAGCGGCGCGGCGCCGGCGGTGACGTCAGCGATGAGGCGGTCAACCGAAGCTGCGTCTGCGACGTCCGCCTTGAGAAGCACGGGAACAGCGCCTAAGCGTTCCAGCGCTGCCGCAACGTGCTGTGAAGCTGGATCGTCCGCGCCCTTGCGGCTCGCGAGATAAATGTGCCGCACGCCCCGTGTGGCCACGAGCCAGGACGCCAGTTCCCGTCCGATGAAGCCGCTGCCGCCGGTGATGAGATAGGCCGCATTCCGATCGAAGGCGGACAGTGCGGGTGCGGATGGAGCCAAGCGCACCAGGCGCGGGACGCGGCGTGTATCGCCACGCAGTGCCACCTGATCCTCTTCTCCGCCCCCCAGCACTTCCGCTAACAAGAAGCCGGCGGCGGCTTGGGGATCGCCGGGTCCGAGATCGATCAGCCCGCCCCAGATTGCCGGACATTCGACCGCCGCGGTGCGGCCGAGGCCCCATAGTGAGGCCTGCGCGACGCCGGGCACCTCGTCCCCGACCTGGGCCGCGACCGCCATCCGCGTCACCAGCCAGAGTTGCGGTGCTGCGCCGCCCCGGTCTCGACTGGCCGAAATTGCGTTGATCAGGTCTATGGCGCTGCCAAGCCCGGCGCGCTGTGTTTGCTCGATCTCCGATGCGTGCTGGCCCGGCTCCGGCATGTCCAGGGGCCAGAGATCGACCACGCCGCGCAACGTGAATTGGGCGCGGTGAGACGCCTCGGCCAGCAGCGTCGCAAAGGCCTCCGGCTGGGGGTCAGCCTCACGGTCGCCGGTATCCGCCATTGCGAGATCGGGATCGTCGGAGAAGACGGTTCGACAGACAAAGCCGCGCTCCTGCAGACAACGCGCGAGCGCCGAGCCAACCCCCGACCGATCGGCGAGGATCAGCCAACCCTCCGCGCCCGCCTCTCGGTCGGATTCCGTGCTGGGCTCCGCCGGAGCAGCGTTCTCCCAGCGCAGGCGATACAAACAATCTGCCGCGCGAGCGCCGTCCGCCGCTCCGATCGCGGCCGAGGGAAGGCGCTTGAGCATCAAGCCCTCGATGCTTCCCAGCCACGTTCCGTCCTCGCCGTAGATCGTGAGATCGGTAGTCAGAAGCTCACCCCCATCTCCCGCCGACCGTCGTTGCGCATGCAACCAAGCCGCCTTTGCTGGCTCGCCGGAGATCCGGAACCGCTCCACGCCGACCGGAAGAAACGTTCCCCGAGGATCGATACTCACCCCGGACAGGTCGCCATAGTCCGCGACCAGCGCCGGATAGGCATGCAGGCACGCGTCGAGCAGGGCCGGGTGCAACGGAGCACCGTCGAGCGTGCCGGCCTCTCGCGGCAACTCGACCCGCGTCACAAGTTCGCTTTCTCGCCGCTCCAGCGAGACGATGCCGCGGAAGGCAGGTCCGTAGTTCAAGCCCAGCGCGTCGGCCGCGGAATAGAAGCGGCCGCGCGTAACGGGATCGCGGCATCTTTCGCGGATGCGGTTGATCGGCGCCGGACGAATCGGCTCCTCGTCCACCCTTTCGGCAAATGCCGTCATATGCGTCGCGAACGCTCCATCGACACCCTGCGAGCTGGCGAGCCGGATCTCCGCAGTGCTTGCATCGATTGGCGTCAGCACGCACTGGACGGTCACATCTCCGCTTTCCGGCAACACCAAAGCCTTGCCGTATTGCAGGTTGCGCAGCTCCACATTTCCGTTGCGGAAGTGCTCGCGCGCCGCACGCGCAAGCGCGGTCAGCCCGAAGGTGGTTGGGAGAACGGGAACGCCGTAGATCCGGTGGTCGCCTAGAAACGTTTGGCGCGACAGCCCGAGTCGCATTTCGAACAGCACGTCCCGCGAGGCGGCCGGGATGCGCCGCCAGTCGAGGCCCCCAGCAACCTCTCCGCCGCGCTCCAGCCAGTGCCGCTTACTGTCGAACGGCGTTGTTGGAAGCGAAATGCGGCGGCCCGGCCGGCTCGACAAGACGGCTTTCCAGTCCGGCTCCCATCCTGATTCCCAAAGCCGCGCGAGCGTCGTCAGCATCCGGCGCTCGTCCCCGTCCTTGCGATCGAGAGAACCGAGCCACACGGAGTTGCCCTCAGCGTCGCTGAGCCGTCCGAGCGCCTGAAGCATTGTGCCCGGACCGATCTCGATGAAATGCGTCGCGCCCAATGCCAACGCTGCCCGCACCGCGTCCATGAACCGCACCGGCACCAGCGCGTGCGCGCGCCAGTAGGCCGCCTCGGGCGGTTCCGTCAGAAGGCTCCCGGATACGGTCGACACGAAGGACAGCGCCGGGTTGCGGGTGGCACTGGATGGCGGTGCGGCTTGCACCAGCGCTTCCGCCGCATCACGCATCAGGGGCGAGTGGAATGCATGGGAGACGGGCAATGTTTGGGTGCGCCAGCCCCGGCGTGCCGCAGAAGCCGTGACGGCGTCGAGCGCGTCCTGACGACCAGACACGACGGTTGCCGCGGGTCCGTTCAAAGCCGCGATCGCCAGATCGTCGCGCGCGATCCCGTGCATGAGGTCGGCGACGGCATCGGGCTCGGCCATGATCGCGGTCATGCCGCCGCCGGCGGGCAACGCACCCATCAGCTTGCCGCGTGCTGCCACGAGATGAAGCGCGTCTTCGAGGTTCAGTGATCCGGCGACAACGGATGCGGCAAATTCACCGATGCTGTGCCCGAGCACGCCGTCCGGAGCGATACCCCAGCTGCGCCACAACGCACTGAGAGCCGCTTGAATGGCAAACAGCGACGGCTGCGTGTACTCGGTCCGTTCGAGCGCCGTTCCGTCGTCACCGAACATGACGTCGGTCAAAGCGAGCGGTAGCTTGGCGCGCAACAGGTCCGAGCAACGGTCGACGACATCGCGGAAGATGCGCTCGCGGCGGTACAAGCCCGCCGCCATTCCCGCATACTGGCTGCCCTGGCCGGTGAACGCGAAGAACAGGCGGCGCTCCCCCTCCGGCAACGCCGCCGGCCCGCTTTCCCGCTGCAAGCCGCGCCGCAACTCGTCGATATTTGCGCCGACCAGGCCCCGTCGAGCCGTGAAATGCTTACGGCCGAGAGCAAATGTGGAAGCGATGTCAGCGACCTTCTCGGCTCTGTCGTCCAGCGCTTTTTCCTGACGGGAGAGAAGCAGCCGCAAGGTCTCGGGACTTGGCGCCGAGAATGGCACGATATGGACCGCGTTCTCGCCTTCGTTCGCCGGCGTTGACGAAGGCGCTGCCGCCTCGAGGACCACGAACGCGTTGGTCCCGCCGAGGCCGAGGCCGTTCACCGCCGCCCGCCGTGGCTGCGATCCATCGGTCCAGGCCGAACCCGTCTCTTCGACAAAAAACGGACTTGCGGCGAAGTCGATCTTCGGATTAGCCCGGCGAAAGTTGAGACTTGGCGGAATGAAATTGTGATGGAGGGCAAGCGCCGCCTTGATCAGCGACGCGACGCCGGCAGCCTGCTCCAAATGACCGATATTCGTCTTTACCGAACCGACAGCACAGAAGCCGCGTCGCTGCGTACTCGCGCGAAATGCTCGTGAGAGCGCCTCAATTTCCAGCGGATCGCCGACGACGGTTCCCGTGCCGTGACATTCGACATAGGAAATGCTGTCGGCT
>JAFAXA010000168.1 GCA_019241425.1 Acetobacteraceae bacterium | reverse complement strand
CTGACGATCGTCGGCAATCCGTAGGTATGGTGCCAGGCCCTGACCAGGTGATCGGACCCGGCCTTGCTGGCCGAATAGGGGCTGCGCGGGTCGTAGGGCGTGCTTTCCGTGAACGGCGGGTCGCCCGCCGACAAGGCGCCGAACACCTCGTCGGTCGACACATGGTGGAAGCGAAAGGCCGCCCGCCGCTTCGCGTTCAGGTCGCGCCAAAAGCTGCGGGCGGCTTCCAGCAGCACGAATGTGCCGACCATGTTGGTGTGAATGAAGTCGGCCGGTCCGTCGATCGAGCGATCCACATGGCTTTCGGCGGCCAGGTGCATGACGGCGTCCGGCTGGTGCGCGGCGAAGACCTCCGCCATCGCCCGCCCGTCTGCGATATCGGCCCGGATCAGCAGGTGCCGCGGATCGCGCCCCGCCTCCTCCAGTGCGTCGCTTGAGGCGGCGTAGGTCATCTTGTCCACGTTGACGACGCGGTGGCCGGTCGCGCGGATCAGGTGGCGGATCACCGCCGAGCCGATGAAGCCGCAGCCGCCCGTCAGGAGAATCTTCATCGCACTCCGTGCGAATGGGGGTGGATCGTTCGCGGCCGTCTTTAGGCAAACTGGCGAGCCGGGTCCAGGCGGCAACCCGCCCCTGCCTTGCTCGAGTTCGGCGTGCAGCAGGACAGAGGCGAGACGGGACTCCGATCGCCGGGCCGGAGTGCCGGACCTCGGCCAGGCGCACCGGCGCCCCGATCGGCGTCCGCTGAGGGGGACATCGGACGGCGAAGCCGGCCGGCATCGGCGTCCGTGCCGGGACGCGGCGCTCAGGGCGGCACCTCCAGCCATCGTTACGAACGCAACGGCTTATGCCGCGATTGCCCGCGCCCACGTGCTCGGCGCCAGCCAAGATCAGCCGGTGCATGCGGCCGCGAACTGGACCCACTATAGGTTGAATTGCCGGCGCCAAAATGATCGTTGCCTGCAAGCGAAACTTCCGCCGGCGCGCCGGCATGCATCTGCACCGCGCATGTTGAAGATCGATAACCTCACACGAATGCGTTCACAGAAATGGCGGCAGCTATGCCGAGCGCGCCAACGCCTCCGTGACAGTTCTAGCGCTACTCGCTCCTGAAATTATCATGCAACAATCAGAGAGCGTGCCACTTCCACTAATCACCGTCCGTGCGACTCCCGGGTCGAGCACCGGCGAAGACAAGTTTTTTGGCTTGACCCGCGACCGGTCAGATGGGAAACGATTACTCCGGTATCGACATTTAACTCGTTGGTTGCCTGCTCGCCGAAATTCTTTCAAATACAATGATCACGCGATGAACAAGCGTGAGCGTAGGGAATGCTCCAGCCAAAGATAGACGCCGCTTATAGGAGCCCTACATGGCCAAACTCGCATCACCCGACGCACGTCGTGGCAATAGCGCCGCGGTTGCGCGCCGATTGACGGGTCGTGTTCTCAAGCTGGGGGCCGCGGCAACTATCGTTTATTTGGCCGTTCGGGCGATCGCCAGCGGCTATGGGTATGTCGGGACGAACAACGCCGTTGTGTCCGCGCAAATCACCGTGCTGCGAGCTCCCATCGAAGGCTACGTCGCGGCGGGCGAGATCACCGAAGGGCAGGAGCTCAAGCAAGCAGCACCTGTTCAAACGATTTCCAGCACAAAGCAGCAGGATGCGCAGTTGGCCGATCTCGAAACCGACCTGAAACGTCTGCTCAAGCAGCGCGATGCCGCGCAAGGCCAGCGCGAAGCGCTCGCGTCGTTGCTGCGCGATCTGAAAGATCGAGCCACGGCCGGCAATGCGGCGCAGGTCGCACGGATTTCGGCGATTATGGAGTCCGACCGCAACAAGGCTGGATCCGCGGAAACCCGCCGCCAGCAGCTCGAGCGCGACTACGAGCGCAAACTATCCCTGCTCCGGTCGGGTAATGCGGCGCCCGCCGAGGTCGATCGCCTGCGGTCGGACGTGATTGCGGCGGCGCAGGAGGTCAGTGCCGCCAACGCGGCAACGCAGGCCGACTTGTCGGCGCGCGATGCAGCCCAGGGCGGCGTGTTGTCGGAACCCGGTTCGAACGACGTCACCTATTCGATCCAGCGCGCCGACGAGGTCCGCATCGTCCTCATTCAAGTGGACCGATCCATTACCGACCTGAACGCGGCCGCCGAGCAGGCGCGTGAGCGTCTGGAGGCGGCGCGTCGATACAATCAGACCTCGGCGATCATCCGGGCGCCGATCAGCGGCATGGTTTGGAAAGTTGGTGCGATCAACGGCGAGCGGGTCAGCCCAGGCGACGTGGTGCTCGAGATGGTCGACTGCGGGCGGGCCTTTATCGTCGCCAGCATTCCGCAATACAGAATGTCCGATGTCTTGCCGGGTGGCGAGGCTCGCTTCAGGTTCGTGGGAGAAGACTCCGAGCGGGTGGCCCGGGTCGTGTCGATTGAAAGCGCGGCGGCGGCGGCCCGCGAGGGGCGTTTTGCGGCTTTGCCTCAGTCCGAAAGAGAGGCAACAGCCCTGGTCACTCTGGCGGCGATCTCGACGCCGAACAGCGCCAACCAGTGCTTGGTCGGCCGGACGGCGCGCGTTCTGGTTCCTCTCCGCAAGGGGGGTGCGTTGCGCGATTGGACGCAGCGGCTCGGCTTGGACCAGATTTGGCGCGGGCTCACCTCGTGAACTTGCTGGAGCCCGACACGTGGATGCCGGCAACACTGGTTGCCGGGCTGATCGCCACCTGTCTCTTGATATTTGGCCCGAGAAGCAGGGCCACCCGCCTGGCGCTCTGCGCCCTCTGCATCGCGACGAACCTGCGGTACGTGTCCTGGCGGTGGATGTACTCTATCCCGACCTACGACACATGGACGGCTACGCTGTGGGTAAACTTCTTTTTTGCCTTGGAGCTTTGCAGCCAGCTCGGCGCCGTGTTCATCGCATTCTTCATGTCGCGGACTCGCAACCGCTCCGGTGAGGCCGACCGGCATCAGGCTGCCGGTCCATCCACCGCGCCGGTTGATGTGTTCATCGCAACCTACAACGAGGGTCGAGAGATCCTGGAGCGCACCATCATCGGCGCAAAAGCGATCGCTCACGACAATCTCCGCGTTTGGCTTCTCGACGACGGAGCGCGCGAGGAAATGAAGCAATTAGCGGCAGAGCTCGGGGTGGAGTATGCCCTCCGCGTCAAGGGCAAGCATGCCAAGGCGGGCAACGTCAATCACGGCCTGCAGACGGCACTGGCGACCGATCGGCCGCCCGAGTTCATTCTGCTCCTGGATGCTGATTTCGTGCCGCGACCGAACATCCTGCGCCGCACGCTGGGCTTCTTCACGGATTCCCAAATCGGCATCGTGCAAACGCCTCAGCACTTTTTCAACCACGACCCCATTCAGGCGAATCTTGCATCCACGCGCATCTGGCCCGACGAGCAACGCTTCTTTTTCAACTATCTACTCGCCTGCAAGGACGCCTGGGGCGCGGCGTTCTGTTGCGGAACATCCGCCGTGTTCAGAGTCAGTGCGCTCCAGGCCTGCGGGGGCATGGCGACGGAAACCGTCACCGAGGACATGCTGACGACCTTTCGGATGCAAGAGTTCGGATACAAGACGATCTTTCTGAACGAGCATCTGAGCTCCGGCCTCGCTCCCGAGGGTCTGACGGAGTTCGTCACGCAGCGGTCGCGCTGGTGCCTCGGTGCCATACAGCAGGTTTATACTCGCTGGTCCTTCGCGGGGCCGGCGCGGATCAGCCTCATCAACCGGATATCCTCCCTCGATGGGGTGCTCTACTGGAGTACGAGCTTCCTTTTCCGCCTGTTGGTGCTGGGCGCGCCGCTCGTTTACTGGACCACCGGGACAACGGTCGTCGATGCGCGCATCGATGAGCTGGCCTACTACCAACTGCCTTTCACGGTTTCGATCTGCTCGATGATGATCATACTTTCGGAACGGCGCGTAGTGCCGATCCTCTCCGATATCAGTCAGATGATCAGCACCTTCGTCATCCTCCGCACGGTCGGCACGACCCTGGTCAAGCCTTGGGGCCATCCGTTCAAGGTCACTCCGAAGGGCAAGTCGACGGACCGCACCGTTGTGCACTGGGATCTCGCAGGACCGTTTCTCGTCCTCGCCATCGGCATCCTGTGTGGCCTTGCGGCCAACGCGTCGCCCTATGCACCCCTGAACGGCTCGCCTGGCTATTCCATCAATGTCGTTTGGAGTGTCGTCGACGTACTGCTCCTTCTCGGATCGGTGGCGGCCTGTATCGAGCTTCCTCGAAGCGCGGCAACGATGTTCCCAACGCATGAGCAAGGAACGCTGCTCTGCCGGGACGCCCGCCTGCCCTGTGTTGTGCGCGCGTTATCGACAAATGGCGCTCAGGTCGTTGTCCTGGACCGGGAGCTTGCACGGCTGGCCTCGCATGTCGCCCTGGATGACGACGGCCTCGTCCTTCCGGTCAAGGCTATTGGTGGAACCCGAAAACAGCTGGTGCTGGAATTCGACGCGGCGGCGGAAGAACGGCGGGCGCTGGTCCGCAAGCTTTTCGGAGGGCGGTATGATGTTGAGGTTACCAACGTCGCCGTCACCAAAGTCATGCTTTCGCTGCTGCGGCTACTGGCCCGCTGAGAGTACTCCAAAGGGAGAACGGCAACGATCAGGGTCCGCAACCCCACGACCGCCAATCATCATTATTGAAACTGCCGCGCGCTCACCGCGACCGCGGCACCGGCTCCCAACAGGAGCAGCGGGTTCACGTCGAACGCCGACAGCACAAGCGTCGTCGCGGCGGTGATGGCGTAGGAGGCGAGGTCGCCTTCGGTGCTACGGGCAAGCGCGATCCCGCTGGCATAGGTCAAGCCCACCGCAACGGGCGCGAGCGCCCGCTCGGCCGTGACGCGCCAGTTCGCCTCGGCGGCACGGGTCCAGATACGGGCGGCAATATGCACCAGGAGGCAGGAGGGCACGTACATGGCAAGCAGGGCGACGGCCGCGCCCGCGAGTCCCGCCGCCCGCTGCCCGATCAGCACGACAATCAGCGAGCCCGGGCCGGGCGAGGCACGGGAGATCGCGAACAGATCGAGGAACGTCGCGTCCGTCATCCAATGATGCACGCTCACGGCCGCCCGCTGCATGTCCGGGATGACGCCGTTGCCGCCGCCGACTGAAAGCAGCGACAGCAGCGCGAACAGGCCGGCGAGTTCGATCAGCGTTCCTGTCACGCGCGCGCCCCCCGCGGTTCGAGGAAGGTAAGCAGGAGACTGAGCGGCACGGCGGCGGCCAGCACGGGGAGCAGCGGCAAGCGGAACGCGCCGATCGCGATCGCAACCGCCAGCATCACGCCCCAACCGCGCGCGCCTTGCACATTGCGCGGGGTCAGGCGCACGCCGTTGGCCAGCATGAGCCCGATCGCCGCCGCGCCCATGCCGGACAGCGCCGCCCCGAACAGCGACCCGGAGGGCAGCAACCCGAGATGCGAATAGGCCCATCCGGCGGCCAGCAGAAAGACGACGGGAAGCGCGAGCATGCCGCCGAGCGCCACGCACGCGCCGGCAGCGCCGCGCAGAACGGTGCCGATATAGACGGCGAGATTGACGCCGTTGGGGCCGGGCGCGATCTGGCTCAGGGCGACCCCGGACAGCAAGACCCGGTCGTCCACCCACTCAAGCCGCTGCACGACCGCCTGCCTGATCCACGGCATCATGCCGCTGCCGAAGCTGACCGCGCCGATGCGCAGGAAGCAGAGAAAGAGTGCGCCGAGGCTGGGCGGAGGCTTCGCGTGCGTCATGCCCGCATTCAACCGCGCGGCGGCGTGCCGGCATAGCCGGTTCGGGCAGGCTTGTCCGAATGGCCGCGGGCCAGCACCTTCCGAACGGAAACGATCGGAACGGGCGATGAACGAAGGCGGCATCCATTCCTACGAACCGGCGGCGGGTCACGGCCTGCGCCATGATCCGTTCAACGCGATCATCGGTCCCCGCCCGATCGGCTGGGTGTCGTCGCGGTCGCCGGACGGCGGGCTCAATCTCGCGCCGTACAGCTTCTTCAACGCGTTCAACTACAAGCCGCCGCTGATCGGCTTCAGCAGCATCGGCTACAAGCACAGCGTGCGCAACATCGAACAAACCGGTGAGTTCGTCTGGAATCTGGCGACGCGCGCGCTCGCGGACGCGATGAACCGCACCTCCGCCCATGTGCCATACGAGGCGGACGAGTTCGCCCTCGGCGGCCTGACGCCGCTGCCGAGCCGCATCGTCGCGGCGCCGCGGGTCGCCGAGAGCCCCGTCACCATGGAGTGCAAGCTCGCCCAACTCGTGCAGTTGCACGGCGTTGACGGCAAGCCGGTGGAGAGCTGGCTTACCATCGGCGAAGTGGTTGCGGTGCATATCGATACGCGGCTGATCAAGGACGGTGTCTACGACACCGCCGCCGCGCGCCCGATTCTTCGCGCCGGGCGCTGGGGCGACTACGCCGAGATTACGCCGGAGGCGATGTTCGTGATGGCGCGTCCCGACGAGAAGACGCGAAGCTGACCCGGCTTACTTCGGTGTGGTGTTGGTCCCACCCGGCTGGTCGTTCGGCCGCGCCGGACCGGATGACTTGCTGCCACTTCCGGGACCCGTCGCATTGCCCGTCGTGCTGGCGCCGGGCACCTGCGTCGTCGCGGGTGTCGATTTCGCCGCCCCGGAATCCGGGCTGACCGCATGTTTGAGCGGCGGATTTCCCCCGCTGGACTGCGCCATGGCGGCCGTCGCGAGAAGAACGAACACACCGATCCCCGCAAGCGTCTTGAACGCCATCCCCTGCTCTCCCTTGTTGGACACCCCTGCCCGATCGCCCCGGATGCCGCTCGTCTTGCGCAAACAACGCGGGACGCTAGATTGCGATCCTAAGCCCGCCTGATGTTGGGCACGAAACGTCGCTGAGGTGAAGAATGTGCCGAAAAATCGGCCACGCCGCTACCCTCCTCATTCTGGCTTCGGTGCGTTTTGCGCACGCTCAGCCCGCCGAACCCGCCGCTCTCGACGGCGAGAAATTGTTCAAACAGCAATGCGGCGCCTGCCATTCCGTGGTGGCCGGGGAATCGGGCCGGCAGGGGCCGAACCTGCATGGCGTTTATGAGCGCAAGCCAGGCTCGGTCGAAGGCTTCCACTATTCGGGCGGCTACGAGAAAGCCGATTTCGTCTGGGACGAGCCGCATCTCGACGCCTACCTGACCAATCCGCAAGCCGTTATTCCCGGCTCCATCATGCCCTACCGGCAAGCGAAGGCCCCGGTGCGGGCCGCCATCATCTCCTATCTGAAGGAACAAAAGTGATGGCGGCGAAAGCCATCCATTCCATGATCCGCGTGCAGGAGGAGGCGCGCTCTGTCGCCTTTTACCGCGACGCGTTCGGGCTGGAGATCGCCGACCGCATCGACTTCGACACGTTCACGCTGATCTACCTTAGCAACGCGGAAACGCCCTTCGAGCTGGAGCTGACGGTGAACAAGGGTCATGGCGCGTACGATCTCGGCGATGGCTACGGGCACCTCGCGGTATCGGTGTCCGACATCGCGGCCGAGCACGGCCGCTTCACGGAGGCGGGCTACAGCCCGACGCCGCTGCGCGAATTGTCGTTGAATGGCCGGCTGGTCGGCAAATTCTTCTTCGTCCAGGACCCCGACGGCTACAAGATCGAGGTGCTGCAACGAGGAGGCCGTTTCCTTTAGGCATCGCCCGGACGGGTGAACGAAGCCGTTAGAACAGGGAGGTTGTCGTGAGGGAGATCGAGAGGCGCACGACCGTGGGTCGCCGCGTATTCATGCGCGGCGCGGCGACCGCCGTACCGGCGGCGGCGCTCGCATCCGCCGGCATGGGCATCACCGCCGAGGCCGCGTGGGCGCAGGCGGCGAAAGCCTTGCAGCCGGGCAGCATGGCGACGCTCGTGCGCATGAGCCGCGACACCTATCCGCACGATCACATTCCGGACGTCTATTACGTGCGCGCGGTGTCGACTTTCGACGACAAGGCGAGTTCGGATGCGGACCTGAAGAAGCTGCTTGAAGACGGCGTGGCCCGTCTCGACGGAGACGCCAAAACGCACTTCAAGACGTCCTATCTCGAGGTGCCGGCCGAAGCTGATCGCATATCGCTGCTGACCGCCATCGCGCAAACACCGTTCTTCAGCAAGATCCGCTCCGGCCTCGTCGTCTCCCTCTATAACCAGCCCGACATCTGGAAGCGCTTCGGCTACGAGGGCTCCTCCTACGAGTATGGCGGATACCTGAACCGCGGCTTCAACGACATCGACTGGCTGCCGGCGGTTTAGGAGGGCGCGGACATGGCAAACTTCGATCTGAACGATGACAGCCTGGTGGTGATCGTCGGCTCCGGCGCGGGCGGCGGCACGCTCGGCAACGAACTCGCGCAAAAGGGCATCAAGGTCGTGATCCTGGAAGCGGGCGACCGCAACGAAATCCAGGATTTCGTCAACGACGAATGGGAAAGCTTCGCGCAACTGGCGTGGAAGGACATGCGCACCACGTCCGGCGACTGGCGCGTTGCCCACGACTTCCCCAACCTGCCCGCATGGATCGTGAAATCGGTCGGCGGCACGACCACGCACTGGGCGGGCGCCTCGCTCCGCTTTCACGAGCACGAGTTCAAGACCCGCAGCGTCTACGGCAACATCCAGGGCGCGAGCCTGCTCGACTGGCCGCTCACGCTCGCCGACATGGAGCCGTGGTACGATCGCGCCGAGAAGAAGATGGGCGTCACCGGCACCAACGGCATTCCGCGCCTGCCCGGCAACAACAATTTCCGCGTGATGCAGGCCGGCGCGCAAAAGCTTGGCTACAAGGAAGTGCACACCGGCAACATGGCGATCAACAGCCAGCCGCGCGACGGCCGCGGCTCGTGCCAGCAGATCGGCTTCTGCTTCCAGGGCTGCAAGTCCGGCGCGAAATGGTCGACGCTGTACACCGAGATCCCCAAGGGCGAGGACACCGGCAACCTTGAAGTCCGGCCGAACGCGATGGTCGTGAAGATCGAGCACGACGCGAGCGGCAAGGTCACGGGCGTTCTCTACATGGACGAGAAAGGCGCAACCCAGCGTCAGAAGGCCCGCGTCGTCGCGGTTGCCGGCAACTCGCTGGAGAGCCCGCGCCTGCTGCTGAACAGCGCCTCCTCGAAATTCCCGGACGGGCTCGCCAACAGTTCGGGGCAGGTCGGACGCAACTACATGCGGCACACCACGGCGAGCGTCTATGCCGTGTTCGAGAAGCCGGTCCATATGTATCGTGGCACGACGATGGCCGGGATCATCCGCGACGAGTCACGCAACGACCCGAAGCGCGGCTTTGTCGGGGGCTACGAGATGGAAACGATCTCGCTCGGCATTCCCTTCCTCGCGGCGTTCCTCGATCCCGGTGCCTGGGGGCGCAGCTTCACGAGCGCGCTCGACGACTATTCGAACATGGCCGGCATGTGGATCATCGGCGAGGACATGCCGCAACCTGGCAACCGCGTCACGCTCGACAAGACCGTCAAGGACAAGTTCGGATTGCCGGTCGCAAGCGTGCATTTCGACGACCACCCGAACGACGTCGCCATGCGCCAGCACGGTTTCCAGCAGGGCGCGGCGGTGTACGACGCGGTCGGCGCGACGCGCACCATCCAGACGACGCCCTATCCGAGCACGCATAATCTGGGCACCAACCGGATGAGCGAGAAGCCGGCCGATGGCGTGGTCAACAGATGGGGCCAGACGCACGACATCAGGAACCTGTTCGTGTCGGACGGCAGCCAGTTCACGACCGGCGCCGGCTGCAATCCGACGCTGACCATCGTGGCCCTCGCCATCCGCCAGGCGGATTACATCGCGGGGCAGATGGGGCAGAAGGCGATCTGAGCGCCGCCATCACATTCTGAACACGCCGAACCGCGTAGCGGCGATCGGCGCGTTCAGGCTCGCGGAAATGGCGAGGCCGAGCACGCGGCGCGTGTCGGCGGGATCGATCACGCCGTCATCCCACAGCCGGGCGCTCGCGTAATAGGGGTGAGCCTGGGTTTCGAACTGATCGCGGATCGGCTGCTTGAACGCTTCCTCCTCGGCGGGCGGCCAGGTCTTGCCCTGCTTCTCCATGCCGTCGCGCCGAACCTGCGCCAGCACGGAGGCGGCCTGCTCGCCGCCCATGACGCCGATGCGGGCATTCGGCCACATCCAGAGAAAGCGCGGCGAATAGGCGCGGCCGCACATGCCGTAATTGCCGGCGCCGAAGCTGCCGCCGATCACCACCGTGAATTTCGGCACCTGCGTGTTGGCAACCGCCGTCACCATCTTGGCGCCGTCCTTGGCGATGCCGCCCGCCTCGTATTTTCGCCCCACCATGAAGCCCGCGATGTTTTGCAGGAACACGAGCGGTATGCGGCGCTGCGAGCATAGCTCGACGAAATGCGCGCCCTTCAAAGCGCTTTCGGAAAACAGGATGCCGTTATTGGCAACGATGCCGACCGGATAGCCGCAGATATGGGCGAAGCCCGTGACCAGCGTCGGGCCGTAGAGCTGCTTGAATTCGTCGAACGCGCTGCCGTCGACCAGCCGGGCCAGCACCTCCCGCACGTCGTATGGCTGGCGGCGGTCGGCCGGAATCACGCCGTACAACTGCTCCGCGTCGAACCGCGGCGGCACCGGCTCGCGCGCGGGGAGGTCCGGGTGTTTCGCCGTGGTGAGCGTGCCGACGATGCGGCGCGCGATGCCGAGCGCATGGGCGTCGTTCTCCGCGTAGTGGTCGGTGACACCCGAAACCCGACTGTGCACGTCGGCGCCGCCTAATTCCTCCGCCGACACGATCTCGCCGGTCGCGGCCTTCACCAGCGGCGGACCGGCGAGGAAGATCGTGCCCTGGTCGCGCACGATCACGCTCTCGTCGCACATTGCGGGAACATAGGCGCCGCCTGCGGTGCAGGAGCCCATCACCACCGCGATCTGCGCAATGCCCGCCGCCGACAGGTTTGCCTGGTTGTAGAAGATGCGGCCGAAATGGTCGCGATCGGGGAACACCTCGTCCTGGTTGGGCAGATTGGCGCCGCCGCTATCCACCAGATAGATGCAGGGCAGACGGTTTTCGAGCGCGATCTCCTGCGCGCGGAGGTGCTTCTTCACCGTCAGCGGATAATACGTGCCGCCTTTGACGGTCGCGTCATTGGCGACGATCATGCATTCCCGGCCGCGCACCCGCCCGATACCGGCGATGACGCCCGCGCACGGCACTTCGCCGCCATACATGTCGTGCGCGGCCAGCAGGCCGATTTCGAGGAACGGCGAAAGCGGGTCGATCAGCGCGCGGATCCGGTCGCGGGGCAGCAGCTTGCCGCGCGCGACGTGCCGCGCCCGCGCCGCGTCGCCGCCACCCTCGCGCACCCTGGCGCTGACCGCCCGCAAATCGTCGACCACGTGCCGCATCGCCGCCGCGTTGGCTGCGAACGCGGCGGATCGCGGATCGAGAACGCTGTCGAGCAGCGTCACGTCAGGCGGTTTCCGCAAACAGCTCGCGGCCGATCAGCATACGCCGGATTTCGCTCGTGCCGGCGCCGATCTCATACAGCTTGGCGTCCCGCAGCAGCCGGCCGGTCGGGTAGTCGTTGATGTAGCCGTTGCCGCCCAGACACTGGATCGCCTCCAACGCCATCCAGGTGGCTTTTTCCGCCGCGTAGAGGATCGCGCCCGCCGCGTCCTTGCGCGTCGTCTCGCCGCGATCGCAGGCACGCGCCACGGCGTATACATAGGCCCGGCAAGCGTTGATGGTCGTATGCATGTCGGCGAGCTTCGCCTGCATCAACTGGAATTCGCCGATCGGCTTGCCGAATTGGCGGCGCTCATGCATGTAGGGCAGCACCGCGTCCATGCAGGCATGCATGATGCCGAGCGGTCCGCCGGCGAGCACCGCCCGCTCATAGTCGAGACCGCTCATCAGGACGTTGACCCCGCGCCCGACCGTCCCGAGCACGTTCTCTTCCGGCACTTCGCAATCGGCGAACACCAACTCGCAGGTGTTCGAGCCGCGCATGCCGAGCTTGTCGAGCTTCTGTGCCGTCGAGAAGCCGGAAAAGCCACGCTCGATGAGGAAGGCGGTGATGCCGCGCGGCCCGGCTTCGGGCTCGGTCTTGGCGTAAACGACGAGCGTGCTCGCCTCCGGGCCGTTGGTGATCCACATCTTGCTGCCGTTCAGGACGTAACGGTCGCCCCGACGCACCGCGCGCGTGCGCATCCCGACGACATCCGAGCCCGCACCCGGCTCGCTCATCGCCAGCGCGCCGACATGTTCGCCGCTGATAAGCTTCGGCAAATACCGGCGCTTCTGCTCGTCGCTGCCGTTCCGGTAGATTTGGTTGACGCACAGATTGGAGTGCGCGCCGTAAGACAGGCCGACGGACGCCGAGGCGCGGGAGATCTCCTCCATCGCGACGACATGTTCCAGATAGCCCATACCGGCGCCGCCATACTCCTCGGAAACGGTGACGCCGAGCACGCCGAGGGCGCCGAGCTTCGGCCAGAGATCGGCGGGAAACAGGTTCTCGCGATCGATGTCGGCAGCGCGCGGCGCGATCTCGTCACCCGCGAAACGGGCGACCTCGGACCGCAGCATGTCGGCCGTCTCGCCGAGACCGAAATTCAGCCCGGTGCCCATCTGGACGTTCCGCCCGGCGCCCATGTCGCGCTCTCCCTTCCCGGCTCAGCCGCTCACGCAACTTACGGGAAGAGAGGCCGGGGAGCGAGCCGCGTGTCAGCGATGCTCGACGGCGGCGGCCTCCGTGCCCTGTCGGCGCGCCATTTCCTCCTGCCGCCGTCCCAGCCAGATCGCATTGGCCAACCACGCCGCCGAAAGCGGAACGGCGACCAGCGATGCGCGCGATCCCCAGCCGAGCGCGCCGAGCAGCGCAAACGCCCAGGCGCCCACCTGATCGCCGAGGCGATAGATCACCGTGTCGATGAAGCTCTTCGCCTTGTAGCGATCTTCGCGCGGCAGCACCGTGAACAGCACCTCGCGGGTCGGGCGGGCGATCGCGAAATTACCGGCGCGGCGCAGGACCTGGAACGGCACCACCGAACTCAGGGCCGGCGCCGCCGCCACCGCGCCGAAACCGAGCACGCTGAATCCCGGCAGCAACGCGAGCGCGATGGCGATGCCGAGACGGCGCACGATCCGTCCGGTCAGGAACAGTTGCACGCCGAGCGTCAGCACGTTCACGGCCAGATCGACTTTCGCAAAAAATGCGGTCTGCTCGCTGCGGCCGTGCAGCGTACGGCTCACAATCGACGCCTGCTCGAAATAGAGGAAGGTAGAGGTGATCGCGAACAACAGCAGAAAGAGGCTGACATTGACGAGATAGGGGGACTTGAACGCGTGCGTGATTCCGGTGAGCACGCCGCCGCCGACCACCTCGTTCGTGTTGTCCGGTCCGGGGCGCTGGTTCAGCGAATGGGACAAGCGCGAAAGCCGTCCGACGCAGAACACGGCCACTTCCAGCAGCAGGGCGGCCCCGACCAGCAGCCACAGCTCCGCCACATGCTGGGCGAGCGATGCCGTCACCGCCGAACCCATGATCGCGCCCACGGTGGCACCAGCGGCGATGAAGCCGAACAAGCGCTTGCCCTGCTCGGAGTCGAACAGATCGACGATCATCGCCCAGAACACGGACACGACGAAAAGATTGAAGATGGAGGTCCAGACGAAGAAGATACGGCCGATCCAGACGGCAGAGTCCGGGCCGGACCAGTGCAGCGCCACCGCGAACATCAGCAGGTTCGCCCCGAAAAACCGATAAGTGATCGGGATGAAGCGGCTGCGCGGCAGCGTTCGCACCAGCCAGCCATACGGCACGTTGAGCACCAACATGCCAAGCAGGGTCGCGGTGAACAGCCATTGCAGGTTGTTCACGCCGCCGGCGATCCCGGCCTGATCGCGGATCGGCCGCAGAATGTAGTAGGACGACAGAACGGCCAGAATATAGAGCCAAGCGTAGCCGAGTGCCGCCAGTTCGGCCGGGCGCACGTCGATAATGCGGTCGAGTAGCCGGAACGCGCGCGGCGAGGCTGCGCTCGTCCGCGGGGCCTCGGTCACGGGTTGAGCCCGAGCACCTGCCGGAGTTCCGCCGCGCTCACCTCCTTGCCCGCTCCCGGGGCCCCCAGCGCAAACTCGGATGCGCGGGCGAGCGGGCCGACGACGACCGGCTCGAAGCCGGCGTCCCGCACCAAGCCGGCGGCGATCCGGAGCGCATCCGCGTCATTCCCAGCAATCGGAATCGCCAAAGGCGGCCCGGGCCGGTGCGCGTCTTTCGCCAGGATACGGTAGTTCAGCGTGTTGAACGCCCGTACGACCCGCGCGCCCGGTAGCAGTTCCTGCGACAACGTGCCGATGCCCTTGTCCTTCGCCGTTGTCGCAATCTCGCCGTCCCGGGCCGGGACGGCGTTGCAGGCGTCGAGCACCACCTTGCCCTTGAGGTCGCCCGCAAGATCGCGGCCGACCTGCGGCAACGCCCCATACGGCACGGCCACCAACAGCACCTCGCCAAACGAGGCCGCCTCGGCCGGCGTCCCGGCTTTCGCAAGTGGCCCGAGTTCCGCGACCATGTCCTTCAGCTCGTCGGGATGGCGGGAGGAGAACAGCACCGGATGCCCCGCTTTGACCCACAGCCCGCCGACCGTGCCGCCGATATGCCCCGACCCGATCACGCCTATCTTCATGGGTGTGCCGCTCGCGGGCGCGCTGCCCGCGTTTTGGGCGGAGGCGAAACGGGTCAGCAAAGGCGCCGCGATCACGGCCCCCGCAGCCCATTGCAGAAGGGGGCGGCGGCCAAGCGTCGCCCATGCCTTGTTGCTCATATCCGGATGTCCCTTCGTTTTGCAGGCGGCCTTCAGACCCCGTCGATGTAGGTCTCCATCCGCCGCCTTGTAGCTTCGTCCGGCAGCCTTCCCCGGGCGGCGGCGAGATTATCCGTCACGTGCTCCGGCTTCGACATGCCGGGAATGGCGCAGGTGACGACGGTGAACGAGAGGATGTATTTGAGGAAGAACTGCGCCCAGCTATGGCAATCGAACGCGGCGGCCCAGTCCGGCAACGGTTTGCCGCGCACCGCCCGGAACAGCCGCCCGCGCCCGAGCGGCAGATTGATCATGACGGCCATGCCGCGCTCTTGCGCAAGCGGCAGGATGCGCTCGGCCGCGTCCCGGTTATCCAACGCGAAATCGATCTGGACGAAGTCAAGCGTCTCGCGCCGCATCAGCTCCGCCAACGCCGCGTGCTGGCTCTCGTAGGACGTCGTGACACCGACATAGCGGATACGCCCGGCCCGCTTCAGTTCCCGCAATGTCGCGAGCTGCGTCGCCGTGTCGCGCAGGTTATGGACGGCGATCAGGTCAATGCGAGAGGTGCGCAGATCGTGGAACGACTGCTCGATCTGCTCGTTGCCGGAAGCTCGCCCGGCCGCGTCCACCTTGGTCGCGAGAAACATCGGCGGCGCGGGCGCAAGCTCGCTTGTGATCCGGCCGATTGCACGTTCCGCATCGCCATAGGTCGAGGCGGTGTCGATCACCCTCCCCCCGCCGGCCGCGAATGTGCGGATCGTTTCGCGCAACGGCGCGAGCGCCTCATCGGAGCCGGCGCTTTCGTAGCCGCCTCCCGCCGTGCCGAGGCCGATCGCCGGAACGGTCTCGCCCGTGGAGGGTATCGGGCGTTCGAGCAGGGGCGCCGTCTCTGCGACAGCGAAAGGAGCGGGGAGCCCGGAAGCGAGCGTGCCGGCCGCCACGAGGAAGCCCCGGCGCGCGATGGTCATGGCAGTCTCCGGCCTTTGAGCACTCCGCCACCTCTCAGCGCCGCTGGGCGGGTGGCGGTTGCGCCGCCCCTCACTCGTCCCCGCTTGCCATCGCCGCCTCGATCTCGGCGGCGAGCGGCATCGCCGGCTGGCCGCCGAGCCGCTCGCAGCACAGCGCGGCGGCGACATTGGCGCGGCGAGCGGCCGCCTCGAGGCTGAGGCCGTAATCGAGCCCGGCAGCGATGACGGCAACCAGGCAATCCTGGGCGCCGGTCTCGTCCACAACCTTGACCTTGCGCGACGGAATGCGGCCGATCGCGCCGTCGCTCGCATATTCCAGACCGGATACGCCGACCGAGCGCACGACGCTGACCCCGAGCGCGGCGCGCAGGGAGGCCGCGGAAACGCCCGTGCCGAGATGCTCGGCGAGCCAGCCGGCGATTCCCTCTCCGACCACGACGACATCGGCGGCGGTCAGCGCGTCCGTTGCCACCACGCGCGCCGGATTGACGTTGACGACGATCCGCGTGCCGAGCCGGCGCGCCCGGCGGACGAGCGACGCCGTCTCCGCCACCGGCAGTTCGAGCTGCACGATCAGGGTGGTGTCCGGCCCGAGCGCCGTATCGGGGATCTGCTCGGCCCGCGCCATCGCGTTGGCGCCGAGCGCGTGGACGATCTGCACTTGGCCTTTCGGGTCGCGCAGCAACGAAACCCAGCCGGTGTGACCGGCCGTGCGCGCAACCCAGGCCGTCTCGACGCCGGCCTCCTCGGGGCCGCGCAGCGCGATCGCCGCCGCTTCGTCGCGGCCCACCGCGCCGGCGAGCGCCACCCTCGCTCCGGCGCGTGCGGCGGCGACGGCCTGCGTTGCGCCCTTGCCGCCGGAAACCGGGTTCATGCGATCGACATAGAGCGTCTCATCCGGCTTCGGCAGGCGGTCGAGGACGCACACCTGGTCGACAGCGATGGCACCGAACACGACGATCATACGATTTTCCTGCCTCGCACGCCGCTGTTAACGCCGGCACAGCCGCAACGAGGAAACGCGACGATCACAACCGCGTAAAGACCTGAGCGCCGATGTCCGGCCGGTCGCGCGGCCGGTTATCGCCGCGACACGGCTCAAGCGAGGAGATGATTGTTGGCGGCCATCTTCACGCCCGCGGCCAACGTTGCGGCACGCGCCGCCCTCGCGGGCGTTGCGTTGCTGGCCGTTGCGGGGCTCGGTTGGTGGTTCGCCTGGCCGCGCACCGACTGGATGCGCAATAAGGAGTTCACGGTCGATCAGCCGGTCCCGTTCAGTCATGAGCATCACGTTGCCGGCCTCGGGATCGACTGTCTGATGTGCCACAACACGGTGCTCGCCGGGTCACAGGCCGGGCTGCCC
>JAFAXA010000159.1 GCA_019241425.1 Acetobacteraceae bacterium | reverse complement strand
TCCGGCGTCGCATCGACCTCGTCGGCGACGATCGCCCGCAAATCCTCCGGCATGGCGGCGGACAGCGAAAGGTGGATCGCAACACCCCGGCGGCGGCGCTTCAGCGCCGTTTCATACGAACGGACCAGATCCTCGGCTTCCTCCTCGAACTCGACGTCGGTGTCGCGGATCAGGCGGAACAGGCCCTGCCCCTTGATCGTGAAGCCGGGAAACAGCCGGTCCATGAACAGGCGGATGATGTCTTCCATGACGACGAAGCGGGTGCCGCCGCCGCCCGGCACCGCCGGCAGCCGGACGAAACGATCGACCTGGCTCGGTAGCGGCAGCAGCGCCCGCATCATGTGCCCGTCCTCCTCACGGACGAGGCGGAGCGCCAGCACGAGGCCCATATTGGGAATGAACGGAAAGGGGTGCGCCGGGTCAATCGCGAGCGGCGTCAGCACGGGAAACACCCGCTCCATGAACCAGTTGCTGAGCCAGGCGACGTCGGCTTCGGTTAGCTGATCCGGTTCGCACACTTCGATGCCGGCATTGCTCAGCAGCCGCCGAAGCTCGCTCCACGCGCGCTGCTGGTCGGATAGCAGCGACTCCGCCCGCACCTTCAGTTCGGCGAGTTGCTGCGCCGGGGTGCGGCCGTCCGGTGAGCGCACGGTGATGCCCGATTTCGCCTGGCCGATCAGGCCGGCGACCCGCACGGAATAGAATTCGTCGAGGTTGGAGGCGCTGATGGAGACGAAGCGAAGGCGTTCCAGCAGCGGCTGGCGCGGGTTTTCCGCTTCCTCGACCACCCGATGGTTGAAGTCGAGCCAGGACAGTTCGCGGTTGATGAAACGATCCGGATCGTCCCGGCTGATGACCGGCTGACCGGCCGTTTCCTCCACCTCTTCCTCGAACGCGGTGTTTTCCAGCAGCTCGGCACCGGGCTGGTCGGGCGCGGATGACGTGTTCATGGTGCTACCTTACAGAAGCGGCATACCGGCAAGCGACGGCGCCACCTCCCGATGGGCATTGATTTCATCGCCGTGTAACCCGGTATCTTCCGCCAAGCTCTCGATCACGCCAAGAGCCGTGGCCCGCGTGACCCTGGCGCCGGTAGCGAGGGCGAGCCGGTCCAGCCGGGCGGCTGCTTCGCGGACCGCTTGCGGGGTTCGCGGCAAGTGGCGCAGCAGCCATTCCTGCACCGCCTCCGGCACGGCGAGCTGGCGCTCGCGGAGCAGGCGCAGCAGCAGCGCGCGCAGCAGGGCGTCCTCCGCCGGGCCGATGCGGACGGCGGTGACGGCCCGCAGCCGGCTCGCGAGATCCGGCAGCCGGATCGGCCAGCGCGCGGGCGGGGTGACGGCGGCGAGCAGGGCGGGGCGCCCGGCCTCGGCGCAGTCATTGAGGAGATGCAGCAGCGGCTCCTCGGCCGCTTGGTCGGCGTCGTCGATCGCAACCCCGCCGGCACCGGGGCCGAGCGGGTCGGGCCAGGCGCGCAGCGCCGCCCCGCTCACATAGAGGCCGCTCTGTTCGCCGGCCCAGCGATGCAGCAGATGGGTCTTGCCGCACCCGGCTTCACCCCACACAGCGAGCCGGCCGGCCGGCCAAGCCGCCGTGTTGCCGAGCCAGGCGAGCGCGGCGGCGTTGGATGCGTCCTCCAGGAAGGCGGCATGGTGGTAGTCCGGCTCGTGGCGGAACGGCAGCGGCAACTGGCGCGGCGGCGCGGTCACGGCCGCTGCGGCGGGTCCAGATAGAGCGGGCTCGCGAGGTAGCGCCGCAGCCAGAAGCGGCACAGCACGCCGATCGTGGCGGCGATCGGCACCGCCAGCATGACGCCGAGAAAGCCGAAGGCTGCGCCCCCCGCGAACAAGGCGAAGATCACCCAAACGTCGGGCAGCTCGACGCGGTCGCCGAGCAGACGCGGGTAGATGATGTAGCCTTCGATCAGATTGCCGATCAGCATCACCGCCGCGACGCGGGCGACCCCCTCCCAATCGGGGAATTGCGCGAAAGCGAGGCCGATCGCGGTCACGCCCCCGACGATGGTACCGACATAGGGGATGAAGGACAGCAACCCGGCCGTCATGCCGACGATCAGCCCGAGATCCAGTCCGACCATGGTGAGGGCGAGGGCGTAGATGAGGGCGAGGATCAGGCAGCACAAAGCCTGCCCGCGCACCCAGGCGGCCAGGATGCGATCCACTTCGCGGGCCTGGGCGCGGATCAGGGCGGCGTAGCGGCGCGGCAACCAGCTATCGGCGCGCGCCACCACGTTTGGCCAGTCCCGCAAGAGATAGAAGGCGACCACCGGCGTCACGACCATCAGGGTCAGCACGTTGAACAGCGCGAAGCCGCCGCCGATCAGGCGGGGCAGCGCGGTCGCAAGGAAGGACAGCATCGCCGCCGCCTGGCCGCTGACCAGATCGCGCAATTTGTCGTCGACGACCTGGGAGCCGAAGCGCTCCTGCAAATCGGTGATGAGTTGCTGCGCCCAGTTCTGCAGCAGGTAGATGTATTGCGGCACGCGCCCGAGCAGCAATCCGAACTGCGAAACGATCACCGGGTACAGCAGCAGCGCGAACAGCAAGCCGCCGGCGATCAAGGCGAGGACGAGCAGCATCGCAGCCAGGAAGCGGGGCAGGCCGAGCCGGGTCAGTTCGCGCGCCGGCGGGTCGAGGATGTAGGCGATGCCGGCGGCGGCGACGAAGGGCAGCAGAATGGAGGCGAAGAGCTGGAGCGCGAGCCAGGCGGCAACGAGCAGGCCGACCAGCAGCCCGATTCGCTGGGCGCGGGTCGCCTGCAAGCGCGGGGGAGGCGGCGGGGCGGCGGGCGCGGCCGGGGGTTCGACGGCGGACAGCGCCTCCCGCGGGCGGAGCGGCGGTTCGGCGGTTTGCTGGGAGCGGGGCGCGATCACCGCGACCGCGCCGCCTTCCACACATACAGCGAACCGGAGGCGAGTGTGGAGACAGCGACCGCCCAGACCAGGGTCGCCAGCAGAACCGGCGCCTGCAAATGGAAGCCGGACAGCAGCAAGGCGAGTGCCACCAGCAGGATCTGCAGCGCGGTGTTGATCTTGGAAATGATCAATGGCCGGATCTGCGCGGGTTGTCCCAGCACCGCGAGCACGAGCACGCCCCCGACGATCAGGGCGTCGCGAAACACGACCATGATGGCGAGCCAGTCCGGCAGGATGCTCACGGCCGCCAAGGTAACATACATCGACACCAGAAGTGCCTTGTCCGCAACAGGATCGAGCACCGCGCCCACGGCGGTGCCGCCGCGGCGGCGCGCGAGCCAGCCATCGACCGCGTCCGACAAGCCCGCCGCCACGAAGATGAAGAACGTATCGTCCAGCCGGTGTTGCAAGGTGGTCCAGATCGCCAGCGGCACAGAGCAAAGCCGTGCAAAGGTGATGACGTTCGGGACATTCACCAGGTCGGCGGAGCCGTCCCGGTCCGTCCGGGGTAAGTCTGGCATGCGCCTCCCGGTTCTCTGTCTGGCGTTGCGCTCGGGGGCCGCGTGTGATTGCTTCCCGCCCGCGCAGCCGTGCTGCGACGCCATACCGCATCGAGGTCCGCCATGACTAGCCGAGGCGATCCCGCCGACGGGCCCGGCCTGACCTACCGCGCGGCGGGCGTCGATATCGGCACGGGCGATGCGCTGGTCGACGCGATCAAGCCGCTGGCGCGGAGCACGGCGCGGCCGGGCGTGCTGGGGGGCCTCGGCGGATTCGGCGCGTTGTTCGACCTTCGCGCCGCCGGCTTCGCGGACCCGGTGCTCGTATCGACCACGGACGGCGTCGGCACCAAGCTGAAAGTCGCGATCGAGACCGGGATGCATGACAAGGTCGGCGTCGATCTGGTCGCCATGTGCGTCAACGACCTGGTCGTGCAGGGGGCCGAGCCGCTGTTCTTTCTCGACTATTTCGCGACCGGCCGCCTCTCGGTCGGGCAGGCGAGCGTGGTGGTCGCGGGGATCGCCGAGGGGTGCCGGGAAGCGGGCTGTGCGCTGGTCGGCGGCGAGACGGCCGAGATGCCCGGATTCTACGCGGAAGGCGACTACGACCTGGCAGGCTTCGCCGTCGGGGCCGCGGAACGGGGCCGGCTGCTGCCCGCCGGGGTCGTGCCGGGGGATCACGTGCTCGGTCTCCCGAGCAGCGGGGTGCACGCCAACGGCTATTCGCTGGTCCGCCGGGTGGTGGCCGTCAGCGGCGCGGCCTGGGACGCGCCGGCGCCGTTCGGTGGCGAGACGACGCTCGGGGCGGCGCTGATGACCCCGACCCGCATCTATGTGCGGCCGGTGCTGGCGCTGCATCGGGCGGGCTTGCTGAAGGCGGCAGCCCACATCACCGGCGGCGGGCTGCCGGGCAATCTGCCCCGCGTGCTGCCGGAGGGAACGCAGGCGCGCCTCGGCGCCTGGCCGGTGCCGCCGGTGTTTCGATGGCTGGCGCGGGCGGGCGGGATCGCGCCCCAAGAGATGGTGCGTGTCTTCAATTGCGGGATCGGGATGGCGCTGGTGGTCGCGGATTCGGGGGCGGCGATGGACCTGCTGCGCGCGGAAGGCGAGGCGGCGATCCACCTCGGCCGGATCGAGGCGGCGGCGCCGGACGCGCCGCCATCGGTGCTGCTGGACCCCGGCCCCGACTGGGCCGGCATGTGAGGCGCGCGCCGACGGCCATTCTGATCAGCGGGCGCGGCTCGAACATGGCGTCCCTGATCGAGGCGGCCCGGGACCCGGGTTTTCCGGCCCGGATCGTGCTGGTGCTGTCCAACCGGCCGGACGCGGCCGGTCTCAGCGTGGCGCGTGCGGCGGGCATTCCGGCCGCGGTGCTCGATCACGGTCCATACCGGGGCGACCGCGCCGCGCATGAAGCGGCGATCGACGAAGCGCTCCGGGGCGCCGGCGCCGCGTTCGTGTGCCTCGCCGGCTACATGCGGCGGCTGACGCCGTTGCTGGTTGGGCGATGGGCCGGCCGGATGCTCAACATCCACCCCAGCTTGCTGCCCGCCTTTCCGGGATTGCACACCCACGCCCGCGCGCTGGCGGCGGGCGTCAAGCTGCACGGCTGCACGGTGCATCTGGTGACGGAAACGGTGGATGCCGGGCCGATCCTCGCGCAGGCGGCGGTGCCCGTCTTGCCGGGCGACACGGAAGAAACGCTCGCCGCCCGGGTGCTGGCCTGCGAGCACATCCTCTACCCGGCGGCGCTGGCCAATGTCGCCGGAGGGACCGGAGCGGCTGCTTTGCAGCCGCCGGCCGCCGCGCTGTTCAACCCCTTGCCGCTCCGCCCGGCCACGACATAAAATTGTGGAACAAGCGGGTGATCGCCGATGGATGAGCAGAGCACAGTCGTGACCCAGGCCGTGACGCCGGATGCATTCCTGGCCGACCGCCAGCGCTTCTGGATGTCGTTCACCCGGTTCGTGACCTATGCCGCTATTGTGGTCGCCGTGATCCTCGTCGGCATGCGGCTGTTTCTCGTCTGAGCTCTATCGGCCGGAAGCCGCCGCCGCCTGGACGGGGCGGAGCTACCGGCTGCGCTGGCGCGTGTTTGCGCTCGAACCCCACTGCCGCCTTCAAGGGAAGCGTGCCGCCTGACGGGGCTGCCATGCGGGAGGAACGCCGATGACGATCGGCCGGAAATTGTTCCGGTGCTGCACCGGGCTGGTTCTGATCGCACTCCTTCTGGGCCTCGTTTCGGCCGTCAATGCGGACGAGGAGTACCCGCTGCGTCCGGCCGACACGTCGAGCCCGCGGGCGACGCTGGGCGGCTTCATCAAGACAACCGACGACATCTACAGCCGGATGAGGGCCGTGCTGCAGACCTATGCCGAATCCGACCGGATGCATATGACCGCCGAC
>JAFAXA010000068.1 GCA_019241425.1 Acetobacteraceae bacterium | reverse complement strand
GGCATGACAATGCGGGAACACCGGGCGAAGGCTGCGGACGTGGCCGCGCCGAACTGTCCGATCGAGAAGGATGCGACGCTGCGCGTCCTGCGTCCGACAAAATTCGTGGAACCGGACGAGATCGTCTTCCGGCAAAATACGGACAGGTTCAGCAAGATGACGGGCGTGCCGGTGCGCGTCGACTTCGTCGGGTTCGAAGATCTGCGTCCTCAGACCGCCGTGACGGCCAACACCGGAGCGGGACCCGATGTCGTCGTCGGGTGGATGGACGATCCGCATCTCTATTCAGATAAGCTCCTCGACGTGACCGAGCTTGCGGAATATCTGGGCAAGAAATATGGCGGCTGGAAATTCCTCGCCCAAACATTCGGGCGGAAGTGGAAGACCGACAAATGGATTGCGATAACAGTCGGAGCCGCCGGTGGCCCGTGCAACTACCGGATTTCCTGGGTGAAGCAGGCCGGTTTCGACGCAATACCGGATGATCTCGATCAGTTTCTCACACTTTGCCGCAAGCTGAAGGAGATGGGTCATCCGCCCGGGTTCGCGCTCGGGAACGCGGTCGGCGACGCGAACGGCTATGCCAACTGGCTGCTGTGGAGCCACAACGCCTATCTCGCGGATGAGAGCGGAGCCATCACGATCAACAGCCCGCAGACGATCGAGGCTCTGAAATACGGCAAGGCAATGCAGGAGACGTTCATCCCGGGCACGTTGTCCTGGCAAGATCCCAGCAATAACAAGGCGTTCCTCGCCGAGCAGATCTCACTGACTGCGAACGGGGTGTCGATCTACTTCGTCGCCAAGAGCGACCCGAAGACGGCGTCAATCGCCGCCGACATGGACCATGCGCCGCTGCCGAAGGGTCTTGCGAAATCCACGCCCGAATCGGCGCTGGTCATCAACGCGATGGCCTTCAAGCACACTAAATATCCGAATGCGGCCAAAGAGTACATCCGGTTCATGATGGAGGCCGAGCAGTATGAGCCGTGGCTGAACGCCTGCCTTGGCTATTGGTCGAATCCCCTGAGAGCATACGACGACGCTGCCGTCTGGCGCGGCGATCCGAAGGTTCGTGTCTTTCGCGACGTCCTCGACCGGCAGTTCTGGCCCGCTTGCAACGGACCGATCAACGCGGCCTCGGCGGCGATCGCTGCAAACTACGTCACGGTGCATATGTTCGCCGCCGTCGCTTCCGGGCAAGCAACACCGGAAGAAGCGGCGGCGGAGGCGGAGCGGCAGGCCAGGCGGTACCACAAGACCTAGACCGGGACGCTCGCCGCGCGACGCACACTCGCGGCGCCGCGCGCCCGGGATGATTCGTCGGCAGCGTTGATTGCGGCAGAGTCGCGCAAGCTCGTTGCGCACGCAAGCTCGCGCCCGCCTGCACTCCATCGCCGTCGCATTTGCTGGACGTCGACGGGTGGCCGCTGCGCTCAACAAAAATCTTTTTTCCTTCGTGTTGACGGCGGGATAAGAACGTGAGAATGAACGTTCACTCTCGGTGGGGCGGAGTGAAGCCGTGTCTGCGTCGGTTCCGGGCGTGCCGACCCGCACGCGCATCCTTGAAGCGGCGATCGCGTGTTTCGACCGGTCGGGGTTCCATGGCGCCTCCATGGGCGCGATCTGTGCCGAAGCCGGGATGAGCCCGGGCGCGCTCTACCGCTATTTTCCGTCGAAGGACGCGATCATCGCCGCCATCGTGGAGGCCGACCGGGAACGCCATGCCGGGTTCTTCAGCCGGCTGGCCGAGGCGGACGACCCGGTGGAAGCGCTCGCGACAATTGGCATCGAAATGATGGACGAGATGTTCGCCGAAGGCGGGACCATGCTCGCGGTCGAGGTGACGGCGGAGAGCCGCCGCAACGAGGCGATCCGCGCCGTCGTCCGCGCGCGCGCCGATCAATGCCGGACGGCTATCAGCGACGCCCTGACGCGCGGGCAGGAGCGTGGGCTGGTCGATCCGGCCCTCGTGGCCGGGGAGGCGGCGCAGATCATCATGGCAATCGCCGATGGCCTGTTCGCCCAAAAGGCGCAGGACCCGACACTCACCGCCGACCGGCTCCGCGACACGTTGCGGACGCTGCTCGGGCGCTTCCTTCGGCCGGTCGGCCGATGATCGCCCGTCTTCTCGCCGTTCTGCTGTTGCTCGCGCCCGCGCTGGCCGCGGCGCAGGCGCCGCGCGAGGCCCGGCCGCCGGCGGTGACCGTCGCACCAGCGATGCGCGGCACGCTGGTCGATACGCTCACCGTCACCGGCACGGTGGTGCCGCGCGAGGAAGTGCTGGTCAGCCCGCAAGTGGAGGGGCTGGCGATCACCGACATCCTTGCCGACGAGGGCGATCGCGTCGCTTCGGGGCAGGTGCTCGCGCGGCTGTCGCGCGACATGCTGGAAACCCAGCTCGCGCAGAACGCCGCGCAATCGGCGCGCGCCGCCGCCGCGATCTCGCAGGCACAGAGCAGCATCGCCGAAGCGGAGGCGAACCGCCTGCAAGCGGATGCCGCCTTCGGGCGCGCGCGCGAATTGCTGTCGACCGGCAGCGGCTCGCGGGAGAATTTTGAAAACAAGCAGCAGGCGGCGGGCGTCGCGGTCGCGCGTCTCGCCGCCGCCCGCGATCTGCTCGCGGTCGCGCAGGCGGATCAGGCGCTTGCCGCCGCGCAGCGACAGGAACTGGCGGTCCGCCTGGCGCGCACCGAGATCCGCGCGCCGGTCGGGGGTGTGGTCAGCCGCCGCGTCGCCCGGCTCGGCGCCGTGGTCGCGGGCGCCGGCGATCCGCTGTTTCGTATCATCGCAGACGGTGCGGTCGAGTTGGAGGGCGATGTGCCGGAAGCATTGCTCGTGCGCCTGCGGCCCGGCCAGCCGGCGAGCGTGACACTGCCCGGACGCGACACGCCGCTGGAAGGGAAGGTGCGGCTCGTATCCCCGGAGGTCGGCCGGCAGACGCGGCTCGGGCGGGTGCGGCTCTCGATCGGCGGCAGCGGCATTCCGATCGGCGGCTTCGGCCGCGCGACCGTCGAGGTGTCGCGCCGCGACGGGGTGCAGGTGCCGCTTTCCGCGGTGATGATGGAGCCGGACGGCGCTCGGGTGCAGGTGGTGCAGGACGCGACCGTGCAAACGCGGCGCGTGAAAGTCGGGCTCATCGCCGACGACCGGGCCGAGATCATGGAGGGTGTTGCGGAAGGCGAGCAGGTGGTCGCGGTCGCCGGCACCTTCGTGCGCGACGGCGACCGCGTCGCGCCGGTGCCCGTTCTGCGTGCGGCGGAGCGTTAGCGTGGCGCTGAACATTTCCGGCGCCGCGATCCGCAAGCCGATTCCGTCGGCGGTGCTGTTCACCGTGCTGCTCGTTCTCGGAGTCTTTTCGTTCATCCGGATTCCGATCACGCGCGCGCCCAATATCGACGTGCCGGTGGTGTCGGTGACCATCACGGAGGCCGGCGCGGCGCCGTCCGAGCTGGAAACCCAGGTCACGAAGAAGGTCGAGGACGCGGTTGCGAATGTGACCGGCGTCAAGCACATCTACTCCACCGTGACCGACGGCACGTCGGCCACGACCATCGAGCTGCGGCTCGAAATCGGCGCCGATCGCGCACTGAACGACGTCAAGGACGCGGTTGCGCAAATACGGGCGGACCTGCCGAGCACGATCGACGAGCCGGTGATCGAGCGCATCGACGTGGTCGGGCAATCGATCGAGACCTACGCCGCCTCGGCGCCGGGCATGACGCCCGAAACCCTGTCCTGGTTCGTCGACGACGTCGTGCTGCGACAATTGCGGGGCGTGCCGGGCGTCGGACGGGTGGAGCGCATCGGCGGCGTCACGCGCGAGATCCGGGTCGCGCTGGATCGCGACAAGCTGGCCGCACTCGGGGTCACGGCCGGCGACGCGAACCGGCAGTTGCGCGCAACCAGCGTCGATCTGGCCGGCGGTCGCGTCGAATTCGGCGGCCGGGAGGAGGCGATCCGCACGCTCGCGAGCACCGACGATCTCGCAACGCTCGGCGCGACGCGCATCGTGCTGCCGGGCGGCCGCGACGTGCGCCTTCGGGATGTGGCGACGATCACCGACGGCTTCGAGGAGCCGCGCAGCTTCGCGCGGGTGAACGGCGAGACGGCGGTGGTTTCGTTCGCGATCTATCGCGCGAAGGGCGCAAGCGACGTTCAGGTTTCGGACCGGGTTCGGGAAAAGCTCGACGCGCTCGCGTCTTCCCATCCTGACGTCTCGTATACGCTGATCGACGACAGCGTGCGGCAAAGCCGGGGCAGCTATCTGTCGGCCATGCACTCGCTGCTGGAGGGCGCGGCGCTGGCGGTGCTCGTCGTGCTCGTGTTCCTGCGCGACTGGCGGGCGATGTTTCTCGCCGCTGTCGCCTTGCCGTTGTCCATCATTCCGGCCTTTTGGTTCATGGATCTGCTCGGCTTTTCGCTGAATTTCGTGAGCCTGCTCGCGATCACGCTCGTGACCGGCATCCTGGTCGACGACGCGATCGTGGAGATCGAAAATATCGTCCGCCACATCCGCATGGGCAAGCGGCCGTATGACGCGGCGATCGAGGCGGCGGACGAGATCGGCCTGGCCGTGGTCGCGATCACCTGTACGGTGGTCGCGGTGTTCGCGCCGGTCAGCTTCATGGGCGGCATTCCGGGCCAGTATTTCAAGCAGTTCGGGTTGACGGTGGCGGCGGCGGTACTGGTGTCGCTCGCCGTTGCCCGCCTCGTGACGCCGGTGATGGCCGCGCATATGCTGCGCGGCGGGGGCGCGCATGAGGAGCGGGACGGCGCGGTGATGCGCGCCTATCTCGGATTGCTGTCGCGCACCCTGGCGCGTCCGAAATTGACGCTCGGTGTCGGGCTTACGCTGTTTGCGCTGTCGCTGTGGTCGACCTCGCTGCTGCCGACCGGTTTCATTCCGCCGGAGGATGCCGCCCGCATCGTGCTGTCGTTGGAACTGCCGCCGG
>JAFAXA010000231.1 GCA_019241425.1 Acetobacteraceae bacterium | reverse complement strand
ATCCTTGAGGCTCCTTCCAACGGGCTTCGGTCACTCCGGGCGGCGATAGCGCGACGGGACGCCTTCTCGCCGGATGCCGGGCCGGCAAATTTGGATGATTTCGATGCCGAAAGTCATCGCCACGAGCATCCCAGGTCCGGTCGTACTGGGCGCGGCGGACAACCCGCTGACGATCACCGCGACCGGCGCCGTGAACGCAACCGGCGGCAGCGCGGATGCGATCGATGCGCCGGCCTCCGCCACTTGGGTCATCGGCAATGCCGGCAAGGTCACGTCCTCATCCGGCGTCGGCATGTCGCTCGCGAGCAGCGGAACGGTCACCAACTCCGGTTCGATCTCCGGGGTCGAAGGGGTTTTGCTGCGCAAGGGCGGCAAGGTCACAAACAATGGCGGCGGCTCCATCGCCGGAAGCGGCGCGATCGGCAACGGATTCGGGTCCGGTGCCGGCGTCTACATCACCGGTGGTTCGGGCAACATAACGAATAGCGGCGTCATCTCCGGAGGCGCATACGGCGTCGCCCTCGGGGCGGGCGGGCTCATCACCAACAGTGCGACGATCCGCGGCGGCGAGGACGGTGCCATCGTCCAGGGTGCGACCGGCACCGTGGTCAACAACTCCAGCATCGTCGCGTCGGTCGATGACGGCGTGGCCCTGTTCGGCGGCGGCACCGTTACCAACAATCAGAGTGCGTTCGTGTCGGGCGGCGGCACCGCGGGTGCCGGCGTATTCATCACCGGGGGTTCGGGAACGGTCGCAAACCACGGCAGCATCGCCAGCGGCAGCCCGCGCCTCGGCGTGCTTCTCGCAAATGGCGGCAGCGTCAGCAATGATACGAGTGCGGCGATCACCGGCGGCGTCGCGGCGGTGTTCGTCAATGGCGGCACCGGAACGCTCACCAATTCCGGCCGGATCGCCGCGACCGGCCCGGCGGGGGTCGATTTCGAAGCGGGCGGCAGCGTGGGCAATTCCCGTGGCGCCTCGATCAGCGGCAGTTCGTTCGGCGTCTTCATCACCGGCGGAACCGGCGCGCTCAACAACACCGGCACGATCACCAGCTCGCTTTACGGAGCCGCGGCGTTGGCGGGCGGCGGCAGCGTGACCAACAACGCCGGGGGCGTGCTTACCGGCGGCTCCAGCGGCGTTTATGTGGGCTACCGCGGCGCCGGAACGGTCACCAATACCGGCCTCATCAACTCCACAAGCACGTCCGGCGCGGGCGTGGACCTCGGAGGCGGGGGAACCGTCACCAACAATCAGGGCGGCTCGATCGCGGGCGCCTCCGCGGGATTGTTCGCCTCGGGGACGCGGGCGACCCTCAACAACAGCGGCAACATCACGAGTGACCATGCCATCGAGTTGGAGGCGGGCGGCAACATCACGAATACCTCGACGGGGGTGATTTCGGGAAACACGACCGCGATCTTCGTCGCCGGCGGGACCGTTAATTTCAGCAATAGCGGCAAGATCGCCGCGACGGGTGCGACCGGCGCCGATCTCGAGGGCGGCGGATCGGTGAACAACAACGCCGGCGGCACGATCAGCGGCTCCAATATCGGAATCTTTTTCACGGGCGGCAACGGCGCGGTCACCAATGCCGGCCTCGTGTCCACGGCAGGCAATTTCGGCGTGGACTTGTCGGCCGGCGGGACCGTCGAGAATACCGGCGCGATCAGTGCGGGAGGGATCGGCGTCGCCGTCTATAACGGCTTCGGCACTGTCACCAATAGCGGGACGATTTCCGGCGGGTTCAACGCCGTGCGCTTCTCCGGAAGCGGGCCGAATCGCGTGGTCGTCAATCCAGGCGCCGTGTTTCTCGGCAGCGTCGTCGGCAGTTCCAACCCCGGCAACACTTTGGAACTGGCCGGCGGGACCGGTAGCGTGACGAGTGCAACCGGAACGGCGGGGTCCGTCGCCACCAACGGACATAGCTGGTCTTACGGTAATTTCGATACGCTCGCCTTTGACGCCAGCGGCAATTGGACGGCGAGCGGCGCGGATACGCTACAAACCGTGCTGAACAACGGCACCCTGGGGGTTTCGGGTTCGCTCGATGTCGCGACCGCGGTCGATCCGGCGAGCGCCGGCGTCTTTCAACTGACCGGCAATTCGTCGCTCGAGGTTGCCGCCGCAACCGGAACGGCGAGCAAGGTGCAGTTCCAAGGCAGCAACGAGTTGATCGCCGACAACTTCGCGTCCTTCGGAAGCAGCGGCGGTGGGCCGTTGCTGGAAAGCTTCGGCGCGGGGGACAGCGTGGATCTCCGGCAGCTCGCGTCCTCGAATCTGAGCCTCAATTTCAACCCGGCTACGGGCTCGCTGGCGGTTTCGAACGGCACGCAAACCGCCACCCTGTATTTCCAGACGTCGAGCCTTGGCGCGGGCACGTTCCACGCCGCGAGCGACTCGGGCAACGGCGTTCTGATTACCCATGCCTGAAGCGGCTTCGGCTTCGGCGCGGGTGAGCCGCCGTTGCTCGCGGTGACGACGCCTGTCCTTCGCGCGGCGCCGCACGCAGCTTCCGGTGATTTGCGATCCACGCCGGCCCGTTGCGCGTGCGGCAGCGGCTTGCGGCGTGATCTGTGCTGCGATCTGGTGATCGACGCCGCCTCGGGAGCGGACGCGCATCCGCTGCCGCTCATGGAGCGCGCATGGCAGGCGCACCAAGCCGGCGGCACGGAGGCCGCCGAGACGCTGTGCTTGCACCTGCTGGAGCAGGCACCGACGCGAGTGGACGCGCTCAGGCTGCTGCACGCCATTCGCAAGGTGACCGGTCCGCCGTCGGCGCTGGAGCCGCTGCTGCGCCGGCTGGTCACCCTCGCGCCGAACGACGTCGCGGCGTGCGTCGAACTCGGGTGTCTGCTGCTGGACACCGGGCGGTTCGCCGAAGCGGAGCGGCACGCCCGTAATGCGGTACGCCTCGCACCCGACGCGGTGCAGACACACAGCCTGCTGGCGATGGTCCTCACCGAGGGGCAGAGACCGCATTGGGGCGAACACCACTACCGCATGGCGATGCGCCTTTCCGGGACACGTGATCCGATCCTGCTCGCAAACCTCGCCTGGAACCTCAAGGGCCAGGGGCGAATGAGCGAGGCACGTCAGCTCTATCAAGAGTCCGTCGCGCTTGCGCCCAACGTGCCGCAGACACTGCTCGGATGGGCGCGTCTGGAGGAAGCCGACCGGCGCTTCGAGGCGGCGACCGACCTGCTCGATGGCGCCGAAGCGGCGTTTCCGGGGGATCCACGCTTCCAAAGCGCGCGCGCCGTGTTGCTCCGCCGACAAGGCCGCTACGGCGAGGCGCTCGCCATTCTGGACGGCATCGCCGGACGCCGCGCGGGCGACCTCGCCGCGCACGAGTTGCTGGAAAAGGGCGCGGTGCTGGACAGACTTGACCGCACCGACGAAGCCTTCGAGGCGTTTGCCGCCGGCAAGCGCAAGGCACGGGAAGCGGGCGCGCTTCACTACCGCGCTGACGAGGCACAGAGTCTCGCAACGAGGCTGAAAACCTTCTTCTCCGCCGGGCGGCTTGCCCGACTGCCGCGCGCGGGCATTCGGGAGGACGGCGCGCAGCCGGTGTTCGTTCTCGGCTTCCCGCGTTCCGGGACGACGCTCGTCGAGCAGATGCTGTCTGCCCACCCGCGCATCGCGGCCGGCGATGAGTTGCCGATCATCGGCGACATCATCGCGGGCTTGCAACGCCGGTTCGACAGTCCGCTGAGCTATCCCGACGCTCTGGCCGAGCTCTGGATGGCGGATCACGCAAGCGGGCTCGACGAATTGCGGGATCACTATCTGCGGCGGGTTGCGCAGTTCGGGGTCACGGAGAAGCGGGGCGCGACACGCTTCACCGACAAGATGCCACTCAACGAAATGCATCTTGGACTGATCGCACTGATGTTCCCGGCCGCCCCGCTGATCCACGTGATACGGCATCCGCTCGACGTCGTGCTCTCGGTGTTCGCCCATGACCTGACGCACGGGTTCGCGTGTGCCTATGAGCTGGAGACCATCGCGCGGCATTACGTCCTGATCATGGAGCTGGTGCAGCACTATCGCCGTGAGATGAGCGTGCGGTATTTGCCGGTGCGCTACGAAGCGCTGGTCGATGATCCGGCGTCGAGCCTCCGCCGCATGCTCGCCTTTGTCGGCGAAGATTACGATGCGCGCTGCCTCCGCTTTGAGGAGAACGAACGCCGTGCGCGCACGGCCAGCTACGCGCAGGTGACGGAGCCACTGTACGACCGGTCGCGCTTCCGCTACCGGCGATACATCCGCCACTTGGAGCCGGTTATCCCCATCCTGCAGCCGGTGATCGAGCATTTGGGCTATACCGTCGCGGCGGCGTCATGAGCGAACCGATCCCGCTGAATGCCGCGCCGCCTCAACACCAAGTCCGGCTGCCGCTCGCGCAGGTTTTGGCGCTGGCGGGGGATTGCCAGCAGGCGGGCCGCCAAGATCACGCGGTTTCGCTGCTCGATGCCGCCCTGAAAGCCGCGCCGCGTGACCCGGATGCGCTTCACCTCGCGGGCATCGCGGCCTACTACTCGGGCGAACTCGCGCAGGCCGCGGACCATATCGGACGAGCGACCACCGAGCGTCCGCTTTCCGCGGTCTACTTTCGGGATCTGTGCTCGATCTATGAGCGACTCGGCCGTTACGAGGAGGCGGTTGCGGCCGGTGAACGCGCGCTACAGCTCGATCCATTCGATGCGCTCGCGCTCCACAATTTGTCCGTGGTCAATCAGCGGCTGCTTCGGCTGGACGCGGCGATCGGCTACGCCCGGCGCGCCGTCCGTATGGACCCGCATTCGGCTAAGCCGCATCTCGGCCTGGCAGAATTGCTGCTGCTGCAAGGTGCGATGGAAGAAGGTTTCGAGGAATACGAATGGCGGTTTCGTGTTCCGGAAGCCGGGCCGCTCTTGCCGCAAACCGACCGCCCGCAATGGGATGGGCAGCCGATCACTGACGGAACATTGCTGCTGATCGCCGACCAGGGTTTTGGGGACGTATTGCAGTTCGTTCGCTATCTGCCTTGGGCGGCGTCGCGCTGTGCCGATCTGGTGCTCGCCTGCGCTCCGGAACTGCACCGGCTGATACGCCACAATTACCCCGGGATTGCGACCTTCGAGTGCTGGAACAAGTGCCCCCCCTTTGCCGTATATTGCCCTCTGTCCGGACTACCCCGGTTGCACGGCACGCGGCCGGAAACGATCCCCGCCGCCATCCCTTATTTGCTGCCCGAGCCGGCCGCAACGAAGGCCTGGGCGGAGCGGCTTCGGATTATGCTGCCGCGCAATCACCGCCGCGTCGGCATCGTTTGGAGTGGACGGGCCCATCCGCCGGGCCGTTCCACCAGCTTGGCAGCGCTTGCTCCCCTCGCCGCAATCGAGGGGGTCAGCCTCGTTTCATTGCAGATGGGCGATGCGCAGGCGGAGGTCGGAGACTATTTCGGGGACGCGCCGCTGCTCCACTTGGGGCACGAACTCGCGGATTTTTCGGACACCGCCGCCGTCCTCGCCAATCTCGATCTTCTGGTGACGATCGACACGGCTGTTGCCCATCTCGCGGGAGCCTTGGGCAAGCCGGCATGGGTGATGCTCCCCTACTCGCCGGACTGGCGCTGGCTGCTCGATCGCGCCGATAGCCCTTGGTATCCAACGGCGCGGCTATTCCGCCAACCGGCGCCCCGCCGATGGGAGTTCGTCGTCGCCGAAGTCGCGGCGGCACTTCACGATGCAGTGCGGCAGAGTTAGGTAGCAGAGCCGCCGCTTAGCCCGATCGCTCCGCCCGGGCAGGGCGGGTCTGGACGTCCAACGAAAGGGGACTGCGCGCAGCCCTCCAACCGCCGGCCCTCGACAGGGCGGCGCCGATTGTCTGTAGTGCGGTGGGTGGGCACCCCAATAGGAGGCAAGATGAGCGCCCTCCTCACGAGCATCGACGCACGCGGCGTCGCGACGCTGACCCTGAACCGGCCCGAGCGGCACAACGCCTTCGATGACCACCTCGTTCACGAACTGACGGAAGCGCTGGGCCGGCTCGAAAAGCTGCACGACGTGCGGGTGGTCGTGCTGGGAAGCGTCGGCCAGAATTTCAGCTCCGGTGCCGATCTCGAGTGGATGCGCCGCATGGCGTCCTTCGGAGAAGACGATAACACCGCCGATGCCCACGCGCTGGCCCAGATGCTGCACATGCTGGACCGGCTGAACAAGCCGACCGTCGGGGTGGTGCAAGGCCCGGCCTACGGCGGCGGGGTCGGTCTGCTCGCGTGCTGCGACACGGTGCTGGCGTCGGACCGGGCGACGTTCTGCTTGAGTGAGGTGAAGCTCGGCCTGACTCCGGCGACGATTGCGCCCTATGTTCTGAATGCGATCGGCGCCCGCCAGGCGCGGCGGTATTTCCTGACCGCCGAGGTGTTCAGCGCGCGGCGCGCCCTGGAGATCGGGCTGGTCCACGAGGTGGTGCCGGGCACGACGCTCGCCGAGGAAAAGGAGGTGCTGCTCGACGCCCTGATGCGCGGCGCGCCGGGCGCGCAGGCCGCCGCGAAATCGCTGATTTTCCACTGCGAGAACCGGGCGATCGATGACGACCTCCGGCACGAAACGGCGCGGCGTATCGCCGAACGCCGCCGCTCCCGGGAAGGGCAGGAGGGGATCGCGGCTTTCCTCAACAAGCGCCTGCCCGCCTGGCGCGAGGAGTAGTCGCCCCGGATGCTGTTCGGCAAGGCGCTGATCGCCAATCGCGGAGAGATCGCCTGCCGTATCATCCGGACCTGCCGCCGGCTCGGCATCGCGACCGTCGCGATCTATTCGGAGGCCGACCGCCGATCGTTGCACGTGGAACTGGCCGACGAGGCGTGGACGGTCGGGCCTGCTCCGGCGCGGGACAGTTATCTGGCGATCGAAACGATCATCGGCGTCGCGCGCCGATCGGGGGCGGAGGCGATCCACCCGGGATACGGTTTTCTGTCCGAGAACGCCGCATTCGCGGAAGCGTGCGCGGCGGCCGGGGTCGTCTGGGTCGGCCCGCCCGCGCGCGCGATCCGCGCCATGGGTTCCAAAGCCGCCGCCAAAGCGCTGATGGGGCGCGCGGGCGTGCCGCTGGTTCCGGGTTATCACGGCGATGATCAGTCGCCGGACGTGCTCGCCGCCGAAGCCGGGCGGATCGGCTACCCGGTGCTGATCAAGGCCTCCGCAGGCGGGGGCGGCAAGGGAATGCGCGTCGTCGAGCGGGCGGACGCGTTGGCCGAGGCGCTGGCGAGCGCGCAAGGCGAGGCGCACGCATCCTTCGGCGACGACCGGGTGCTGATCGAAAAATACCTGGCGCGACCGCGCCATATCGAAATCCAGGTTTTTGCCGATACGCACGGCAATATTGTCCATCTGTTCGAGCGCGACTGCTCGATCCAGCGCCGCCATCAGAAGATCATCGAGGAGGCGCCCGCCCCCGGCATAGACCCGGCGCGGCGCCACGCCATGGGCGACGCGGCGATCACCGCGGCGCGCGCCGTCGGCTATGCCGGCGCGGGCACCGTCGAGTTCATCGTCGAGGCCGACCGTTTCTACTTCATGGAAATGAATACACGTTTGCAGGTGGAGCATCCGGTGACGGAGATGATCACCGGTCTCGATCTGGTGGAGTGGCAATTCCGGGTGGCTGCTGGCGAGCCGCTGCCGTCAAGGCAAGGCGAGCTGGCGGCGCGCGGCCACGCGTTCGAAGCCCGCATCTATGCCGAGGATCCCGATCGCGATTTCCTGCCTTCGACCGGGCCGCTCGCTCATCTGCGTCAGCCGCGGGAAACGAAGCAGGTCCGGGTCGATACCGGCGTGCGGGCGGGCGATACGATCTCGCCCTATTACGACCCGATGATCGCCAAGCTCATCGTGTGGAGCGAGACGCGGGACGCGGCGTTGCGGCAGCTCGCGGCCGCGCTCGGCGAGTACGAGGTGGTGGGCGTGCGCACCAATCTCGGTCTGTTGCGCGCCATCGCCGGTCATCCGGCGTTCGCGCGCGCCGATCTCCATACCGGTTTCATCCGACGCCACCCGGAGACGCTGGCTACGGCTTCGGGCGGCAACGAACGGACGGTGCTGGCCGCGGCGGCGCTGGCGGTGCTTGCGGATGAACGCACCGGGACGGAAAGGGTGAGCGCCGGCGATGGGTGGTCGCCCTGGGGCATGGCCGATGCCTGGCGGCTGAACGCGGAGGGATACCAGGACCTGCTGTTCTCCGATGGCGGCGGCGACGCTGTCACCGTCCGCGCTTGGCCTCAAGGCGACGGCAGCACGCTGCTCGACCTGCCGGGCGCGCGGGTGCGGGCCGAACGGGAGGACGGGTGCTTCGTGCGGCTGGACGGGGTGAGGCAAAGGCTCCCGGTGGTGCGGCGCGGACCGGAACTGACCGTGGTTGTTGACGGAAGCAACCACGTGCTGCACCTCGTCGATCGGTTCCAGCCGCCGCGTGGCGAGACGAAGGCGGACAGCCGGGTCACGGCACCCATTCCCGCCCGTGTTTCCCGCGTGCTGGTCGTTCCGGGCGACATCGTCGGCAAGGGCGCGCCGCTGCTGGTGCTCGAAGCCATGAAGATGGAGCTGACGCTCGCGGCGCCCAGGGACGGCACGATCGGCGCGATTTCGCGAGCGCCGGGCGACATGGTGGGGGAAGGAGAAGAACTTGTCACCTTTGCAATGGCCGCCGATGGCGCGACATAGTCGGGCGCGGCCGCCGCATTCCGGAGGCGGCGCTTTGCTTCGTCAGCCTGGGATGATCGCAGCATGACGGGAACGGTCGCCTGCCTCGGCGAATGCATGATGGAACTGGTCGCGCGACCAGGCGGCACGCTGACGCGCGGCTTCGGCGGCGACACGCTGAACACCGCCGTCTATCTGGCGCGGCTCGGCGTTCCGACCGCCTACGTCAGCGCACTCGGCGACGATACGTTCAGTGACGAGATGATCGCATCCTGGCAGGCCGAGGGCATCCAGACGGATGGCGTGCTGCGGGTTCCGGGGCGGCTGCCCGGTCTTTACATGATCCAGACCGATGACACGGGAGAGCGCCGGTTCTTCTATTGGCGCGACAGCGCACCGGTGCGCCAGGTTTTCGCTCTCCCCGAAACGCCGCTTGTCGAGGCGGCGCTGCTGGCCGCGGACACGATCTACTTGTCGGGCATTTCGCTTTCGCTGTTCGGCGATGCCGGACGCGAGCGCCTGTTCGCGCTGCTCGGGCGCGCGCGGTCAGGAGGTACACGGGTTGTTTTCGATGGCAACTTCCGGCCACGCGGCTGGCCGGATTTGCCGTTGGCGCGTGCCGTCTACGACCGGATCTATGCGTGCAGCGACATCGTGCTCGCGAGCGTCGAGGATGACATGCTCCTTTACGGCGAATCGGACGCCGATATCCTGCTCAGCCGCCTGCGCGCGGCGCGCGTTCCGGAGAGCGTCGTCAAGCTTGCCCACCCTGCGTGCCACGTCGTTCATGCTGCGGAGGCGGTTCTGGTGTCGGCGGAGCCGGTGTCGGACGTTGTCGACACCACGGCGGCGGGCGACAGCTTCGCCGCGGCTTACGTCGCGGCGCGACGCGCCGGGCTGAGCCCCGAAGCCTCCGCACGCGCCGGGCACCGCTTGGCGGGGGCGGTTGTGCGCCATCGTGGCGCGATCATTCCACGCGACGCCATGCCTGCCACCCTGTTCACACCGGAGGCTGCACCATGACCCAAGCACACGGAAGCGTCGCTGACATATTGAGCGCGGCCCGGCTTATTCCGGTTCTCACGATCGAGCGGCTGGATCGCGCGGTGCCGCTCGCGCGGGCGCTGGTCGCGGGCGGTGTGCGGACACTCGAAATCACCTTGCGGACGGCGGCGGGCGCCGATGCGGCGGCGGCGATCCAGGCCGAGGTGCCGGAGGCGATCGTCGGCCTCGGCACCGTCGTTCGCCGGCAGGATCTGGAGCTGGCGCAGCGACTCAAGCTGCCGTTCGCGTTCAGTCCGGGGGCGACGCCGGAACTGCTGGACGCGGCGGTGGAACTCGGCGTGCCCTTCATTCCGGGGGTCGGCACGGCGTCCGAGTTGATCGCGTCGATGGCGCGCGGTTTTACGACCGTGAAGCTGTTTCCGGCCGAGCAGGTGGGCGGCGTCGGCATGCTGAAGGCGTTGTCCGGCCCGTTCCCGTCGGCGCGGTTCAATCCGACGGGCGGCGTCAGCCCGGCGAACATGCGCGACTATCTCGCGCTGAAGAACGTGGTCGCGGTTGGCGGTTCCTGGCTCGCGACGCCCGCCGACATCGAGGCCAGCGATTGGGCCGGCATCACCGCGAAATGCGAGAGCGCCATGGCGGGTGCGCGCGCATGAGCGGCTTCGATCCGGATGTCGCGGCGCAGGCGTTCCTGGACGCACGGCGCACGCGGCGATGGCTCCGTGCCTTGCCGGAAGCCGCCCGGCCGCGCACGGA
>JAFAXA010000184.1 GCA_019241425.1 Acetobacteraceae bacterium | reverse complement strand
ACGTGCAGCTCCTCGCGCCCGGTCTCGCCCGCCTCGACCACCAGCACGGTCGCATCGACGATCGGCACGAAGGCGAGCGAATGCATCGCCTCCGTCATCGGGTGGCCGTCGACCACCACCAGGTTGTACTCCTCTCGCGCTTCCGCCATGAAGCTTTGCAGCTGCATGGTTTCGAGCAGGCGGCTCGCGGCGGGCTGCGGCGTGCCGGCCAGCAGCAGGTCCATCGGCGCCGCGCTGTCGCGGGACAGGTTCTCGGACCAATGCTCGAGGCCGGTCAGCGTCTTGATCAGGCCGTTGGCCGGCGTCACGCCGAGCTTGCCCGCGACCGACGGCGACTGCAGGTCGCCCTCGATCAGCAGCACCCGCAAGCCGTCGAGCGCCGCCACCCGGGCAAACGCGGCGGCGATGTCCGCCCCGCTCGTGTCTTCGCCGGCGGCGACGAACAGCACGCTGCGCGGCACGGCGCCGTTGCTGCCGAACCGGAGCCGGACCCGGAGCGAGCGCAGCGCCTCCGCTTCCACCCCGGTCGGCTCCTTGACGACGCGGGACGCGAGCGAAGTGCGGCCCCGCTTCGCCCGAGGCAGCACGCCGACTACCGGCAGGCCGGTATCGGCCTCCACCTCGGCGGCGGTCGCGTAGTTGCGCTCGCGGCGCCGGAGCCCGACGGAGATCAGGCCGCCGAAGGCGACGCCGCTGAGCAGGCCGAGACCGGCCGCGAGCTTCGGCCGCGGGCTCGACGGATTGGTCGGCGGCACGGCAAGGCTGACCACCCGGGCGCCGTTCTGCTCCGGCCCTTCCTTCATCGCCTGGGTCTGCTCGGCGCGCTGGATCAGGGTCTGGTACAGCGCGCGGCGGGCGTCGGCGTCCTTTTCGAGCTGCTGCAATTCGGCCTGTACGCTGGACTGGGTGCTGGCCACGGTCTGGGACTGGGCGAGCTGGTTGCGGAGATCGGTTTCCCGCGCCTTCGCCGCCTGCGCCTGCGCGCCGAGGCCCGCCATCACCCGTTTCGCTTCGGTCATCACGGCACCGCGGGCGGAGGCGAGTTCCGCCTCGGCCGCCATCACCGACGGATGGCCGGGCCCAAGCGTGGTCCTGAGTTCGGCGACCCGTCGTTCGGCGGTCGCCTCGCGGTCGCGCAGCGTGCCGACGATGCCCGAATTCAGCGCATCGGACCCGTCGGTGCCGGGGGCGCCGGTGTGGGCGAGCACGGCCGCGCGCTGGTAGTTGGCCTCCAGCTGCGCCCGGTCGGCGCTCGCGCGGGTCAGCGCCGCCGAGAGATCCTCGACCTGCTGCTGGCCGACCGAGCCGGCGCGGACCTGCACCAGGTTGTATTTCTGCCGGGTGTCGAGGATGCGGCGCTCCAATTGGTCGATTTCGTCATGCACCTCCGTGATCCGCTTCTCGAGCGCCTGGTTCGCTTCCTTGTTGGCGCTGGTGCGCATCTGCTGCTTGGCGTCGAGGAAGCGCTGCACCAGGTGGTTGGCGACGGAGGCCGACAAATCCGGCTGTTCGGACGTGAACTCGACATTGATGATCAGGCTGCGGCCGTCATTGGCGATGCCGATATCGTGCTGCACGGTGCCGACCGCGCCGTCCAGAACGACGTCCGGCGAGGGTTTTCCCGGATTGGCCGGCGGCAGAACGCCGGAATCGACCATCGGATCGGCGACCGAAGCCGGCAGGTGGTCGCGCAGAAAGCCGCCGACCTGCTCCTTGAAGGTCGGCCCGCGCAGCGCGCCGTTGAATTCCGGATAAGCGGTGAGATCGAGATCCTGCACCACCGACCGAACCAGCGCCCGCGATTGCAGGATCTGCGCTTCGCTCCGCACCACCGGCATCGGGTCGGCCATCTGCTCGCTGCCGAGCACGCCCTGCAATTCCGGGATCATGAAGCTGCGCGTTTCCACGGCCAGCGTCGCCTGCGCGGTGTAGCGGGGCGTGATCAGGGTCTTGCTGGCGACATAGGCGCCCGCCCCCGCGAGCAGCCCGCAAAAAACCAGCAACGGCCAGTCCCGCCGCAGAATCTTGACGAGCTGGCCCGGCGACAGGCGGTTCCTGGCGGCGGCCTTCTCGGCGCCGGCCGGTAGGACGGCACCGTCCGCGGTCAACTCAGCCATGTCGGAACAACTCCTTCGGTCCCATGCCGCGCACGCTTGGCGCCGAACATGTTGATGCAGTAATGTAAACGGGGGTGTAGCCACCCGCACCTAAAATAACGGTATTCGTTATCCGGTCCGCCCGGCACAGCCCGGCGGCACCCACCTGCATATAACCCGTTACGGATTTTATTGAAATTTTTTCTGGAGCGACTTGCGTTTGCCCCAAGCACGTATTGCCTGGTTCGTCATGGCGCATCAAAAGCCGCGGCAGCTGCGCTGGATTATTGAAGCGCTGGCCGAAGGCGGCGCGTCCACCGAACCGATCCTGCTGCATGTCGACCTGAAATCGACGCTCGGGCTGAAACCTGAACGCCGGGGTACGCTGGCAATGGCGCGGGCGCTCGCGGCTCGCTATCCGACCATCCGGCTGATGCGGCCCCGGTTCACCAATTGGGGCGGCTGGAGCCTGTCCCGGCTGCACCTGACGGCGATCGAGACCGCGCTCCGGCTCGACCCGGACTGGACGCATTTCGTCAATCTGAGCGGTCAATGCTACCCGCTGCAGACGCTCGCCGCGATGCGCGCCCGCCTCGCCGCCGCCGACGGGCAGGTATTCGTGGAAATGCGGCCATTCGCGTCGCTGCCGCCGGATGACTGGCATCTCCGCTGGCATCCGATGCGGGAATGGCCGCACAAGGCGATCATCCGTCCCGGCAAGCGGGCGCCGCCCGCCGATTTCGAACTGGCATTCAAGGGCTCGCAATGGTCGATCCTGCCGCGTCCGTTCTGCGAATGGCTGCAGAAGGCGCCGGTGACCGGCCGCATCACCGATTATCTAAGCGGATTGCTGCTATCGGACGAACTGCTCGTGCAGACCCTGGTTGCGAATGGGCCGTGGCGGGACCGGGTGGCGCCGCATTACGGCCGGGAGATCGTCTGGCCGGGGCCGAAGGTCATGACGGCCGCCGATCTGCCGAGCCTGCTGGCGAGCCCGGCCCTGATCGCCCGCAAGTTCGATGCGGCGCGCGACGCGGCCGTTCTCCACACGTTATCGGACCATCTCGGTCTGCCCCATCCCGAGCCGCACCCACATTGAGCCGCACGCACCCCATGAGCCCCCACCCATGCGCATCGCCCTGATCGACCCGTCGCTGTTCACCTTGCCCTATGACGCGGCGCTGGCGGCGGGACTGGACGCGCGGGGGCATCAGGTCGTGCTGTACGGCCGCACCCCCGACCCTGGCGAAACGCCGCCGCCCGGACTGCAACTGGTGCCGGGCTTCTACCGGGTCGCGGAACGCCGCCCGGTCCGGGCGCTGCCCCGGACATTGCGGCTGGGCGTGAAGGGCGCCGACCATCTCGCCTCCATGCTGTGGCTCCGCCGCGCCGTGCGGGCGTGGCGGCCGGACGTTCTGCATTTCCAGTGGCTGCCGCTGCCGGTGATCGACCGCCGCTTCCTGCCCGGGTTGCGCCGGCTGGCGCCCCTGGTACTCACCGTGCACGACACCGACCCGTTCAACGGCGACCCGAGCGCGGCGTTGCAGGGGATCGGCGCCACCGGCGCGTTCGGCGCCTTCGACCGGCTGATTGTCCACACGGCGAGCGGGCGCGAGCGGCTGATCGCGGGCGGCGCCGACCCGGCCCGGGTGACGGTGATGCCGCACGGACCGCTCGGCACCCCGGTCCCGGCACCGGCGCCGGACGCGATGGACGGCGACGTCACCTTTCTCCTGTTCGGCAAGATCAAGCCGTATAAGGGCGCGGATCTGCTGATCGAGGCATTCGCGCGCGTGGCCGAACCGCTGCGCCGCCGCGCCCGGCTCAGGATCGTCGGCAAGCCCTATATGGACATCCAGCCGCTGCGGACGCTGGCGGCGGCGCACGGGGTCGATCCCGGCCTCGAACCGCGATTCGTCGCCGATCCAGAAATTCCGGCGCTGTTCGGCCCGGGAACGGTCGCGGTGTTTCCGTACCGGGAAATCGAGGCAAGCGGCGTGCTCACGCTCGCCCTCAGCCATGGCCGGCCGGTGATCGCGTCACGGATCGGCGGCTTCGCCGAAACCCTGACCGATGGCGTGCACGGCGCGCTGATCGCTACCGGCGACGCCCCGGCGCTGGCGGCAGCGATGACCCGCCTGCTCACCGACCGGGCCTGGACCGCCGCCTGCGCCCGCAACGCCGCTGCCCTGGCCGCCGCCGTCCCGGACTGGCCGACGATTGCCGACTCGACTGTTGCCCTCTACAAGGCGGCGCCTTTCAACCGTGAGTTGCCCGCCCCGATGAAGATCCATCCGGAACAAGCCCCCGCCCGCTCCGCCTGAACCAGGCGGGTTTGCCCGCCGGGTGCGATCCGGCGGGCGAACGGCGGCAGAACATGCCGGCATAGAAGCGGTCGCGCGACAGGGCGCGCAGGCGCAGGGGCGACGGCGGCAACACGCGGGCAACGGCCGCGCAGGCCAACCAGACGACCCGGCGGGGCAGCGCCCGCCATTTGGGCATTTCGCCATGGTGGCCGGCATGGAGGCCGTAGAGATAATAGCGGCGCAGGATCCAGCTTTCGGTCAACTGGTCCGGCCGCACCATGTGCCCGACCCTCGATTCCGCCACGAACCAGGCCTGATGGCCGGCGTCGTGCAACTTGGCGGCGAAGTCCGTCTCGCCCCCCATGACATAGGCGCGCTGGGCGTTGTTCGGCCCGACATCCTCCGAGAAGCTGAAGCCGTTCCGGAACACCGCGGTGCGGACGGCCATGTTCGGCCCGAACACGGTGGCGGGCTTGCACGCGCCGGTCGGCTGCTCGTTCTGGGCATACAGGATGCTGTAATTCACCGCCCGTTCCGAAAGATAGGCGGGCAACCGGCCGGGCCAGAGCGGCATCACGGTGCCCGCGAACACCGATGCGGCGGGGTGCGACGCGGCCGCCCGCTGCAATTGCACGAGCCAGTCAGGCTCGGGGATGATGTCGTCATCGGTGAGCACTGTCAGATCGCCCTCAAGATGCGCGATCGCCCGGTTCAGCGCCCGGTTCTTGCCGGCGGCCGGCTCCGACAGGACGGTGAGCGGCAGCGTCCCCGCGTATCGCTCCAGCACCGCCAGCGTGTCGTCGCGGCTGCCGTTGTCAACGACGACCAGCTTCCATCCGCCGTCCGGCGGCGTCAGGGCGAGCAACGATTGGAGCATCCGGTCCACGCTTTCGGACCGGTCGCGGGTGGCAAACAGCACGGTGATCATAGGCTGGTCACTTCCAGCTCCGCCGGCCGCGCGAGGCATGCGCCGCCTTAAATTAAATAACGATACGTTCCTAGGCCTCGCCCGCAGACGGCGATCGTCCGACCTGCGGTGGAAATGGAATGGCAGGGATGTTCATCGACTATCGGCATGTTCAAGGTAGGCAGCAATAAGATTTGTTGCCCTTCGAAGCGGATTTGCGACACCCGGCTAGGCCGCTTCGGCGCGTGCGCGCTCCATCCAATCTTCCAAAGTATCCCCGAGCGTTTGTTCCCAGGGGATCGCCGGATGCCAGCCGAGGCACGCACCGGCCGCTTCGGTATCGCCCCAGGCAAGCGGAATGTCCGTCGGACGCAGCCGGTCGGCATCGGTCTCCACGGCCGCCTCGATTCCGGCCAGCGCAAGCAGCTCGGCGAGGATATCGCCGATCCGGCGCGGCCGTCCGGAGGCGAGATTGAGGATCGCGCCGGGCGGCCAGCGATGCCGGAGACAGGTGGCATAGGCGCGGCACACGTCCCGCACGTCCAGAAAATCCCGCGCCGGGTCAAGCGCGCCGACACGCAGCGCCGGCGGTTGCAGGCCGAGCGCGATCCGGGCCGCCTGGCGGGCGAAGGCGGCAACGACGAACGCCGCCGACTGGCCGGGTCCGGTGTGGTTGAACGGACGGAGGCGGATTACGTCGAGTCCCTCCCCGGCGAGAGCGCCGAGCGCCAGGTCGGCCGCCGCCTTGGATGCGCCGTAGGTGTTGATGGGCGCCAGCGGTGCCGTTTCGCGGACGGCCCGGCCGTCGCGGAACGACCCGCCATAGGCGTCGGCACTGGACGCGTAGACCAGCCGGCACGCCGGCGCGTGGGCGCGGATCGCCGCGGCCACCGCGAGCGTTCCGTGCAGGTTGACCTCCCAGGCGAGCCGCGGCTGCTGCCGCGCCACCGGAACCGCGGCGACCGCCGCCAGGTGGATGCACGCATCCGGCTGTAAGGCGCGGAACGCCGCCGCCACCTCGTCCGGCTGCGTCAGATCAAAGGCGGGGCAAGCGAGATTCGCGCCCGGAAAACGGCGGCCGAGTTCCCGCAGCAGGTGCCGGCCGGCGAAGCCGGACCCGCCGGTCACCAGGATCGTGCGCGGCGCCGGGGCGGCGGGCCAGGTCACCGGAACGCGCGCCCCCGCTGCCGTGCCCGATTCAGGCCGCCAGCCGGGCGCGGTGACGCACGAGATCGGCTTCGACCATCTCCGCCACCATGTCTTCGAGCGAGGTTTCCGGCGACCAGCCGAGCGCCGCCCGGGCCTTGGATGCATCACCCTGCAGGACATCCACCTCGGCCGGCCGGATCAGGCTTTGGCTGACGCGCACATGCTCCTCGGCATGCAGGCCGGCATGGCCGAAAGCAAGATCGCAGAATTCGCGGATTCTAACGGTGCGGCCGGTCGCGACCACGTAATCGTCCGGCTTCTTTTCTTGCAACATCAGCCACATAGCGCGCACATAGTCGCGGGCGTGGCCCCAGTCCCGCTGGGCGTCGAGATTGCCGAGCGGGAGTTCGCGCGCCAGCCCGAGCTTGATGCGGGCAACGCCGTCCGTGATCTTGCGGGTCACGAACTCGATGCCGCGCAGTGGGCTTTCGTGGTTGAACAGAATGCCCGACGACGCATGAAGGCCGAAGCTTTCTCGGTAGTTGACCGTCATCCAATGGGCGTAGAGCTTGGCGACCCCGTATGGACTGCGTGGATAGAACGGCGTGCGCTCGGTTTGCACGCGTTCCTGGATCAGGCCGAACATTTCGGACGACGACGCTTGGTAGAAGCGCGCCTCCGGCCGGGCAATGCGCAGCGCTTCGAGGATATTGACGGCGCCGATGCCGGTGACGGCGCCGGTCAACAGCGGCTGTTGCCAGGACGCGGCGACGAAGCTCTGCGCTGCCAGGTTGTACACCTCGTCGGGGCGATGGGTTTCTATCACCCGGATCAGGCTCGACAGATCGGTCAGGTTGCCGTCCACCAGTTCGACATGGTCGAGAATGCCGAGCCAGCGCAGCCGGGCGCCGATCACATCGGCGGACGCCGACCGCCGCAGCAACCCGACCACCTTGTAGCCGCGGTCCAGCAGTAATTGCGCAAGATAGGCGCCGTCCTGCCCGGTGATCCCGGTCACGAGCGCGGTTGGCATTAAACCTCCTCCGGCCAAGCCCGGGCGGGATTAGGCGACATGACCGCTCAGCACAACACGGGTGAGATCCGGGGCGGGTCCCGTCGCGGGATCGCCGGGCCGCAGCCCGCCGCCAGCCAGCCCTGGCCGCGCCTGCCCTGCCTGCTCGGGGCGCTGCTCGCCTCCTGCGGTTGTGGGCCGGGCTGCTCGCGCTAGGGCGGTTGCTGTTCGCGGGCTGACCCTCAGTTCCGGCCGTAGGTATCCTCTATACGGACGATGTCGTCTTCGCCGAGATAGGCGCCCGACTGCACCTCAATCAGGCAAAGCGGGATATGGCCGGGATTTTCCAGCCGGTGCACGGTCCCGAGCGGCAAATAGATGCTCTCGTTCTCGCGTAGCATGATCTGCTCGCCGTCGCGGGTAACAACCGCCGTGCCCGCCACTACCACCCAATGCTCGGCCCGGTGATAATGCTTTTGAAGGCTGAGCTTGTGCCCCGGCGTGACAGTGATGCGTTTGACCTGGAACCGGTCGCCCTGGATCAGGCTCTCGTAGAAGCCCCAGGGCCGGTAGATGCGATTATGGGCGGATGCTTCGGGACGGCCGGCGCGCCGTAGCCGGTCGACCACCTTCTTGACGTCCTGGGCGTGGTCGCGATGCATGGCGAGCACCGCATCCTTGGTGGTGACCACGACCGCGTCCCGCAGCCCGACCACGGCGGTCAGGGTGGCATCCGAGCG
>JAFAXA010000133.1 GCA_019241425.1 Acetobacteraceae bacterium | reverse complement strand
CGGCAGCAGCCGCTCTAGCAGCGACACCGGCCAGCTTTCCAGAGCCTCCGGCAGCAAAGTGTGGTTGGTGTAGGCGAAGCAGGCGACGGTGATCGGCCACGCCTCCGTCCACGGCACCTCGTGGATGTCGACGAGCAGCCGCATCAGCTCCGGGATCGCGATCGCCGGATGGGTGTCGTTCAACTGGATCGCCACCCGGTCGGCCAGCGTGCGGATGTCATGGCCGGCGGCGAGATGGCGGCGGATCATGTCTTGCAAGGAGGCGGAGGAGAAGAAGAACTCCTGGCGCAGCCGGAGTTCCTGACCCGCCGGCGTGTCGTCCGCCGGGTACAGCACTTGCGAGATCGCGTTGGCGCGGGCGCGGGATGCCAGCGCGCCCACATGATCGCCGCGGTTGAAGGCTTCGAGCGACAGCGGCTCGGTGGTGCGTGCGGACCAAAGGCGAAGCGTGTTCACGTGCTTGCCCTGCCAGCCGACGACCGGCGTGTCGTAGGCGATCGCCGTCACGGTCTCGCCCGGGTGCCAGACCTGACGGCGGGTGCGGTCGGCGCCTGTCGCGGCTTCCACATGGCCGCCGAAGCCGATCGGGTAGCAGATACCCGGCCGCTCGAATTCCCACGGATTGCCGAAGGACAGCCACTCCTCCGGAAACTCCTGCTGCCAGCCGTCGGCGATGCTCTGGCGGAACAGACCGTAATTGTAGCGGATGCCGTAGCCGTAGGCGGGGATGGCGAGCGTGGCCATGCTTTCCATGTAGCAGGCGGCGAGCCGGCCCAGTCCGCCATTGCCGAGCGCCGCATCCGGCTCGACCTCGCGCAGCTTGCTGAAATCGACGCCGAGCCCGCGCAGCGCCTCGCGCACACCGTCGGTCAGGCCGAGATTGTTCAGCCCGTCCAGCAGCACGCGGCCGATCAGGAATTCCAGGGACAGATAGTGAACCTGTTTTTGGTCGCGCCGGCCGGCATGCGCCCGACCGATCCAGCGCTCGACGATCTGTCTGCGCACGAACAGAGCGGTGGCGACGAACCAATCGCGGTCGGTGGCGTCCGCGCGGTCCTTGCCGGTGTCGTAGGTCAGGCAGGCGAGGATGCCGCGCCGGATCGTGGCGACGTCGAGCGTCGCGGCCTGCCCCGCTTCGGAGGAAGGGGGCTGGACTGTATCGATCACGTTCTGGTCGGTCATGCGGCATCCCGTGTTCTGAGGAGGGCGTTATCACCCTGCCGCGCTGCCCCTAACCCGCGAATGATGACGAATTCAACCGCCATCTCAGCGCGGCCGATGTGCGGCCCCCATCCCAGGGCCGGGATCCAGGGCCTCGTCGGCGCATTTTGGACGGCGGCCTTCACCATCTCGGCCCGGGCACACTCGCGGGCCTCGCTGCCATCCCTACCTCCAATGCGAGGCTAGTTGGCCATGGCGAAGCGAGTGGTGCTCGATTGAGCCGCCGGGGAACGGGTCCGAGAGAGCGGCTCGCTGCATCTCGCCTGCGTTCCACCGCGATCGTCCGGCGGCTCCACCTCGCTCCGACCGGCTGTGCCTTTGACGGGAGATATCGCGCGCATGGCTCGTGTCCGGCTTCTCCTGACCGTGCTCGTTGTCCTGAGCGGTTGCGCTTCGCCGGTGACGATCACGCGGCTCGAGCCGCGCGACGCGTATAGCCGTCTCAATCGATCCGCGCTCTCAGACGACAAGCCGAGCGAAACCACGCTCACGGTTCTCCGCCGCCACGGTCTCATCAGCAGCTTCGGAACATGGCCGGACGAAACCGTCGCCGCTTTGCGCGGGCGGGTTATTGGTCATCCTCATGCCTGGCCGGAGCTTTTCGCCCTTGCGGAACTGAGCTACTTGCGCGGCCGCCAGACCGGCTCGATGTCGGATTATCTCGCGGCCGCTATCTATGCCTATGCATTTCTGTTTCCCGATGACGGTCGGCCGGCCGACCGTCCGGATGCATTCGATCCGCGATTCCGCCAGGCGAGTGACCTTTACAACATTTCGCTCGCAGCGGCGATGACACCCGTCGCCGGCGGCCCGGCCGTGTTCCGCCCCGGGCGCAATGCGCTTCCATTCGGGGCCATCGACATCGCGGTCGACGAGAGCAGCTTCAGTTCGGGCGGTCGGGCTCTGACCTCATTCCAGCCCACGGCGGGTCTCGAAGTCTCGGGATTGCAGAACCAATATCGCACGCCGGGCATCGGCGCGCCGATGGCGGCGAGCGTTGCCGCTCCCGCGGCACCGGCGCGCGGTATTCAGGTCGCCCCGCGGCTGCGCATTCCGAGCACCGTGCTGTTGGAGATCCCGAATGCGCGGCACCAGCTTGCCGGGCCATTGCTCCATGCAACGCTGACGATCCATACGATCTTCGGCGAGCCGACCGTGCGGCTCGGCGGCGACGTTGTCCCGCTCGAATTCGATCAAACGGCGGCGCGCGCCTACAGCCTGGTCGAGACGCAAGCCTGGGCCAACGAATTCCGCGACTTTCTGTTCGGCGATTTGTTCCAGCTACAGAAAGCCCCCACTCTGGCGGCTCTCGAGCCGCATCGTCCGGGCAGAATGCCGGTCGTGCTGATACATGGCACTGCGTCGAGCCCGTTCCGCTGGGCCGACATGGTCAACGATCTGACCGAGGACGAGCGCATCCGCAACAATTACGAGTTCTGGTTTTTCACCTACGCGACCGGCAATCCGATCCCGTATTCCGCGCTGCTGCTGCGTCAGGCGCTGCAGGACGCTGTGCAGCAACTTGGCGGCGTTGCGACGGACCCGGCGCTCGGCCGCATGGTGCTGATCGGGCACAGCCAAGGCGGGCTGCTCGCGCGCATGCTGACGATCGACGCCGGCCCGCGGCTGTGGAACGCGGTCAGCCGGCGCCCGTTGGACGCGCTTCGTCTCCGCGCCCAAACCCGTGACCTTATCCGCAATAGTTTCTTTGTGGATCATCTGCCGGAGGTCGAGCGGGTTATTTTCATTGCGACCCCTCACCGAGGAAGCTACCTGACCGAGTTTTCTCCGGCTCGGCTGCTCAGTCGCTTTGTCAGCCTGCCCGCTTCCCTCGCCAAAGACGCGGCTGAAGCCATGACCGGTAACGCCGATGCGCTGAAGTTCGATCCGTCCAGCGTTCATGTCGGCAGTCTCTACGGCATGACGCCCGGCAATCCTTGGATGCAGGAGATGGCGCGGCTGCCGGTCGCGCCTGGCATCCATGCCCATTCCATCATTCCGACCCTCGGCAGCGGGCCGTTGGAAGAACGCGATGACGGTGTGGTGCGCTATCAGAGCGCACACCTGGACGGCGTTGATTCGGAGCTGGTGGTCGCGTCCAGCCATTCGGTCCAAGCCAACCCGGAGGCGATCGAGGAGGTGCGCCGGATCCTGCTGTTGCAGCTCGCGGAGCAAACCCCGAACCGCCCTGTAGCTGTAGCCAGTCCCGGATCTGCCGTCTCGGCCGACTGAGGTGAGCCGCCATCTCGGGAAAAGCCGGCTCCTGCGGGGACTGGGCCGGGCTGCCATGGCGCTGTCGGCCACCCTCGGATCGATGGCGCTGTACTACTCGACTATAGAGCCGGAGTGGTTGCGCTTGGTGCTGGCAGGAATGTGGGTTGCGTTCGCAGCCTGGACGCTGTTTGCACGACCGCTCCGTTACGCCGTGACCGGTTGGTGCGCCGCCGCCGTGCTGCTGACCCTTTGGTATGCGACCGACCGGCCGTCGAACAATCGCAATTGGGAACCGGAGTATGAGAAACCTGCGACGTTCCAGGTCGACGGCGCTTCCGTGATGGTGCATAACATCCGCAATTTCTCGTATCTGTCGCCGGCAGACCCGGTTCCGGCATATTACAGCGCCCGCTTTCCGCTGGACGGGATCGCAACCGTCGACCTCGTGAGCTCCTACTGGCAGGGCGACGCGATCGCCCACGTATTCCTGACGTTCGGGTTCAGCGATGGGCAGCACCTGGCGTTCTCGATCGAGACCCGGCGCGCGAAGGGCGTGGCGTATTCGACGATCGCGGGCTTCTTTCACCACTACGAGCTGTTCTATGTTGTCGCCGATGAGCGTGATCTGCTCGGGGTGCGCACCGATATCCGTCGCGAGCACGTCTATCTTTACCGGCTCAATTTGACGCCTGACACGCGCCAGGCGCTCTTTCTGAGCTATGTCGATAAAGTCAATCAACTCGCGGCGCGGCCGGAATGGTACAACACTCTGACAGACAACTGCACGACGGGGATCCTCGATCGCGCAAACATGGTCGGAAACGTCCGCTATAATTGGCAGGTTCTGCTCAGCGGCTACGCCCCGAACTACGCCTATGCGTTGGGTTTGCTCGACCGTAATGAACCGTTCCCTGATTTGAGCCGTGCGAGCCTGATCCTGAGACCAACAAACGCAGTGATCAACGACCACTACTCGCAAGAAATTCGGGGCGGTCTCAACCGAACGGGTCAGTAGCGCCTTCACAGCCTCTCGTGGCCGAACTCCTGGAGGTTTCTAGCGAGCGCGATCTCGACCGCTATGTAGGCCGGCTGATCGGCCGTGCGTCACAGGCGGCCAGCGTCGATCTCCCGGAGCCCGTGGATCGGGACCTCGGCGGCTTTTCAAGAAAGTAGCAAAGGTTCTCGTGCAGGTGGTCGGCGGCGGTCTTGGCTTCCTTGCAGGCGATCCCGCCGGGGCCGCCTCGGCAACTCGATACCGCTGGTCACGAGCTTGGCCTCGAACTGGAAGGTCTCAGTCCCGAACATGCCGAGTTCGAGGCGAGCCGGCAGTTTGTCCGCTTGGCGAGCGCCGCCGTCACCAATGCGCGCGGCGCCTCCTCGGCGCGGCAGGCGCGCGACGTCCTCCTGCAGGCCGTACGCGCCCATGCGCCGGGCCACATTGATCTCATCGAC
>JAFAXA010000013.1 GCA_019241425.1 Acetobacteraceae bacterium | reverse complement strand
GAGATCGCGCTGTCCGACACCCGCATCCAATTCAAGCTCGGCCCGGTGCAACTGACCAGCAAGCTGATCGACGGCACCTTCCCCGAATACGAACGGGTGATCCCGCGCGACAACGACAAGGCGCTGCGCGTGGGGAAGAGTGAATTCTCGGCGGCGGTCGCCCGCGTGGCGGCGATCTCGACCGAACGCTCGCGGCCGGTAAAGCTCAGCCTCGCCCGCGACCTGCTGGTGCTGTCCGCGTCCAGCCCGGACCAGGGCACCGCGACCGAGGAACTCGATTCCGACCACGTCAAATACGAGGCCGGGCCGCTCGAAATCGGCTTTCAGGCGCGTTACCTGAACGACATCACCGACCAGATCGGCGGCGAGGTCGAGTTCCGCTTCTCGGACGGCGCCGCGCCGACCATCGTCCGCGACGCCGCCGATGTGAGCGCACTCTACGTGCTGATGCCGATGCGGGTTTGAGCGGCAACGAACCGCTCCGCGCCCTCCTCCGGCTCACAAGGCTGAGCCTCACCCAGTTCCGCAACTACGAGGCCCTGACCTGGCGGCCGTCCGCCCGCATCTTCGTGCTCCACGGGCCGAACGGCAGCGGTAAGACCAACCTTCTCGAAGCGCTGTCGCTGCTCGTGCCCGGGCGCGGGCTGCGGGGTGCCCGCCACGCCGAACTGGCCCGCTATGGGCCGGGCACCACCGGCGCGTGGGCCGTCGCCGCCCAGTTCGACACGCCGGACGGGCCGCTCGCCATCGGCACGGGAACCCCGCCCGGCGCCACCGACCGCCGCGCATTTCTGCTGGACGGCAAGCCGCCGCGCAGCCAGGCGGAGATCCTGTCCCGTCTCGCCGCGCTCTGGCTCACACCGGGCATGGACCGGCTGTTTCTGGAAGCCGCCGCGTCACGCCGGCGCTTCCTCGACCGGCTGGTCTGGGCCTTGCAGCCCGGCCATACGCGGGAGCTGGCCGCCCATGATCAGGCCGTCGCGCAGCGCAACCGGCTGCTGGCGGACGGCCGCGACGAACCGGCTTGGCTCGACGGGCTGGAGGACGCGATCGCCCGGCACGCCGTCGCGGTGACCGCCGCCCGCCTCGCCGCCGCCTCCGCCCTCACAGACGCGCTGGCGGACGGTGCGGCGTCACCGTTTCCCGCGGCCCGGATCGGGCTGGTCTGTCCGGTTGCCGACCGCCTTCGCGTGTCGCCGGCGCTGGCGGTCGAGGATTGGCTGCGCACCGCCCTGGCCGCGAGCCGGGGCGAGGACCGGCGAACCGGCGGCACCGGCTACGGCGCGCACCGGGCCGACATGGCGCTGGCCGACGCAGCCACCGGCACGCCTGCCGCCCGCGCCAGCACCGGCCAGCAGAAGGCGCTGCTGGTCAGCGTCATTCTCGGCCACGCGACGCTGGTGACCGCGCTCCGTGGCATCGGGCCGCTGCTGCTGCTCGACGAGCCGCTCGTGCATCTCGATCGCGAGCGACGGGCGGCGCTGCTGGCCGCGCTCATTCGCCTGCCCTGCACCGCCTTGCTCACCGGCGTCGATGCGGAGGTGTTCGCGCCGCTCGGCGACCGGGCCGAATGGCTGCGGACCGGTGGCGGACAATTGACGCCGCACAACCTTTTGCACGCGCCGCGCTATGGGCCGGAAACGCTGTAGAGCCTATATATCTATAGTACTCCCCTCAGCGCCGAGACCTCCGCCCGCATGCCCGAAAACGCCGCGCCCACCCCAGAATCCGACGCCTATGATGCGTCTTCGATTTCCGTTCTCCGGGGCCTCGACGCGGTGCGCAAGCGGCCCGGCATGTATATCGGCGACACGGATGACGGCTCGGGCCTGCACCACATGGCGTTCGAGATCATCGACAATGCGGTGGACGAAGCGCAGGCCGGCTACGCGACCACTTGCACCGTGACCTTGAATGGCGACGGCAGCGTCACCGTCCGCGACGACGGGCGCGGCATTCCGACCGACCTGCATGCCGAGGAGGGGATTTCCGCCGCCGAAGTCGTGCTGACGCGGCTGCACGCCGGGGGCAAATTCAACCAGAACTCCTACAAAGTGTCCGGCGGCTTGCACGGTGTCGGCGCCGCCGTGGTCAACGCGCTCTCGGAATGGATGGAAGTGCGCATCTGGCGCAACGGCGCCGAGCACTTCATCCGCTTCGCCAATGGCGACGCCGAAGCGCCGCTCAGCGTCGTCGGGCCGAGCGACGTCGCGGGTGGAACCGAGGTCACGTTCAAGCCGAGCCCCGAGACCTTCACCCAGACCGAATACGAATACGCGGTGCTGGAACGGCGTCTGCGCGAGCTTGCGTTCTTGAATTCCGGCCTGACGATCGTGCTGCGCGACGAGCGGCACGCCGAGCTGCGCGAAGCGGTGATGCGCTACGACGGCGGCCTGGTCGCCTTCGCGGAATGGCTGGACCGCGCCAAGACGCCGGTGCTCGCGCAGCCGATCAGCGTTGCCACGAATGATGAAAAGCAGGGCATCCGGGTCGAGTTCGCGTTGACCTGGAACGACAGCTACCACGAGACGATGCTCTGCTTCACGAACAACATCCATCAGCGCGACGGCGGCACGCATCTCGCGGGCTTCCGCCAGGCGCTGACCCGCGTGGTCACGAAATACGCGGAAAGCATGGGCAAGAAGGACAATCTGTCGCTCGCCGGCGAGGACATGCGGGAAGGCATGACGGCGGTGCTGTCGGTCAAGGTGCCCGACCCGAAGTTTTCATCGCAAACAAAAGACAAGCTGGTGTCCTCGGAAGTGCAGCCGGTGGTGCAGGCGGCAGCCGCCGACGCGATCGCGCATTGGTTCGAGACGCATCCGCGCGAGGCGAAGTCGATCATCCAGAAGGTGATGGACGCCGCATCGGCGCGCGAAGCGGCGCGCAAGGCGCGCGAGCTGACCCGCCGCAAGGGCGTGCTCGACGTATCGACCCTGCCGGGCAAGCTCGCCGATTGCCAGGAACGCGATCCCGGGAAATCCGAAATCTTCATCGTGGAGGGCGACAGCGCCGGAGGCTCCGCCAAGCAAGGGCGCGACCGAAAGTTTCAGGCGATCCTTCCGCTGAAGGGCAAGATCCTGAACGTGGAGCGGGCACGGTTCGACCGCATGCTCGGCAGCGCCGAAATCGGCACGCTGATCACCGCGCTCGGCACCGGCATCGGCCGCGGGGAACCGGAGCAGGGCGGGTTCGACATCGGCAAGCTGCGTTACCACCGGATCGTCATCATGACGGACGCCGATGTGGACGGCTCGCATATCCGCACGCTGCTGCTGACCTTCTTCTTCCGGCAGATGCCGGAGCTGATCGAGCGCGGCAATCTGTTCATCGCGCAGCCGCCGCTCTACCGCGCCAAGCGCGGCGGGGACGAGCGCTACCTGAAGGACGACCGCGCGCTGGAGGAGTTTCTGCTCGACAAGGTGCTGGCGGATGCTTCGCTCGCCTATGCCGACGGGCGTTCACTCTCGGGCGCGGAGCTGGTCGCGGAGATCGGCTGGCTGCGCGAGGCCACGTTGCGGCTGCGCGGCATGGAAGTGGCCGCACCGGTTTGGCTGTTGGAGCAGACGGCGATCGCGGGCGCGCTCACCCCCGACCCGGCCGCCGCCACCGCCGCCGCACAGGAACTTGCGGGGCGCTTGGATGCGGTGTCCTCGCCGTTGGAGCGCGGCTGGAAGGTAGCGGCGGATGCGAGCGGCGTCACGCTCGCGCGCGTGGTGCGCGGCGTCACCGAAAAATACGTGCTCGACACCGCGACCCTACGCAGCGCCGAGGCGCGCTGGCTGTGCGAACGCAAGGGCGCGCTGCGCGACCGCTTC
>JAFAXA010000311.1 GCA_019241425.1 Acetobacteraceae bacterium | reverse complement strand
TACCCGGGCGAATGGCTGCTCGATCTGCCGCTGCTCGGGCTCGATTTCGCGCGCTGGTCGGCGGCGACGCTGCGCCGGCTGGAGTCCGGGGTCGCCGCGCCCTTCTCGCGCGATTTCCGGAGCTTCGTGGGCGGCCTGCCGGCCCAGGCGCCCGCCGACGAGACCCTGGCCGCCACCGGCCACCGCCTGTTTCGCGACCTGCTCGGCCGGCTTCGCGACGAGGCCGGGCTGTCCTTCCTGCAGCCCGGCCGGTTCCTGATGCCGGCCCCCGGTCCGGAGCCGCCCTGGACGGCGTTTTTCCCGATGACCGGTCGTGGCGGCCTGGCCGGGCTGCTCGCCGCCCGCTTCGACGCCTATCGGCAGGCGGTCAGCCGCGACCTCGTCTCCCCATTGTTCGGGCAGGTCGACCGGCTGGTCGTGCTCGCGGACGTGCTGTCGGCGCTTCATGCCGGGGAGAATGCGTTCGACGACATGGCGGCGGCCTTGTCATCGGTTGCGGAAGCGCTGCGCTGGCGCCGTTCATGGCTCGACGCGATCCCGTGGCTGCGCGACCTGCCACTGCCCGATTGGCTCACGCCCGCCGGCATTCGCCGCGTCGCCTTCGCGGCCACCAAGACCGACCATGTCGCGGAGCGCCAACGCGGCAATCTCGCAGCCCTGGTCCGCCATCTGACGGAGCTTCCGGGCGATGCGGGGGGCGCCGCGACCGCGAGTTTCGCGGTTGCCGCCGTCCGTTGCACGGAGGATTTCGTCTGGACCCTGGAAGGGCGTAACGTTTCCGCCGTGCGGGGGCGGGTGCTCGGCACCGATCGCATGACGCGCTCATACCCGGGCGAAGTCCCGGACCGCCCGCCCGGAGCGGCCTTCTGGGCGCACCCGTTTCTGGCGCTGCCGACCTTCGAGCCGAGGGTCCTGCCGGCGAAGGGCCGGGCGGGGGTGCCGCAAATCGGGCTCGATGCCCTGCTCGCCTTCTTGTTGGAGGATGTGTTGTGACGGAGACGGAGCTGCGCGACCGCCCGGTGCGGCCGCGGATCGAGGTGGAGGCGCTTCCCGCGCCGCGCCTCGAATCGACGGAGCTGGTCGTTGTTCCGGAAACCCCCAAGGAGCGCAGCAGCCTGGCGCTGATCGTCGGCGGCGCGGCGTTGCTGGCACTCGGGCTGGCGGCGCTCGCGACCGGCAATTTCGTCGCCGCGCAATTCGCGCGCGCCTCCGGCCTCGGCTGGCTCACGCTGGCGGTCGCCTTGGCCGGATTCGGCCTGGTCGGTGCGGGGCTCCTGCGCGAGCTGCGCGGCCTGTTCGGCCTACGTTCGGTGGACCGCGTCCGCGCGGCGCTGACCGGCGATGACGTCCCCGCGATGCGGCGGGCCGCCGCCCACTGGCTCGCCGGCCTGCCGGAACGGGAAGGAACGGCGGCGGCGATCGAAACGGTGGAAGAGCCGGAAGCGATCCGGGCTTTGCTCCGCGCCGGACCGCTCGCGTCCTTGAAGGCGCGCGCCGATGCGCTCGGCCGTACCGCGGCGGTACAGATGTTCGCGGCCGCCGCGGCGGTGCCGCATCCGGTGTTCGATGGATTGTTGGTGGCCTGGCGTGGCACCCGCCTCGTGCGGCAGATCGCCGAACTGCACGGGATGCGGCCGGGCTTTCTGGCAACGCTCTCCCTGCTGCGGCGGACGGCGCTTTCCGCCGCGGGCGTGGTCGCAACCGACCTGGCCGTCGATGCGATCACCCGCGCGGTGCTGTCGAACCCATTGTTGCAGCATCTCGCCGGGGATGTCGCCGGTGCCGGCGTTGCGGCGCGGCGCATGGTCGTGCTCGCCCGCGCGGCCTCCGCTGCTTGCAGTCCGGTGCCGCTCGGGTGATGAAGGCTTGCGCCGAACAGGGGACCGCCATGCCGTCCAGCAAACTCCGCAGCGTCGCCGTCGCGTCCGTCGCCGTTCTCGGGCTGCTGGGCGCGCGGAGCGCCCGGGCCGAGGACATGCCGGGCATCGGCCGGCACGCGATCAGGATCGGCAACACAGCACCCTATAGCGGACCCGCTTCGGCCTACGAGGCGATCGCGCGCAGCGACGCCGCCTTCTTTCAGATGATCAACGACAAAGGCGGCATCAACGGACGCAAGATCGAGTTCAGCTCCGTCGACGACGGCTACGACCCGGCACGCACCGAAGATGAAACGAAGAAGCTGGTGGAATCGGGCCGGGTTGCCTTGGTGTTCAACAGTGTCGGCACGCCGACCAATCTCGCCGTGCAGCCCTATCTGAATGATCACGGCGTTCCGCAACTGTTCATCGCCTCCGGCGCCGACCGCTGGGCCGATCCGAATCAGCATCCGTGGACGATGGGCTGGCAACCCAGCTACCGGATCGAAGCGCAGACCTACGCGAAATACATCGAGCAGACGCAGCCCGGCGCCAAGATCGCGATCCTCTATCAGGACGACGATTTCGGGCGTGACTATCTGGCCGGCGTCCGGGACGTTCTCGGAGCGGATTTCGACAAGCGGGTCGTTTCCGCAGCCTACGCCGTCACGGACCCGACGATCGTTCCGCAGGCGCAAACGCTGCAAGCGTCCGGGGCCAGCGTGCTGATCACCGCCGCGACCCCGAAATTCGCAACCCAGATGATCCGCCGCGTCTACGACCTGGGCTGGCATCCGATACACTTTGTCACGAATGTTTCCATTTCGGTCGCGACCGTGATCGAACCGGCCGGAAAGGAGGCGGCGAGCGGCATTCTCAGCGCCGCCTTCATGAAAGACGCCAGCGACCCGGCCTGGAAGACCGACCCCGGCATGATGGCGTACAAGGCTTTCTTGAAGAAATACGTGCCCGAGGCCCGCGCCCGGGACAATTTCTATGAATACGGCTACGGGGCGAGCATGACGCTCCTGCAGGTGCTGAAGCAGTGCGGCAGCGATCTTTCGCGCGAAAACATCATGCGGCAGGCCGCCAACCTGCACGATCTCGACATTCCCATTTTGCTGCCCGGCATCAAGGTCGATACCAGCCGGGCAGATTTCCACCCGATCAGTGAAATGAGACTGGCGCGCTGGAACGGGCAAAGCTGGCAGGTGCTCGGGCAGGCGAACGCGCACAACGGACCCTGACAGCCGGCACCAAGGAGGTCAGGCGATCTCCTCGTGCCAGGTCCGGCCGTCCCGTTCGATGAGCGCGATGGAGGCGGTCGGCCCCCAACTGCCGGCTGGATAGGGTTTCGGCGCTTCCGGGCGGTTGGCCCAGGCTTCGATGATCGGCTCCACCCAGCTCCAGGCGGCCTCCACCTCGTCGCGACGCATGAACAAGGTCGCCTGCCCGCGCACGGTATCCATCAGCAGCCTCTCATAGGCGTCCGGATAGCGGATCGCGAACGTCTTTTCGAAGCTGATGTCGAGCCCGGTCGAGCGCAGCCGGAGCCCGCCCGGACCCGGCTCCTTGGTCATCATCTCGAGCCGCATACCCTCCTCGGGCTGGAGGCGAATGATGAGCTTGTTCGGTTGCATTTCCGACTTGTCGACCGGGAAGATCGAAAACGGCGGGCTGCGGAACTGGACGACGATGCCCGAGAATTTGGATGGCAGGCGCTTGCCGGTGCGCAGATAGAACGGGACATTTGCCCAGCGCAGCGTGTTGATCCGGCACTTCACCGCGACGAACGTTTCCGTGCGGCTCCCATCGGCGCCGAGATCTTCGAGGTAGCCCTTCACCGGTTTGCCGTCGATCGCGCCATGCGTGTACTGCCCCCGCACGGTGACGTTCGCCACCTCATGCGGCTCGATCTTCTGCAGCGCCCGCAGCACCTTCAGCTTTTCGTCGCGCACCGGGTCGGCATCGAGCGACAGCGGGCTCTCCATCGCGAGCAGGCACAAGAGCTGCAACAGGTGGTTTTGCACCATGTCGCGCAGCGCGCCCGAATGGTCGTAATAGCCGCCGCGCCCCTCGACGCCGACCGTCTCGGCAACCGTGATCTGCACATGATCGATGACGTCGCCGTTCCAGAGCCGCTCGAAGATCGAGTTGGCGAAGCGGAGCGCCATCAGGTTCTGGACGGTTTCCTTGCCCAGATAGTGGTCGATGCGGAAGATCTGCCGTTCCTCGAACACGCGGCCGACCTCGTCGTTGATCGCGCACGCCGAAGGGAGATCGCGGCCGATCGGCTTTTCGAGCACGACGCGCGAGTTGGGCGTCACCAATCCCTGTTCGCCGATATTGTGCGAAATCGGTCCGTAGAGTTCGGGTGAGGTGGCGAGGTAGAAAACGCGGATGCGGTCCGGCTGCTGGCCGAGCAAATCCCTGAGCTGGCCCCAGTCGGAGGATTGCGCCGCATCGAGGCTCACATAGGAGATCATACCGAGGAAGGTTGAAACCGTTTCGTCCTTGCGATCCTCGTCCGCCACGTGATGGCCGAGCGCCTCCTCCCGGGCGCGCGCCCGGTAGGCGTCGTCGTCGAGGCGCGAGCGGGCGACCGCGATGATGCGGGAGGAGGGACGGATCTGGCCGTCGAGGAGACGGTGATACAGGGCGGGAAGCAGCTTGCGCAGCGTGAGGTCGCCGGTCGCGCCGAACACGATGCAATCGAATTCGTTCACGGGAATGATTTTCGCCATGCGGCGTTCCTCGAAAATGCGGTGGGCCTCAGATTGCGTCGGGTGCGATCCCGCTACAACGATATAGTGGCGATTGCCGGAGCAGTGATGGCGCGGACCAGTTGCGGTGTGATTGTGACGGACGGCGCGCGGCTGCTGCTCGGCCACGCGACGCGGTCGCCGCGCTGGGACATCCCGAAAGGCATCGCCGAAACAGGCGAGGCGCATCTCGCGGCGGCCTTGCGGGAACTGGCCGAGGAGACCGGGCTCGCCGCCCCGCCCGGCGCGCTCCGGTCGCTCGGCGTCCACGGCTATATGCCGGGCAAGGCGCTGGCGCTGTTTGCCTGGCATCCGGTGCCGATGCCCGACCCGGCGGGGCTCGCCTGCCGCGCCTCCATCCGGCTGCCCGGCGGTGCGCTGATCCCGGAGTTCGACCGGTTCGGGCTGTTTGCCTGGCCGGAGGCGCTGAGCCGGGTCGGGCGGAACATGGCGCGCGTGCTCGCTTCGGTCCGGGACGCGGCCGGGCCGGCCTCTTAGCGAGCCTCAACCCAGGCTCTTCGACGCCATCTCGAACGTGCCCTTCGACAGATCCCCTTGCTCCAGGATGCGCGCCAACTCTCCCCGCATCTGCGCCTGCCGGGTTGGATCGAAGCGCCGCCACTGGCCGAGCGGCGACACCATCCGGGCTGCGACCTGGCCGTTGATCGGGTCGAGCCGGATGATGAAATCGGCGAGGAAGCGATAGCCGGCGCCGCTCGCATCGTGGAACCGCACCGGGTTGCCGCCGGCGAATGCGCCCACCACGGCGCGGACCCGGTTGGGTGTGCGAACGTCGAAATCGGGATGGCCGAGCAGGCCGTGCACCGTCTCGATCGTGCCCGGCAGCGGCGACGACGCCTGGATCGCGAACCACTTGTCGAGCACCAGCTCGTCATGCCGCCAATCCGCGTAGAACGCGGCCAGCGCGTCCGTGCGTTCCGGGGCGTCGATCGCCGACAGCGCGCCGAGCGCCGCCAGCACGTCCGTCATGTTCTGCCGGGCGTCGAACTGGGCGCGGGCGAGGCGCGCGCTTTCGGCGTCACAGGCCGCCGTCAGATAGGCGAGGCAAACATTGCGCAACGCCCGCCGGCCGATCGACGCGCCGTCGATGCTGTATGGCCCGTGCTGGTGCAGCGCCTCGTAGCGGGCGCGAAGGGCAGGGGCGAGTTGCCGCCCGATCGCCTGGCGGGCCGCTTGCCGGACATGATGGATCGCCTCCGGGTCGGCGACCGTCATCTGGTCGGCGAGAAACGATTCGCCCGGCAGGATCAGCGCCTCGGCGGCGAAGGACGGGTCGGCCTCGCTGGCCGCGAGCGTCGCCGCGGCCATCTCGATCAGCGCCGGATCGGGTTCGACCGACTGTCCCAGCCGGAACCGGGCGGCGGCGTCGAGCAACACGGCGGTCGCGTATTGCTGGCCGGATTCCCAGCGCACGAACGGGTCCGGGTCGTGGCGCGCGAGCAGTCGCAGCCGTTCGGGCGCCATGCCGAGCAGCTTCACGGGGGCGGAAAAGCCGCGCAACAGCGAGGGGACGGGCGGTCGCGCCACGTCGTCGAAGGTGAAGGCCTGCTCGCCCGCCTCCAGCACCAGCACGCGGCTTTCGGCTGATGGCGCCGCCTCGCCGTCCAGGCGCGCAACCGCGGCGGCACCATCCGGGTCCAGCAGCCCCATCGCGACCGGGATCACCAGCGGCTGCTTCTGCGGCTGGCTCGGCGTCGGCGGCGTGCCTTGCTTCAAGGTCAGCGTGTAGCGACGCGCCTCCGCGTCGTACTCGTCATCCAAGGTGATTTCGGGCGTGCCCGCCTGGTGGTACCAGGCCCGGAAATGCGCGAGGCTGGTGCCGGAGGCGTCCTCCATCGCCGCCACGAAATCCTCGATCGTGACCGCCT
>JAFAXA010000246.1 GCA_019241425.1 Acetobacteraceae bacterium | reverse complement strand
CGTGCCGATCGCGGCGTCCACCCCGAGCCTGCTCCATGGTCCGGGGAGCAGACCTTGGGCGAGGCGGGTCCGGTCTTCCCTTCGCAGCAGAAGCCAGGCGCCGGCGAATTGCTCGACGCGCACGGCTTGACCCAGCCAGTCCGAAAGCAGCGATTCCAACCTTTCTGCCGAGCGAGGATGGGCGGAGAAGAAGCCGGAGTAGAACAACATCGAATTCCGACCGCCCGACACCCGATCGGCCATCTGCGGCGTTGGGTAGCCGGCAAAGGCGAGCAAAGCCCCTTCCACAGGGTCGGTTCTCGAAGGGTGGGCGAGTGCCGATACGGCGGCCGAGCGCGCCGGGCGGTACTTCATGCCGGCGCGTGCAAACAGCGCCACGAGCCGGTGCGAAAGCATGTCGAGAAAATCGTGCAGCGCGTGCGAGCGATCGCGTCGCGTCGCGATCACGCTCTCGCTGTAGCGGCGCGGCAGGACGCCCGCGGGTCCGGTGAGCCCCATGACGCTGGTGGTTGCGCGCGCCGGCGCTTCGCCCCCGTCATGCAGGGTGGGGATGTCGGCGGGCGGAAACGCCAGGCCGGCCGGGGAGCGAAACCGCACGGCAGCGGCCGGGTCGGCTTTGCGAGCGATGCGCAGCAACAGCCCGATCGCGGCGTCAAAGCCAAATCGGCGGGGTTGCGTGAACAGCCGCTCGCGGAGCGTGGGGCGCCGTCTCACAGCAGCGTCCGGGCGCCCGCGCGCGCCGGCCATGCGGCCGCCAATCCGGGGCGGCCGCGCAACGTGACCCGCGTGCGCACAAAGGCATTGATCGTTGCGTGCAAGGCGAGAAACCGTTCCATCACGGCGGCGAGCAGGAAGAGCCCGCCAGTGTTCCAGGTCGCTGCATCGTATTCCAGCGTCACGTCGAGCCCTCGGCAGAACGAGCCGGCGCGGCTTCCCGGAACGCGGGCGGTTCCCGGGCTGGTCGAGACGCTGACCAGGCTGTCGATGGCGGCCTGGCTTTCGGCCGTGCGGCGGAGATCGTAGAGACGGAGAACTTCCTTGAGCGTCTGCGCACCGGCCTCGTTCCCGACAACGGACAAATGGCCGAGCGAAAGATGCGAGATGAGCCGCCAGTAGCGGCCTTCCCGCAGTGGCGGCCGTAGGGTCGGCGTCGGCGGGGTGAGGCAGGCGAGGCCACTCACCGACCCCAGGCCTTCCGTCAACTTGAGGCGCGGCTGCCCGCCCCCGAACGGCAATTGCGCCGGAAGGTCGCGATTGAGGCAGAGCGCCTCCACTGACAGAACGGCGTCGGCCGGGCGGTCGGGGTCGAGGCCAGGATCATGCGGGGCCAGGAAGGTTTCGGTGCCGCCGACCGATGTGCCGCCCTGCCGGCGCACGACGCCGTAAAACCCCGCATCGTCGGCGCCCGGAACCCCATCGGACGCGAGACGGTAAAAGGGGCTCCACGGCCGCACTGTGCCGTCCGCCCGCGCTTCGCGCACCCGTTCCACGCGCCAAACCTCAAGCCCGGCCGGACGGCGGACATCCGGAACCAGGCGATACTCGGTCGCGGTGTGGGTGAGCGGCACCGGCTCGCAGGTGTGCGGAAACAGATTGACAACCGGCGTGCAGCCGAGGGCGACCGAGTCGGCACCCAGCACCCGTTCAAGCTCGGGAGCGGCGCGATCGAGATACAGAAAGACGTCGAGCCGCCGTCCGCCCGAAACGAGCGTCTTGGCCTCCAGCCGCGTCACGTCCAGGAACAGGAATTTCTCCGGAAATGCGAAATACTCGGTCAGCAGGCGAAAGCCGGAAAAGCTGCGGGCGGGCCAGGGAAACAGCGCCTCTTCGGGCGCAAAACCGGCGGGTTCCAGCGTCTCGGCGGGGAGTGCGACCGGTGCCGGATCCGCGGCGCCGTCCGCGAAGGCAACGCCGATCACGTGTCCGCACAGCAGCTCGTAAAGCGGCAGGCTGACCGCGGATTCGCCACGCAGATAGAAGCGCAACCGGTCCACGCCCAATTCGCGGAACGTCATGTCCGGCGACGTGCAACGCAGGCCGATCCGCAGCACCGCGGACGCTCCCGATGCGCGCGGATGCGCGGGTGCGACGAGCGGCAGGCCGGAAAGGCGCAGGCTTTCGATCTCCACCGGCCAGAGCGTCGTCGCATACGCCGTCCGGAACCGGCAGGACTGACCGGCGACGGGCTCCGTGTCGATCGGTGTCTGCCGGGGCACCTGCACCGGAACGCGCACATCCGGTTGCGGCGTGAACTGCACAACGGCGCAGGACGGCACCGGCGCCAGATAATGCGGATACAGCACGTCGAGCAGGGCGTCGGTCAGTTCCGGAAATTCGTCGTCGAGCCGGTGGTGCACGCGAGCGGCGAGAAACGCCACTCCTTCCAGCAGTCGCTCGACATGCGGATCGTCCGTCGCGTCCGCGGACAGCCGCAGCCGGCCGGCGATTTTCGGATGCAGTCGCGCGAACTCGCCGGCCAGCTCGCGGACCGCAATAAGTTCCCGGTTATAGTAGGGAAGCAGCGCGTCAGACATCGTCGGACTGGTGCACCACAACTCTTGCAGCGCTGGCCGCGATCAGCGTGTCGAACGCGACCGGCTCGGGCGCGGGTTCCGCCCGCAGCATGGCGTCGATGCGGAGACGCAGCGTTGCCTCCAGCTTGTCGGCGTTTTCCGTGATTGTCACCCGGACGCTGCTGAAGCGCGGCTCGAAGCTGCGCACCGTGTCCTCGATATCGGCGCGCAGACTCTCGCGGCGGCGCGGATCGGCGAGCGTCGCCGCCATGACGTCCGGAACGCCATAGCCGAACGGGGACAGCTTGAGCGCGGAACAGGATGGCGGCGGAGGAAGCCACGGCCGGCGGGCATTCAGAAGCGCCTCCATGTCGCGACGGACGGCATTCCGCAAGGCGAGCATGGCGTCGGACGCCGACAGCACGGGATCGCGGGAATCATCCGGCGCATCGTCCATCAAGCGTTCGAGGAGCGGCAACTGTACCCGCGTTGCACGCCTCGCGGCTTCGGCGCGCGGATCGGATCGCGGTCGGCTGCCGCTCATGCGTCGAACTCGAGCGTGCCGAGCGCGTGTGCCTCAATCGCCTCGTCGCCGGCCAGGAAGATTCGCTGACCGAGGCCGCGCACCGGCGCGCCGGCCTGCTCGATCCATTCGGTCGCACGGCCGAGCCGCACAGCGTCCGAACATGGCTGGTCTTCGCACGGATAGAGCGCGGGCATGTAGACGTCGCCCTCCGGACCGGCCCGCACCGACAGGCTCGCTCGCCGCCAGTACAGGTCGCGCGGGCGGCGCGGGGGATGGAACGTGACCCGCTCCACGCGCTCGGTCGGAATCCAGAAATACTTCCCGGTCGTTGTCAGCACCTCGAAGAATCCGGCATGCATGTCGTCGGCGTCGCGGAAGTCGTCGAACGCGGCGGTCTCGTGGCGCCCGGGCGCGCGCGGTCGCACCGCTTCGGCTTCTGCGGCGCTCGCCCGTGCCGCCACCAGATCTGCCGCCCGCAGGGCAACCGCCGCCGCGAGGCTCGCCTCCAGGGCCGGGGTTGGGGCGTCCAGAAACTCCGGCAGCCGGCCGTCCCGATGAAGCTGGCGTCGTGCGGTCTCGGCACGCAACAGCTGGCGAAACTCGGCGACGGCGATATTCGCCCCGGTGTCGAGGCTTGCCGCGGCGTCCAGCAGCACGTCGGCGCGTTCGAGATTGCCGGCAAACACCAGCAATTCAGCGAGCAGATACCGGCTGCCGAAATCTCCCGGTGCGCGCCGGACGGCGGCTCCGGCCGCTTCGATCGACTCGGCGAGCCTGCCGGCATGGAACAGGCCCGCCGCATCCATCCCGCCTTCCGACATTCTCGCTTCTCCGTTCACCGCACGCCGGGGGCCGTGATCTCAGTTATCAGCCGGAAGGTAGCCGCCACGTCGTCGAGCTGGAAATGCGGTTGCAGGTGAATGACGCAGCCGAACACGCCGGGCCGGCCCGGCCGCTCATGCACCTGGACGCGGCCGCCGAGCAGCGGATATCTGGCGCGCGTATCGGGCCCGGCGTTGACGCTGGTGTTGATATAGCCGCCCAGCCATGATTGCAGCGCCCGTTCGATCTCGTCGGCGCTCCGAAAGCTCCCCACCATCTCGCGGCCGAGCACCTTGATGTAGTGGGCAAAGCGGGACACGCAGAGCATCGTATTCGTTTGCGACGAAATGCGCGCGTTGGCGCGCGCGGCGGCGGCCTCCCCGCCGGTGAATTGCGCCGGCATCTGCAGGCTCCGCACCGTGCTGAAAACGGCCTCGGTGCCGAACGGCAGCGCGTAGAGCGGCATCAGGCCAGCTTCGATCAGGCTACGCTCCTGCCGGTCGCTCAGTACCAGATCGAGCGAGGCCCGGCACCAGACATGATCCGGGTCGGTGCGGAAAGGCTCCTCCGGGAGATCGGCGACGAGGCCGCCGCCACGCCGCCCGGCTTCGACGCCGCGAATATCAGCCGGCCACGCGTGTTCGGCGAATGCGCGCACGGCGTTGGCGGCGAACGGAAACGCCGCACTCATCCAGCAGCGATGCGCTGCTTCCGGTGCATATTCGGCGTAGCGGAAGCCGTCGACCCGCGCCGGGTCGTCGGCCCAGGGCGGCCGTGCCAGCACGCGCGGCAAAACGACCGAAAGGAAGCGCGCATCCTCCCGGCTCGCGACCGAGCGCCAGCGCGTGTGGCCGGTGCCGCGGATCGGCGCCGCCGGATCGGCGCTCGCGGCGAGATCCGCGAATGTGTCGGCTTCGAGCAGTGCGGGAGAGGCGGCAAGCACTGTGGGCGCGAAAGCGGCGGCGGCGATCGCCGCAAGCGACGACAGCGCGCCGACATCGTCCGTCGGTGCGCCGGGGCCGGGAACATGGCGCAGCTCATGGTCGATCACGAGCAGTCCGATCGGCTCGCCCCCGGGCATGCCGAACTCGTCCTCGTAAACGCGACGGAACAGGTTGCTTTGGTCGAACTCCGGGGCGCGCTCGAGATCCCGGCAAAGCTCGGGCCACGGCAGGCTCAGCACCTTGACCTTGAGCCGCGGAGAAGCGTCGACCCCGCTGATCAGCCAATGGAGGCCGCGCCATCTGCCTTCGAACCGGCTCAAACGGGGTGCGTGCAGGATGGCGTCGACCTGCTCGCCCAGCAGATCGTCGATCGCGGCGATGTCGCGGTCGATCGCCGCCCGGAGCCTGTCCGGTTGCTGCACGAGTTCGGCAAAACGGGCGCCGCCGAACCACGCTGCGGCGAAAACCTCGGTGTCAGCGGCAATCGCCTCCGCCATGGAGCAGGCGGCCGCCCGGTGCGCCGCCCCGAAAAAGCGGCCGGCCAGCACCGCGTCGCGCAAGGCATCGCTGTTCGCCCCGGCCTCAGCCAGTTCCGAAGCGGAGGCGACGGCGTCGTCCAGCAGCGTGGACATGCGGCTCGCTTGCTACCGCCGCACGACGGTGTTCAGGCTTTTTGCGGAATGCGTGCGACCATGCGCATGCTGGCCGTCAGCTCCTCCATCTGCAGCCACGGCCGCAGATAGGCGATGGCGTTATAGGAGCCCGGCCGGCCGGGGATTTCCTTCACCTCGATCCTGGCCTCCCGAAGCGGATAGCGCGCCTTGCTTTCCTGGCCGGCATTCTCGTTGGTGTTGACGTAGTTGTTGATCCAGCGATTGAGCCACCGCTCGCAATCGCTCGCTTCCATGAAGCTGCCGACCTTGTCGCGTCCCATCACCTTCAGGTAATGGGCAAACCGGCTGGTCGCCATGATGTAGGGCAGCCGCGCGGAGATGGCGGCGTTTTCGGTCGCTGCCGGCCGATCGTATTCCTTGGCTTTCTGCGCGGTCTGCGCGCCGAAGAAGACGGCGTAATCGGCGTTTTTGTAATGACAGAGCGGCAGGAAGCCGAGCCGGGACAGCTCGGCCTCGCGGCGATCGGTGATGCCGATTTCGGTCGGGCATTTGAGGTCGCGATCGCCGTCATCGGACACGAAGTTGTGGGACGGCAGGTTCTCGACCTTGCCGCCGCCCTCGGCCCCACGAATGGCTGTACAGAACCCGTATTTTGAAAACGCGTCGGTCAAGCGCGCGCCGTGGACGTAGGCAGCATTCATCCAGCAATACTCGTGGTGCCCCATTGACTTCGCCGCGCCCGCCTGGTCGAACGGCGCTTCTTCGTAGCCGAATTCGTCGATCGGCTTTGTTTCGCGCCCATAGGGCAGGCGGGCGATGACGCGCGGCAGGACCAGCGAAACGAAGCGCGAATCCTCGCTGTCGCGGAAGCTGCGCCATTTTGCGTATTCGATGCTGTCGAAGATCTTCGCGAGATCGCGCGGTTTCGAAAGTTCGGTCCAGTCCTCGAACCCGAACATGCCGGCGCCCGCCGCAGAAATGAAGGGCGCAAATCCGGCGGCGGCGACGTTGGAAACCAGACGGAGCGTCTCGATGTCGTCCGGATGGTTGGTCCATTCGTAGTCGCCGATCAGCGCGCCGTACGGTTCGCCGCCCGGCGTACCAAACTCGTTTTCGTAGATCTTCTTGAAGAGCTGACTCTGATCGAACTCGACCGCCTTGGTCAGGTCGCGATTGAGGTCGCGCTTGCTGGCGTTCAGCACCCGGATTTTCATGCTGGTTCCGGTTTCGCTGTTCATCACGAGGTGATTCAGCCCGCGCCAGCTCCCTTCCAGCTTCAGGAATTTCGGCGCGTGAATGATCGCGTTGAGCTGCGCCGATAGCTTGGCGTCGATCGCCGCGATCGCCTTATCGAAGGTGCGGGTGAGATTGCGGTCGAATGTGACGGTGCCGCTGAGCGCCTGCTCGACGAGCGTGCGCACCAGCTCCTGCGCCCGCTCGGGCTCGGTCTGCTTGGTCGCGCCGACAACCTGATCGAGCAGGCTGGCGCCGGTGGTTTCCGCGGCGGCGCCCGCCGGGGCGGCCTGGGCTCCCGACATCGGTCAGGCTCCTTCCTTGCCGACGCCGAGTTCTCCGGACAATGCCTTCAACTCCTCCTGGTTTTTGAGCACCTGTTCCAGCAGGTTCTCAAGCTCGTCCGAGCGATCCACCTTGCTCATCAGGTCGCGCAGCTTGTTGCGGGTTTCCAGCAGCGCCTTGAGGGCCGGCACCTGCTCGACGATGCGGCCGGGCTCGAAATCGTCCATGCTGTTGAACTTGAGGTCGACCGCCATCTGGGTCCCGTCATCGGCGAGCTTGTTGTCGACCTTGAGATTCAGCCCCGGGGCGAGACGGGCCATGACATCGTTGAAATTGTCACGGTCGATCTGGATGAACTTGCGTTCGGAGAGGGGCCGGAGCGGCTGAGTCGGGTCGCCGGAAAAGTCGCCGAGCACGCCGACCACGAACGGCAACTCGCGAACGACCTGGGCGCCTTCGGTTTCGACCTCATAAGTGATGTGGACGCGCGGCTTACGGACGCGGCTCAGCTTTTCATGGATGCTGCCACTCATCGGAGAACTCCCGCGGGCACTGGTCTGTAAGCGACCGAAACGGCATGGTTAGGCCATCGAGCCTCGCCAAGCAAGCTTCGGGCCGCCCAGCACTCGGTCTACTCGACGTCGCCCCCCGGCTTGATGCCGAGCCTGCTGAGCAGCTCGTTGCGCACGGTAGCATCCGGCATGAGCTCCTGTAGCAGCTCCGGCCAGGCCATGCGCCCGCGCCGGATCGCCTCCTCGAGCGTGTAGGCGAGCGGCGAGTGCGGCTCGGTGCGGCGGAAGAACTCGGCGATCCTGGCGAGCTCGCGGAGCATGTCCTCGCGGCTCGGGCCGTGCCCCGGACCGGCGCTCGGCGCGGAGGGCGTCTCCGCCGCCTCCTCCCGCTGTTGTGCCGTCTCGAACGAGGCCGCTTCGGCGACGGGTGGAGCAGCCGGGGCATAGCTATGCGCGAACTTGCCTATCGCGACGAGAAGCTCGCGCACCTGGTGGGTCGCCGGGCTGTCGGGGCCGGCACGGGCATCCAGCCTGGCGCCCAATGAACCCCAGGCCTCAAGCGCTGCGTCCGCCGCGCGCGCAAGCGCCGCCAGCTCGGCCTTTGCCGCGCGTGCTTCTTCTTCGAGTTCGGCGAACAGCGGCAGGCCGGCGTCCTCAGAACGCTTGCGGTCTGCCCCTCTCCCTTCCGCCTTCGCCGCCTGCTCGAACTGCCAGAACCGGAGCGGAGCGCCGTCACGCCGGTGGAACAGGCGAAGCTGGCGCAGCGGCTGGGTCAGCGTGCCGTTCAGTCCCGCCACCGGAGCGATGCGCGTTTCCATTCCTTCCTCATCCGGAAGCGGATAGAGGCCGTCCCAAAAATGCTCCACCAGTCCGTCCATCAGGAGCACTGCGGCCGTAAAACCCTCCAGACCGGACAGGCGCAGCGCAGCTTCGGTCAACCATGCGGCGATTTCGAGATCCTTGCTTCGCGTCCGGATCGTTTCCAACGCGAGACTATGCACCAGCCGCCACTGCTGCATGATGGCGGCCTCCGAAGGGAGCTTCTCGGCGTCCATTTCGTCGCCGCCCGCGTCCGCTCGTCTTTCCTCCGCCCTTGCCTCCGCGCGCGCATCACGCAAGCGGAAATACGGGGAGCGAGGACTGGTGTCCTGCCGCAGATCATCGCCGGTCCGAGTTTCCGCGAAGGGCGCGAGCAGCGACTCCAGGCCGAACTCTGCGGAAAGCGCTTCCATTACGTTCCTATCGGGACGATCGATCCCCCAGCTTAAATTCCTGGGTCGTTCCAATCTTGCACGGGTCTGGCATAGCCTGCATAGTCTCGCCCCTTCGCACGGCAGTAGCACCCGGGCGCCAACCTGCAGGAGCGGCCTCGTCGGCCGAGTCTGGATGGCAGCGTTAGATCTCAAGCTGCTGGTGGGACGGCTGAACGATCTGTCGCGTCGCGCTCTCGAAGCGGCCGCCGGCCTGACGCTGTCGCGCACGCATTACAACGTGGAAGTCGAGCATTGGCTGCTGCAACTGGCCGGGGACGCCGGCAGCGACGTGGGCGCCATCATCAGACATTTCGACCTCGATAGCGGGCGGTTGATGGCTGATCTTAACCGTGCGCTCGACCGCATGAAGACGGGCAACGCACGCGCGCCCAGCCTGTCACCCGAAATCGTCGAAACCGCGAAGCAGGCGTGGCTGCTGGCCTCGGTGGAGCATGGGCTCGCGCGCGTGCAGTCCGGGCACCTGCTTTGGGCGCTGTTGAGCGACGAGACGCTTGCCCGCAGGGCGCGGGACGCCTCGGTCCAATTGCAGAAGATACCAGTTGAGCAACTGCGCCGGGATATCCGGACGATCACTGCCGACACCGCGGAAAGCGCGGCTGCGGTGTCCGCCGGGGCGGCGGCTTCCGCTGGAACCGGCGGCGACGGGGTAGCGCGGCCGCCCGGCGGCGGCGCGCTGGAGCAATTCACGATCGACCTAACCGCGCGGGCGCGCGCCGGCAAGATCGACCCGATCCTGGGGCGCGACACCGAAATCCGGCAGGTCGTGGATATCCTGACGCGGCGGCGGCAGAACAACCCGATCCTCACCGGGGAGGCGGGTGTCGGCAAGACGGCGGTGGTGGAGGGATTTGCCGCGCGTGTGGCGGAAGGGGACGTGCCGCCCGCGCTTCGCGGCGTGGTCGTGCGCACGCTCGATCTCGGGCTGTTGCAGGCCGGGGCGGGCGTGAAGGGAGAGTTCGAGAACCGTCTGAAGTCGGTGATCGAGGAAACCAAGGCGAGCCCGGCGCCCATCATCCTGTTCATCGACGAGGCGCATACCTTGATCGGGGCGGGCGGCGCGGCCGGCCAGGGCGACGCCGCCAATCTGCTGAAACCGGCGCTGGCGCGCGGCGACCTGCGCACCATCGCAGCGACGACCTGGGCCGAGTATAAGAAGTATTTCGAAAAAGACGCGGCGCTGACCAGGCGCTTTCAGGTGGTCAAGGTCGAGGAGCCGGAGGAGGCGACCGCGATCGCGATGGTGCGTGGCATCGTCGCGACGCTCGAGGCGCATCACAAGGTGCGCATCCTGGACGAGGCGGTGACCGCTTCGGTGCGGCTGTCGGCGCGCTATATTCCGAGCCGCCAATTGCCCGACAAGGCGGTGTCGCTGATCGACACGGCCTGCGCGCGCGTGGCGATGAGCCAGTCCGCCGTACCCGCGCCCGTCGAGCATCGGCGGCGGCGCATCGCGCTGATCGAAACGGAGACCCGTATCCTCGAACGCGAAACGTCCTCGGGCAGCGACCATGCGGCACGGCGGGCGGAGCTCGCGGCCGAGCGCGAAGCGGCCGCTCGGGAATTGGCGGAGCTGGAAGCGCGCTGGGAAACGGAGCGCAAGCTCGCGGCGTCGCTCGCCGAAACGCGCGGGCAGATCGAGGATGCGGCGTCGCCGGCCGACAAGGACGCGCTGCGGACGCAACTCGCGGCGCTGCGCGCGGAGCTGCGGCAAGTGCAAGGCGAGCAGCCGCTGATCTTTCCGGTGGTCGACGCGCAAGCGATCGCCGAAATCGTCGAGAGCTGGACCGGAATCCCCGCCGGACGCATGCAGGCCGACGAGATTCGCACCGTGCTCAATCTGCGCGAGGCGATGGAGCGAAGGGTGATCGGCCAGTCGCACGCGCTGGAGGCTGTCGCGCAGGCGATCCGCACCGCGCGCGCGGGCCTCACCGATCCGCGGAAGCCGATCGGCGTGTTCCTGATGGTCGGCACATCGGGCACCGGCAAGACGGAAACGGCGCTGACGCTCGCGGAACTGCTCTATGGCGGCGAGCAGAACCTCACCGTCATCAACATGAGCGAGTTCAAGGAGGAGCATAAGGTCAGCCTGCTGATGGGCAGCCCGCCCGGTTACGTCGGCTACGGGGAGGGCGGCGTGCTGACCGAAGCGGTGCGGCGCCGGCCGTATTCCGTGATCCTGCTCGACGAGATGGAGAAGGCCCATCCCGGCGTGCAGGACGTGTTCTTCCAGGTGTTCGACAAGGGGATGATGAAGGACGGCGAGGGCCGCGACATCGACTTCAAGAACACCGTGCTGATCATGACCTCGAACGCCGGCACCGAGCTGATCGCGAAACTCTTTGCCGACCCGGAGACCGCGCCCGACGCGGCCGGTCTCGCCGACGCGCTGCGGCCGGAACTCGCGAAACACTTCAAGCCTGCGTTTCTCGGCCGCGTGACGGTGGTGCCGTACCTGCCGCTGTCGGACGCCATCATACGCGAGATCGTGGCGCTGCAACTCGGGCGCATCGGCAAGCGTGTGCGCGCGGCTTACGGGGCGCGCTTCGACTACGCGCCGGAGCTGGTGGACACGATCGCTTCGCGCTGCACGGAAAGCAGCGCGGGCGCGCGCAACGTGGAGAACATCCTGTCGCGCACGCTACTGCCCGAGCTTTCCGCGGAGGCGCTGGCGCGTCTCGCGGAGGGCGCGACGATCTCGAAGGTATCGGTCGGGTTGGGTCCGGCCGAGAGCTTCCGCTACGAACTGAGCTGATTTGGAGGAAACGACATATGCCAATCTACATGCAATATGACGGCGTCGACGGCGACGTGACCGAGAGCGGGCACACCAAGTGGATCGAGGTCAACTCGTTCCAATGGGGCGTCGGCCGCGGCATCTCCAGCCCGGTCGGCGGTTCGGAGGACCGGGAAGCCTCCGCGCCCAGCATCAGCGAAGTGACGGTAACGAAGGACAACGACGTGTCGTCCGTGAAGCTGGTGAACGAGGCGCTGCAAGGCGAAGGCAAAACGGTCAAGTTCGACTTCTGCCGGACGGAGAAGAGCAAGTTGCAGGTTTATTTGCAGCTTACGCTGACCAACACGATGGTCAGCGGCTTCTCGACGAGCAGCGGCGGCGATCGGCCGTCGGAGTCGCTGTCGCTGAATTTCACGAAGGTGGAGTATAAGGTCACGCCGATGGGAGCGGAGGGTAAGGCCGGGAATGCTGCGAGCGTGACGTATGACCTCGGTTTGGCGCAGGTGAGCTGAGCCGATTGGCTGACCGGCATAGGGCGTCTGAGTGCAAGCGAGAGTATTTTGCGCAGTAGCTTGCGGAACTAAGGCTTCGTAATCTTCAGCCTTCGGTAAAAAAGCTTCCGAAGTCAAAGGTTCGATAAATGCTGAGGGATGAGGTATTCCTAAGTAAGGGGTCTCTGCTCATGGCGAAGGCACTGGATCCACTACCAAAGTTCCGTTCCGAAACGGATGTTGACCTCCGGATTCCACATGAAAGAGAAAAAAGTCGGATTTCGTCATTCTCGAACGAGAGCGAGTGTGCACGAGAACGGGGAATCCTAGAGATCAATCGGTCACTCAAGAACTGGGGTTTTCCAGAAGTTCAGTTCAAAAAGGAAGATTTTGCGATTACCCTCGAAGCTCGAAGCGTCGTCACCGGAAAGCAGCATACGCCGGTGGAGTGGCAAGCGACACAAAAGGGCTCCTTTCACGGAAACGCAGGCGAATGGGTCGCAGAACTCAGTTTTGACGATCCTCCGCCCGACAAAGCCGCGAACAGTGTTTCCTGGCCTCATGTGGGGTATGGGATCGCTTTCAAACGCGGGGGCAAGAAGCGGGAGATAAGCCAGGTAGGTCACATTGCCGTTTCAGATAATACCCTTGAAGCGTGCCGTCCAAGTCCGAAGGGTGACATCCATGACTGGTTCAAGTCCAGAACGCGTTCGTGATGCTCCATCTTGATCGCGTCCCGGTGACCGCGTCACCGCGGTTCCGTTCAGGGGAAGCGAGTGCGTCATTGCGCCTTGAACAAGGCCTCGGCTCGCAACATGGCGCGGAAGCGTTCGATTTCAGGAAGTAGCCTAAGCTCAGTCGAGCATACATTCAGGGCTTGACCGCCATCGATCCACCACCGACCGAGTTGATGAGTTGCGCCCTGACGGCCAAGACGGCCCCGACCCGCGCCGTCACATTCTAGGGGCCGTAGAATTGCAGAATGGCGAGATACATTGGCCGTTAAATCCTGAGGGGAGAAATCGAAAGCAATCGCCTCGCGGCCCGCCGTCTCCATCTGATCAAGCCATAGTTTGGCCGCTTCGATTTTCGGATGCGTGTCGGAACGCAGCATCGCGGCAAAAGTTAGAGGAAATTGCCGCCCGGCGGCGTCCACGCTCGGCATCCAAAGGCCGAGCACTGCCGCAGGCCCGCAGTGGCCGGCCGGTAGTAAGAAGCGCCAAACCGGCGCCTTCAGCCATACCGCATCCCAATCGTCGCCGAGCGTCGCCCGCGCTGCGGGCAATACCGTTTGCAACCAGGCGTCCCACGGCTCGACGAAGCTGCTCGGCAATCCCGCGCGCACGAAGTCGCCGCGCGAGGGGATCTTCCCGTAGAACCCTACCGCCGTCGTCACCTACCCCACCCGATGCAGCACGACCTCGATCCGCCGGTTCTGCTCGCGTCCCGCTTCGGTGGTGTTGGGCGCGATCGGGTCGGCGTCGGCGCGGCCTTGCGGCGTCAGCCTGCCCGGGTCGTCGATGCCGTGCGCGAGCAGTGAGGCCGCGGCATGGGCGCGGGCGGAGGAGAGTTGAAAATTCGAGGGAAAGGCGAGGGTGCGGATCGGCTGGTTATCGGTGTAGCCCACCACGTCGACCGGCCCGCGCTCGGTTTTCAGCGCCGCGCCGATGCGGTCGAGCAAGGAAGCAAATCGCGGCTGCACGGTCGCCGAGCCGGGGCCGAACATACCGCTCGCCGCGATACGCACCACCGGTGTCGCTTCGGTGCCGCCCACCGTCACCAATCCCGCGTCGATCTCGGGCTGCAGAAAGCGGCGCAGGCGGTCGCGCGCGCCCGGTTCCGGCGAGGGCGGCGGTGGCGGTGGCTGCACGGCGCTCGCGCGAACGATGCGCGGCATCTGTGCGGGCGGCGCCGCGAGCGCCCGCGCATAGAGCGCGTCGGAGGCGTCGTTGAGGCCGAACGAGGCCCAGGCGAACACCCCCGCGATGCAGGCAAGCCCC
>JAFAXA010000210.1 GCA_019241425.1 Acetobacteraceae bacterium | reverse complement strand
CCCGAGGTCATCCAGCGATTGGGCCTGTCGAACAGGAAGAACTGCGCGGCCCACATCTGATGCTGGCCGACCTCCGTGGTGATGAACGTGTCGCGCCCGAGTTCGCGGGTGATTTCGTACAATCGCTGGATCGCGTATTGCGGCTTGATGACGCTGCCCGGCTGCATGTTCTGCGTAAAGCGCAGCGAGCGCTTGTCGCGCCATGCGTCGATCTGACGCCACCAGGACGCGAGCGCCTGCGTCTGCGCCGGCTTCTCGTCGACGCGCCACGCGGCAATCAGCGCCCGCAGCACGCGCCCGGCGTCGCCGACCAGCGGCAGATCCACCGCCACGTTCTTGTTGATGCTGGACGGATCGATGTCGATGTGGATCTTCTTGGCGTCCGGGCTGAAGGCGTTCAGCCGTCCGGTCACCCGATCGTCGAACCGCGCGCCGACATTCAGCATGACGTCGCTGCCGTGCATCGTGAGGTTCGCCTCGTACGTGCCGTGCATCCCGAGCATGCCGAGGAACTGCGGATCGGGCGCCGGATAGGCGCCGAGCCCCATCAGCGTGCTGGTGCACGGAAATCCCGTCAGCCGCACGAACTCGATGAGCGCGCGCGATGCGTCCTCGCCCGCGTTGATCACGCCGCCGCCGGTGTAGATCACCGGCCGCTTCGCCGCTTTCAGCAACGCAATCGTTCGCCGGACCACTTCCGGGTCGGGTTCCGTTTGCGGGCGGTAGCTGCGATGGGCGGCGGTCGGCGCCTCGGCATACGGCGCCTTCGCGATCACCACGTCTTTCGGCAGATCGACGACGACCGGGCCGGGCCGGCCGTTGCGGGCCACGTAGAACGCCTCGTGGATGACGCGGGCGAGATCCTCCGGTCGCTTGACCAGATAATTGTGTTTGGTCGCGGGGCGGGTGATGCCGGTCGTGTCCGCTTCCTGGAACGCGTCGTTTCCGATCAGATGCGTCGGCACCTGCCCGGTCAGGCAAACCACCGGAACGCTGTCCATCAGCGCATCGACAAGGCCGGTCACCGCGTTGGTCGCGCCGGGGCCGCTGGTCACGAGCACCACGCCGACCTTGCCAGTGCTGCGGGCATAGCCCTCGGCCGCGTGCACCGCCGCCTGCTCGTGGCGCACCAGCACGTGGCGGATCGCGTTTTGCTGAAACAGCGCATCGTAGATCGGCAGGACGGCTCCGCCTGGATAGCCGAAGATGACCTCGACGCCCTGCTCGGCAAGCGCCCGCAACAGGATCTCCGCGCCGCTCTGCCCGTGCTCAGCCGTCATCTCTCATCCCCGGATGCTGCGCGGACGCATATGGACACATCGCCGGGCCGTCAACCGGGCCATAAAGAAAAGAGCGCAAATCAGCCATGTGGTTTTCCGGAAATTGCGCTCCTTCCTTCCAGCGCGCACCAATCGTTCGCTGACCGGCGGCGAGCGGGTGGTGGCGGAACCATGTCGCCTGCCGCTTGATGTAGCGGCCGGTCGCCGCCACGACGCGCGACGCTGCGTCATCGAGCGTGATCGCTCCGTCCAGATACGCGGAGAGTTCCGGCACGCCGTGCGCCCGCATGGAAGGCAGCGCGGGCGAAAGGCCGAGCGCGCGCACCGCCCGCACTTCCTCGAGCGCCCCCTCCCGCAGCATCGCCGCGAAACGCTCGGCTATCGCCGCCCTTAAAGCGGGACGCGGCGGGTCGAGCAGGATGGCCGCGAAGGTCCAGTCCGGCGGCGCCGTCCTCCGCTCCGCCTGCCACGCCGCCAAGCCGCGGCCGGTGCCGCGCCACACCTCCCAGGCCCGCGCCACCCGCTGGCCGTCGCTCGGCCGCAGCCGGGATGCGCTCGCCGGGTCATGCGCGGCCAACCTTGCGTGCAGACCGGGGGCGCCCAGTTCGGCCAGCAAGGCGCGCGCCTCCGCCCGCGCCGCCGCCCCGGGATCGGGAACCGCCGCCAGCCCGGTCGTGAGCGACGCCAGATACATCCCTGTGCCGCCGCACAGGATCGGCACCCGCCCGCCGTCGCGGGAGACCGCCATCGCTGCCAGCGCCGCCGCCCGCCACCAAGCGACGCTCCCCGCCTCGCTTGCCGGGCGGACGCCGTACAGCAGATGCGGCACACGCGCCTCGTCCGCCGCCGTCGGCCGGGCGGTCAGCACGCGCAGTTCGCGATAGATCTGCATGGAATCCGCGTTGATGATCGTCCCGCCGAGATGGTTTGCGAGCAGCAGGGCGAGCGCGGACTTGCCGCTGCATGTCGGCCCGGCGACGAGCAGCGCCCGGCCCGGTGCGCGGTCAGCGCCTTGCACGCGCCGGACCGTGCGGCCAGATTGCGCCGTCCATGGATTTCGTCCTCACGCTGGTTGCTCCTCGCGCATCCGCGAGCCTTTCGCCAGCCCTCCTCGCGCGGGTGCGGGACGCGGTGCGCGGCGGCGCCCCCGTCACACTGGCGGACGGCGAAGCCGCCGACATCCCCTGCCCCGCCGCGCCTGACATGCCTTCGGTGCGCGCCGCGCTGGAGGGCGCGCCGGTGGACGCCTTGCCGGTGCGCGCGGCGGGCCGCCGCAAGGCCCTGCTGGTCGCCGACATGGATAGTACGATCGTCACCGGCGAGACGCTGGACGAACTCGCGGACTTTGCCGGGCTGAAAGCGGAGATCGCCGCCATCACGGCCAGGGCCATGAATGGCGAACTGGACTTTCCGGCGGCCCTCCGTGCGCGGGTCGGCATGCTCCGGGGATTGCCGCTATCGGCGCTCGATGCGACCTGGAACAGAGTTGCGCTGACGCCCGGCGCGCGGGCGCTGGTCGCCACCATGCGGGCGCATGGCGCCGATACGACACTGGTCTCCGGCGGCTTCACCTTCTTCACCGAACGGGTGGCGGCGTTGACCGGCTTCGACCGGCAGCGCGCCAACATCCTGCTCGATGACGGCAGAACGCTGACCGGGGCCGTCGCCGAGCCGATCGTCGGCCGCGACGCCAAGCTCGACACATTGCTGGCGCGGGCGGCCGCGCTCGGCGTCGGGCCGGACGCCGCGGCGGCGATCGGCGACGGTGCGAATGATCTGGCGATGCTGCGCGAAGCGGGCCTCGGTGTCGCGTTCCGCGCCAAGCCCGTGGTGGCGGCGGAAGTCGCGGCGCGCATCGACCATACCGACCTCCGTGCGTTGCTGTTTGCGCAGGGCTATACAAGCCGGGAAATCCGGGATGATTGAAATCGGAGTGCGGCCATGAAACGTCGTCTGTTGCTGCAAGCAGCCGCCGCCATGCCGCTCGCGGCGCCGGCCTGGCGGGTCCGGGCCGAGGGCGCGGGGGACGCGCCGTCCGACGCGGGCTGGCGGCGGTTCGAGTTGACGACGCGGATCACGCTAGCCGATCCGGAAAGCCCCGCGACGCTCTGGGTGCCGCTCGCCGAAACGCTCGGCGACTATCAGCGCGCCGAGGCGCCGCGCTGGACCAGCGGCGGGCAATCGAGCGAACTGGTCCGTGACGAACGCTACGGCGCGCCGATGCTGCGCGTCGCGTGGCGCGGGGCGCCGGGGGCGCACACCGCCGACATCGTGCAGGTCGTGTCGGCCCGCGATCGTGCGGCGGCGGAACCGGCGTCGCTGAGCCCCGCCGAGCGTGATTTCTGGACCGCGCCCACCGCAAGCTTGCCGACCGACGGGATCGTGCGCGCGACCGCCGAGCGCGTGACCGCCGGGATCGAGGGCGACCGGGCGCGGCTGCGCGCCCTCCACGAGTGGGTGGTCGAGCGCACGTTCCGGGATCCCGAAACACGCGGCTGCGGCACCGGGGACATCCGTGCGCTACTCGAAAGCGGGCGGCTCGGCGGCAAATGCGCCGACATCAACGGTCTGATGGTGGGCCTCGCCCGCGCCGCCGGCATTCCGGCGCGCGACGTCTACGGCATTCGCGTCGCAGGATCCCGGCAGTATCCCTGCCTCGGCACCAGCGGTGCGACGGTGACCAAAGCCCAGCATTGCCGGGCGGAGGCGTTTGTCGAGGGCGCGGGCTGGCTGCCGCTCGATCCGGCCGATGTCCGCAAGGTCGTGCTGGAAGCGAAACTCCCCGTGGATGACCCGGGCGTGGCAGCGCTACGCGCGCGCTCGTTCGGCGCCTGGGAGGGCAACTGGGTCGGCTTCAATCACGCGACCGACATCGCCCTGCCGGGCGCGCCCCATCCGATGAACGCGAATTTCCTGATGTATCCGTGCGCGATGACCCCGAACGGCGAGGCGGATTGCCTGGACCCCGCCGGCTTTCGCTACGACATCGCGAGCCGGCAGGTGGCCGCCTGACATTTCGTCACATAACTTTCGAAGTGGTAGAAGCGCCGCCCCGTTGACTTGCCGGGGCGCCCCATCGATCATCTTCGATACGGACCAGTAGAGAACCAGCCGGCGCAAAGCTGAAGCCGGTGACCTCAATCCGTCATACAGGGTGGAATGAACGGTCGGCGATTTCCAAGGTGATCCCCGGCCGGGTTGACGCGCGTGGTGCTTACTTTCACGGCCGAAAAGAACGAGGCGTTGATGGAACAGCGTTCCAGGAAAACCGGCGGCCATGCCGTTTGGCATCTTCGCCGCCCCGGGGGCCGGGCTCTGGCCGCGCTTCTTGCCGCGACGACAATTCTCCCTTCGCAGTTCCTTGCGGTGCGCGTGGCCGATGCGCAAACGTCCGCCACGCAGCGGGCGGCGGGCGCGGGCGGCACTCTTTCGCCCGCGGAACTGGACCAACTCGTTGCGCGAATTGCACTCTATTCCGACCCGCTGCTTGCGATCGTACTGCCTGCGTCGACGGAGCCGGCGGAAATCGTCGAGGCCAAGCGATTCCTCGGGGAGCACAGCAAGAATCCCTCAGCGACCCCGCCCTCGACCTGGGATCCGAGCGTGGTAAGTCTGCTGAACTATCCGGACGTCATCCGGATGATGGACAGCGACCTCGATTGGACACAGCAACTCGGCAACGCCGTCATCACCCAGCAGCAGGACGTGATGGCGGCGATCCAGAGATTTCGTCAGCGGTCCTACGCGGCGGGAAATCTGACGTCGAACAGCCAGGTGACGGTCGCGGTGCAAAATGCGCAGCCCGCCGCATCGACCGCGCCGGGCCCGGCAACTGTGCCAGCGACCCGGCCGGTCGTCGTCACCGCGGCGGCTCCCGTTATCCAGATTCAGTCGGCAAACCCGACCGTTCTCTACGTTCCGCAATATGACCCCGCCGTTGTCGTCAACCCTGTCGCGGTCGGCGGGCCGCCGCCCTTCGCCTACTCGCCGCCTTACCCCGCCTATGTCTCGCCCGCGGCGCCCTTCTTCACGGGCGCGGTTTTCGGTGCGGCGGTCGGCTTCGGCCTGTCCTGGGCAAGCGGCTCGATCGTGAGCGGCGCGCTCGGCGGCGGCGGCAACGTCACCAACGTGAACGTCAACAACATCAACAATCACTTCAACACGTTCCAGCATAACGGCGCGAATATCTGGCACCCCGCCGCCCCGGCCGTCATGAATGCCAACAATCACGGCCTGCCGCCCCCTGGCACGCCTAATCCCAACGGGCTTCTTTACAGCCCTCATAACCCGACGAGCGGCAGCCCGCAGCCGCAGCCCTCATCGGCGCAGCCCGCGGCCACGGCAAGCCACGCGCCTCCCGGCCAAAACCCCTCTTTGGGGAATGCCGAGAACCGTCGCCAGGGCGAAGCCATTAACCCCGCGGGCCGGGGCGAGAGCCCGCAGAACGGCGCCGGGAACCGCGGTCCGAGCCCGGCCAACACCGCCGATCGCGGCGGCCGCCCGCAGAACGGCGGCGAAAACGGCCGCCCGAACCAGGCCGGAGCCGCGGGCAGCGACGAGGGTCCGCGGAATGGCGGCGAGGGTCCGCGGAATGGCGGCGAGGGTCCGCGGAATGGCGGTGAGAACCAGTTCGCAGACCGGGGCCAAGCCGCGAGCGAGAACCGGCCGGGGTTCGAAGGGGGCGGAAGACGGTCCATGGCCAATGCCGGGCCGGGAAACGAGCCTCGTGGCGGAAGCGCGTTCGCCGGTATCGATCAACCGCGAAGCCAGGCTGAGCGGGCGCAGGAGCGCGGCAATGCGAGCTTGCATCGCCCCAATTCGGGCCCACCGCGCCGCGAACGACAAGCCGCCAATGGCCGAGCAGCGAACGAGCGGCGGCGATAAGGAACGACCAATGCGAACGACCCGACTCGCGGCATTCACCGCCGGCTTGGCCTTGGGGACGTTCCCCTTTGGAGTTTCCCTGGCGGCGGCCCAAACCGAGAATACGGAAGCGTCGAGCGCATCGACGGGGCCCGCCAGCTTCGAAAGCCCGCAAGCGGCGGTTGCCGCCTTGAAAGCCGCGCTCGCTCAGTCGAACCCTGACGGGCTCATCGGACTTTTCGGCAGCGACGCCCAGGATTTGTTCACCAGCCCCGATCAGGCGACTGCCAGAACCGAACAACAGCACGCCGCCAAAGCCATAGCCGAGCAATTGAGCCTCGTGACGGATGCAAAAGGGGGTGTCTGGCTCCTCCTCGGTCACAAGCAGTGGCCGTTTCCGTTCGAACTGACGCAGGCCGACGGCAAGTGGTCGTTCGGCGTCGCAGATGGCCGGGCGCGCATTGTGGCGCGCCGCATCGGAACCGACGAGCTTACGGCAATAGACACGTTGCACGCCCTCGTCGCCGCACAGCGTGTATACGCAACGCGCTTCAAGTCGCCCTCGAATGCTCCGCTCTACGCGCGATACATCGAGAGTACGCCGGGCAGCACCGACGGCCTTTGGTGGGACCGCGATACCGCCGCGAAGGCCGGCAAGTCCCCTCTGGCGCTTCCAAAGGGTTCCTCGCCGCGTTCCGCCTTCGGCTCGTTACAGTCCGAGCCTTTCCACGGCTATTATTTTCGTGTGCTGACCGCTCAGGGATCGTCTGCTCCGGGTGGGGCGAAATCTTACATCCCAGACGATGACCAGATGACCGATGGGTTTGCCATCATTGCCTGGGCCGCCGATTACGGCGCGACGGGCGTCATGACCTTCCTTGTGGGACCGGACGGGCGCGTGTTGCAGCGTGACCTCGGCCAAACGACCGACAAGGCGGTGCGATCGATCCTTGCCTATGATCCGACTTCGGACTGGTCCCCCGCGCAATGAGGCGCCCTGCACGCCGACGCGAGGGCGTGCGCTCGAGTCGCCGACACCGGGCACGCGCGCCAGGGCTGGGATCCGGCGGTCAGGCCACCGCCGCCTCGCTCGCCCGCTCGCGCAGCTTGGCGTCGAGCACGCTGAAGGCGAGACTGACGAGCCGCCGGGCGGCCGCCTGATAGCCCGCCTCATACGCCTCTTGCGCGAGGGTGAGCAGCCGGTCCGACAGCACGAGCGGGCTGATATCCCCGCCACGCGCAGGGGTGAAACGGCTGAACTGGTTCATAGACGGCTTTTCCTGCACCGCGCGCGTCCGTTCGACGCCGGTCGGAAATCTGCGTCAGCACACGTTGCGCGTTCGTTAAATTAAGCGCCGGAGCGCGCCGCCCCCAATGCTTTCACACGCAAGGCCGATGCAAGCGACCGGCCGGGGGAGCGCGCCGCATCCACCTCGGCAACCAGCGCGGAGAGTGGGAAGCGGCGCTCTCCGGCGATCCGTTCCAGGGCAGCCCAGAATTCCGGTTCCAGCGCCACGCTCGTACGGTGCCCGGCAAGCGAGAAGCTACGTTTCAGCAGGAACGGCATCGCCCGACCGCAGCCGTCCGGCCGCCCACACGGCCGCCTCGGCCACCACAGGGTCGGCGTCCGTTGCGAGACGCGCCGCGACCGGCAGCAGCGAGGGATCCCGGGAGTTGCCGATCGCGTTGAGAACGTTGCGAACGAACCGATCGCGGCCGATGCGCTTAACCGGCGAACCCGCGAAATGGCGCCGGAACGCGAGGTCGTCGAGCCTCGCCAGTTCCGCCAGTCTCGGCGCCGCGAGATCGCCGCGGCCGCGCAGCTTTTCCTGGGTGGTCGGGCGCGCGAAACGGTTCCACGGGCAGACCGCGAGGCAGTCGTCGCAGCCATAGATGCGGTTGCCCATCAGCGGCCGCAGCGCATGCGGGATCGGCCCTGCGTGCTCGATGGTGAGATAGGAGATGCAGCGCGTCGCATCGAGGCGGTAGGGCGCGGCGAATGCCGCCGTCGGGCACACCGTCTGGCAGCGCGTGCAACTGCCGCAGCGATCGGCGTGCGGCGGGTCCGGGGTGATTGCCAACGTCGTATAGATCTCGCCGAGGAACAGCCACGAACCGTGGGTGCGCGACACCAG
>JAFAXA010000151.1 GCA_019241425.1 Acetobacteraceae bacterium | reverse complement strand
GCGGAGCCGGAGCTGCTTCGGTTCGTGGAGGTGGCGCTCGCCGACTTGAACGAGCTGGCCGAGTAGATCCTACGCCGCCGGCACGATGTCGAGGCGGCGTTCAATCCGCTCCAAGCGAGCCTCGATGCGGTCGAGTCGGCCGTTCACTTCGGCGAGCCCAATCCGAACCTGCCCGGCTTCCGCCCCCAGCACGGAGACGCGGAGTATGGGGTTGCTCATGTCGCCCCTCTTCCGGTCGAGCTTGTCGTTCACCCGCGCGAACTGCTCGCGCAGATCGTCGAGGACGACTCCCTCATTGGGCATCCAGCAAACTCCGGATTACCGGCTTGGAGCTTGCGCCTTGTGCCCACCACCCCAAAGCCGCTATCGCCCGCCATAGACCGGAAACCGCGCGCACAGCGCCTGCACCCGCGCGCCGACCGCCGTCTCGGCGGCCGTGTTGCTGCCGTCGTTCGACTGCGCGAGGCCGTCCAGCACCTCGGCGATCATTCGCCCGACCTCCCGGAACTCGGCCGGGCCGAAGCCGCGCGTGGTGGCGGCGGGCGTGCCGAGACGCACGCCGGAGGTGATCGCGGGCTTTTCCGGGTCGAACGGGATCGCGTTCTTGTTTGCCGTGATGCCGGCGCGTTCCAGCGAAGCCTCGGCGGCCTTGCCGGTCGCTCGCTTGGGGCGAAGATCGACCAGCATCAGGTGGCTGTCCGTGCCACCGGTGACGATCGCCAGCCCCTGCTCCACCAGCGTTTCGGCGAGCACCCGCGCATTGTCGACAACCGCACGCTGATAGGCGCGGAACTCCGGCCGCAACGCTTCGGCGAAGGCGACCGCCTTGCCCGCGATCACATGCATCAGCGGGCCGCCCTGCAATCCCGGAAACACCGCGGAGTTGATCCGCTTCGCGATCTCCGGGTCGTTCGTCAGCACCATGCCGCCGCGCGGCCCACGCAGCGTCTTGTGGGTGGTGGTGGTAACGACATGCGCGTGCGGCAGCGGCGTCGGGTACACGCCGGCCGCGACCAGCCCCGCGAAATGCGCCATGTCGACCATGAAATACGCGCCGACCTCGTCCGCCACCCGGCGGATACGCGCGAAGTCGATAACGCGTGGATAGGCGGAGCCGCCGGCGATGATGAGTTTCGGCTGTTCGTCGCGCGCGCGCCGCTCCAATTCCTCGTAGTCGAGCAGCCCATCCTCGCGCCGAACGCCGTACTGCACGGCGCGGAACCACTTGCCGGACAGGTTCGGCGCCGCGCCGTGGGTCAGATGGCCGCCGGAGGCGAGGCTCATGCCGAGAATCGTCGAGCCGGGCGGGATCAGCGCCAGCAGCACCGCCTGGTTGGCCTGGCTGCCGGAGTTAGGCTGGACGTTGGCGAACCCGCACTCGAACAGCTTCTTCGCCCGCTCGATCGCGAGCGTTTCGGCGATGTCGACCTGCGCGCAGCCGCCGTAATAGCGCTTGCCCGGATAGCCTTCGGCATATTTGTTGGTCAGCACGCTGCCTTGCGCTTCGAGAACCGCCGCCGAGACGATGTTCTCGCTCGCGATCAGCTCGATGCCATCCTGCTGGCGGTGCAATTCGCCGCGGATCGCCGCCGCGAGTTCCGGATCGGTCTCGGCGAGGGACGCGCCGAAGAACCGCTGGCGGCTCGCGCTCGGCGTTTGTTCGTTCATCGGGGTGCTCCTTTGCCGCCAAGCCCCAGAGATGGGTGCCGTCGGCGCGGTTCCTATCACACGGGGTAAGGCGGCACACCCCGCATCGCCGCAAGGGCGATCCGCAACCGCCCTCCCTCAAGCCCAACCCTCAATCGAGGCGCAGATCCTGCAGCGCGAACCGGGCGCCCTCGGCCGAGAGATGGCCGGTATCGATATACATCAACGTGCCGTCGCGCTCGAAGAAGCACCGCTCGTCCGGGCAGAACCGGGGAAACAGATCGACATAGGTGACCGATTCCTCCCTCCCGAGGGCGCGGAACAGGTCGATGTTGCGCTGATCCGGTTGATAAAGAAGATCGCGCCCAGGCTGTTCGGGGAAGCCGCCCGGGGCCCGGCTCCACAGCCAGGGAGCCAAAGCCGCACGGCCAGGGATGGTCCTGGTGAGCGCAATCTGACTGGCGTCGAACCGCCATCTCGGCACGTCCCCGACGACGACCACGTGCTTGCCGGCCGCCACCAACGCGGCGACCGCCCGCTTCAACCCGAAATGAAGCAGCTCGACCGTGCTCCCTTCCCCGGAATAGGGCACGACCGGCGCGAAACGCTCGGCCGGAGAGGGAGCGTCCGGGATCGGCCACAAGCCGGCGAGGATCACGGTTCGGACATCGGGGTCGGCCTTCGCGCGCTCGAAGGCCGCGGTCATGTAAGCCGCGCAGGCGCCCGCGAGTTCAGGCTCGGCACGCCTCCATACCGTGACACCGAGCATCGGCCGGCACGCCGACTTGGTGAGGATCTCGTACCCCCAGCCCTGCCGTTCCGCGGCGGCCCGCAGACCGTCCCCGAGTGCCCAGGCGTGGCTATCGCCCACGAGCATAACGGTTGGCCTTCCCGGGAGGGTGCGCGCGCAGGCCGGGGGCGGATCGGGCTTGTCGTCTCCCCAGGCGCTCAGGCAGGGACGCTGCAATCCCGCCCTGAGCGCCGCCTCGATTGCGGATGCTTCGGGCGGGAGATGGTGCGGAAAACCGGCGCCGGCTTTGATCGCCAAGGCAACGCTCGCGGCAACGGAGACCGCGCCGCCATAGCCGAGAAGGGTGCGCCGCACCCGGAACGGCCCGCGCCGGAACGGTTGTTCGATGAAGCGCCACGAAAGGACCGCGATCCCGAACGAGAGGGCCGCGACGGGCAGCATGACGAGCAACGGCGGATCGATGAAAGCGACGTTTCGAACGAAACTCATCAGCGGCCAGTGCCAGAGATACCAGGAATAGGACACCAAGCCGATGAACACGATCGGACGCAATGAAAGCAGTTTCCGATTGACCCGGCTGGACCCGGCGCAAAGCAGGCAGACCGTTCCAAGAACCGGCACGGCGGCGGCGAGGCCCGGAAATGGGACGGTGTCGTCGAAGCCGACCATCGCCACCACAAGCGCGGCGGCGCCGGTCGCTCCCAACGCGTCCTGCGCCGGTTGCGCGAGCAAGCGGGATCGCAGCCGGCCGCCGACCGCCTCCATGTGCGCGACGAGCACGCCCGCGCCAAGCTCCCAGGCCCTGAAGGGAACCAGGTAGAACGCGGCCGCCGGACCATAATAACTCGCCAAAACGCAGATCAGGAAGGAACTCAGGGTCACGGCGATGAAAACCAGCGAGATGGTTCGGGTGGACCAACGCGAAATGGCGAGCGCGATCAGCGGAAAGAACAGGTAGAACTGCTCTTCCACGCCCAGAGACCAAGTCATGAGCAGGGGAATGCGCCCCGAGTCCGTTTGAAAATAGTCGTTGAATCGCCAGAAACTGAAATTGGAGACCGCCAGCAGGGCGGAGAAGGCGGAGGTGCCGAGCGCCTGGAATTGCGCGGGTCCCAGCAGGAACCAGCCGGCGGCGCAGGCCGCGAGAACCACCGCAATCAGCGCCGGCAAGATCCTGCGTGCCCGGCGGGCATAGAATTCGCCGTAGCTGAACCGTCCCGCGCGCGCGCCGCGCAGGATGATGCCGCCGATGAGATAGCCGGAGATGACGAAGAAGATGTCGACCCCGACGTAACCCGAGCGGCTGAACGGGAACAGTCCGGCGTGAAACAGCACCACCGACGTGACCGCGACCGCGCGAAGTCCGTCGATGTCCTTCCGGTAGTCGCCCGTCCGCGACGGCCCCGTGACGGCCGCGCGCCCGACCGTTTCGTTCAAACCGACGTTGCTGGCAGGTGGCCCTGCTTCGCCCGGCAACGCGCCGGGGTATAACTTGCGGGTGATTGCCGTCGCGGACGGATCGCGTCGAAACTGACTGGCCATACTGGGCGGCTACCGATCAGTTACCGCGGACGCTGCAGAACGCTCGATCCATCGCCGAACTATGGAGCGTCGAACGTGCCGTTGCCAACAGAAAGCACGGCAGCGCTACTGCGGACCGCCCGTCGCTTCGATGAAGGACGGCACCCGTCGCCGCGCATCGTCCCGCGCGCCGACATTGGTGCCGGTATGGGCAAAGCCGGAGCGGTCGGCCGTGCTCGCGAGTCCGGTGCGCAGCCGAACCGGCGCCTCGGCGGCGTCGAAATCGTGGAAGGCGCTTGTATACGTAACGAGCGTGATGCGCCCCGGAAAGCGCGCGGCGAGATCGCGGCAGGGCTCGGCCGGCGTCCAATCGTCCGCCTCGCCGATCAACAGAAGCAAAGCCGCCGCCGGACTCCAGGAGGGGTTGGCCGCCGGCCCTCTGCAGCCGGGATAGAAGGCGACCAGATTGCGAAACAACCCGGGCGGCAGCCCGGGCGATGCCTGCCCGGCGCGCAGCACGGTGCTGCCGCCATTCGACCAGCCCATCAGCGTGACGCCGCCCGGGGGCGTGCCGGGCTGCGCGGCCAGCCATTGCGCCGCCGCGATCGCGTCCCCTCGCCGCAATCCGGCCGGGGTCACGGTCCGGTGGCCGTTTCTGCACTGCGAGCCGAGCCCGCGCGAACCGAAGCTGTCCGGCAGCAGCACGATGTGGCCTCGCTCCGACAGCAATTGCGCCCACGGCCCGTCGCGGCTCGGGAACGGGCCGCCGCAGCCATGCAGCGCGACCACGGCGGGCGCCCTGACCGGACCGGCCGGCCGCACCAGCGCGGCCTCGAGCGTCACGCCGCCCGGCCCCGCGATCCGCACATGCTCCGGGGCGAGTTGGGCATTGGCGAGCCACGCCAGAAGCGCGAGAAACGGGCCGATGTTCGGTCTCCCCGGTTTGGCCGCCGCAAGCCCGGCCGAGGCAGCACAGACGGAGGTCCGCGAGAATGACAGCCGGCCGCTTTCCCGCAACCCGCATGCGCCGGAACCGGCATGACGCCTGGACGCGCCGGCTGGTCGCCGAGCATCGCCTCTCGGTCGACGACCTGATCTGGCCGGTTTTCGTCATCGAGGGCAGCGGCTTGCAGACGGAGGTCGCCTCCATGCCCGGCGTCCACCGGGTGACGCTCGACCGGCTGGAGGCGCATATCGCCCCGGCCGCCGCGCTGGGGATTCCCGCGATCGCGTTGTTCCCGGCGACCCCCGCCGCCAAGAAGGACGCGGAAGGGACCGAAGCGACCAATCCGGACAATCTGATGTGCCGGTCGGCCCGGCTGCTCAAGCGTGCATTCCCGGACATCGGCCTGATCGGCGACGTGGCGCTCGATCCCTATACCGATCACGGCCAGGACGGCGTCATCCGCGACGGCTACGTCGCGAATGACGAGAGCCTCGACGTACTGGTCCGCCAAGCGCGGCTGCAGGCGGAGGCGGGGATCGACGTGATCGCGCCCTCCGACATGATGGACGGCCGGATCGGCGCTATCCGGACGGCGCTCGACGAGGCCGGTCTGATCCACACCAGGATCATGAGCTACGCGGCCAAATACGCGAGCGCGTTCTACGGTCCGTTCCGCGAAGCGGTCGGCTCGGGCGGCGCGCTACGCGGCGACAAAAAAACGTATCAAATGGATCCGGCCAACACCGACGAGGCGCTGCGCGAGGTCGAACTCGATCTCAGGGAAGGCGCCGACATGGTGATGGTCAAGCCCGGCATGCCGTATCTCGACATCATCCGCCGGGTCCGGGACCGCTTCGCCGTGCCGACCTTCGCCTATCAGGTGTCGGGCGAATACGCGATGCTGACGGCCGCCATCCGCAATGGCTGGCTCGACCACGACCGCGCGGTGCTGGAATCGCTGCTTGCGTTCAAGCGCGCCGGCTGCAACGGCGTGCTCACCTATTTCGCGCCAACCGCCGCGGCGCTGCTCCGCTGACCTACTTGGCCCCGCTCAGACCGGCCTCGGAAAGCGCGTCCCGGTGCTTGCGGCCGGCCAGCGGCCACCCGAACCAGAGCGCAAGCAGTAGCAGCAACAGACCGGCCGACAATGCGACAACCAGACCCGTGCTGTCGAAGATGCGCGCAAACACGAGATAGGCGTCGGCGGTCATGCCGAGAGCGAGCGGCAAGAGCGCGGCGACGGTGAGACGGCCGCCGATCAGCAGCAGCGTCTCGCTGTCCTCTCCGGCCCAAACGATGCGATGCAGCGCCGCCGGCGTGATCAGCAGCACGACCGATAGCGCCACGCAGAGCAGCGCCGCCCCATGCAGCAACCGCAAGGATTGCGGCAAAGTGTCGAACGCGCTGGTGAGCACGATCACGAGCTGAAAGCCCATCAGCGCCTGCGCTCCGGGCAGGATCACCCTCGCTTCCGTCAGCATCTGCTCGATCCGGGCTTGTAGCGGCACGGCTTCCCGATTGTCTCGTTCGGCTGTCGCCTTTGCCCGCTCGCCCGCACCCCAATGCCGTCTCATCCACGCACCCCATCCGCACCAGACCCCGAACGCCGTCGCCGTGAACGCCCCGGCGGCGACCGCACCGCTTCGCGCCCCGCCGAAGGTCAGGGCGAGCGTGACCTGGAGATCGATCCCCAAAGCGACTGCGAAGGGCAGCAAGGCGGCCGCGGCGAACCGCCCGGTCAATATCTGGACTCGGCCGGTGCTCGCGCCGCCTTCCGCGATCCGGTGAAAGGCCGAGGGTGCAATCAGCAACCCGGCCGCGGTCAGCAGCAGCGCGAGCGCGACGGCGCTCCGCGCCTGCGCCCCCGAAGGCAACCCGTCGAACCGCGGCTGAAAGGCGCTCTGATACTGAAACCCGATCAGGATTTGCGCGCCGAGGATCAAGGTCCGGGTTTCATTGAGCGCGGTTTTCACCTTTTGGCCCAGAGCCATGCTGTCACCAAACTGTCACAAAACCGACATGACAACGCGCTCTCACCCGGAGCCGTTGCATCGGCGGACGGCGGGGCTGGCTTGGTGGGTGCAAAACCGTTGCGCCCATTTGTATCCTGAGCTACATTTTGTGTTATTAGATGACGAATTTCGGAATTTCGTCCGACGTGAGCGACACGGCCGCCACCCCCAGGACAATCTCCGACCGCACGCTGCGCGCCGGCATCGACGCCCTGAGCGGGCAGCGGCGCGGCATCCGGGCGTTTCTTCCCTTCGCCGGACCGGCGGTGATCGCCTCCATCGCCTATACGGACCCCGGCAATTTCGCGACCAACATCCAAGCCGGCGCGGCGTTCGGCTACCTACTGCTCTGGGTCGTCGTGCTCGCCAACGCGGTCGCGATGCTGTTTCAGGCAATGTCGGCAAAGCTCGGCATCGTGACCGGATCGAGCCTCGCCCGCCTCTGCCGGGAGCAGTTCCCGCCGCTGCTGGTCTGGCCGATGTGGGCCGCGAGCGAAGTCGCAGCCATGGCGACCGATCTCGCCGAGTTTCTGGGCGCGTCCATCGGCATCAGCCTGCTGTTCGGCCTCGGCCTGCTGCCGAGCGTGATCGTGACCGGGATCGTGACCTACGCGCTGCTCCTGTTCCAGCGGCACGGTTTCCGCCCGATCGAGCTGATCGTCGGCGGTTTCGTGGCGTTGATCGCCCTCGCCTATCTGATCGAGCTGTTCATCGCGCCGATCGACTGGCGGGCGTTCGGCTACCACGCCGTGGTGCCGCAGCTCGCCGGCCCGGAAAGCGTCGCACTCGCCGTCGGCATCGTCGGCGCGACCGTGATGCCGCACGCGATTTATTTGCATTCCAGCCTGACGAGCGGACGGATGCCGGCCCGCACCGAGGAGGAACGGCGGCAGGTGCTGCGCTTCTCGAACCGGGAGGTCGTGCTCGCGCTGTCGGTCGCCGGTCTGGTCAATATGGCGATGCTGGCGATGGCGGCCTCCGCCTTTCACGAAGGCCATCCGGAAGTCGCCGAGATCGGCACCGCCTATCATACGCTCGGGCCGCTGCTCGGCGGCTTCGCGGCCAGCGTGTTCCTGACCTCCCTGATCGCGTCCGGTGTTTCGAGTTCGGTGGTCGGCACGATGGCCGGTCAGGTCATCATGCAGGATTTCCTGCGGTTCAGCGTGCCGCTCTGGGCGCGGCGGCTGATCACCATGATCCCGGCCGTGATCGCCGTCGCGGTCGGGGTCGACGTGACGCGGGCCTTGGTGCTGAGCCAGATCGTGCTGAGCCTCGTGCTGCCGGTCCCACTGATCGCCGTCATCGTGCTGAGCGCCCGCCGGGACTTGATGGGCAATTTCGTGAGCACCCGGGGCCTCACCCTGCTCGCGAGCGCCGCCGCCCTGGTCGTTCTGCTCCTGAACGCCGCGATGTTGTTGCAGACCGCTGGCATTCCGCTACCTTTCGGCGATGGTTGATTCGGCGGACGCAGTCCGGCTGCTTGGCATCCTGCCGGCCGAGCCGACCCAGGCCCGCCGCTTCGGCAAGGCGCGCACGGCCCAGTCCTCCGCGTTGCTCGAGGACTATGTGGAGCTGATCTCCGATCTCCTGTCCTCGGGCGGCGAGGCGCGGCCGACCGACATCGCCCGGCGTCTCGGGGTGTCGCACGCAACCGCGATCAAGACCATCGGCCGGCTCAAGCGCGAGGGCCTGGCCAGCGCCAAGCCCTATCGCGGCGTGTTCCTGACCGATGACGGCGAGCGGCTCGCCGAGCGCGTGCGCGCCCGCCACCGAACGGTGGTCGAGCTGCTGCTCGCGGTCGGTGTGCCCCGGGAGACCGCCGAGCAGGACGCCGAAGGCATCGAGCACCACGTCTCCGACGCGACGTTCAGCGCCTTCGAGCGCTTCCTGCGCCGGGGTTAGGCGTTCGCGGGAGGCGGCGCAGCCGGCTTCGGCAGCGTCGGCGCCAGCGCCGGTGCCGCATCGTCGGCCAGAAAGTCGGCGATCGCCGCGATCGTCGGCGGGTCCATCAGCGACGGCGCGTGGCCGATATCGGCGAGTTCGAGCGAGCGGGCGCCGTCACCCGCCATATGCGCGAAGGTTGCGGGGTCGAGCAGGTCGCTATCGCCGCCCCGGACGACCATGACCGGCACCCGGATCGCGGACCACAGATGCCAGAGCGGCGTTTCGGCGGGTTTCGCGGCGCGGATCGGGTCGGCAAGCTTCGGGTCGTAGTGCAGCCGGTGGCCGCCCTCGGCCGCCGGCATGGCCGAGTGCCGTGCCATGTCGGTCCATTGCGCGTCCGTGATCGGCCCGAACGGCGCGTGGATGCGGCGCAGATGCTCTTCGACCTCGGCCAGATCGCCAAACCGCATCGCGAGATCGGCGCCCGCGACATAGCTATGGATGCGCTCGAGGCCGGGCAGCGCGATCACCGGCCCGATATCGTTCAGCACGAGCTTTTTGATCGAATGGCCCTGCGCCGCCGCGATCGCCATGCCGCAAATGCCGCCGAGCGAGGTGCCGACCCAATGAACCGGCTGGCCGATCACCGCCAGCAGATGCGACAGCGCCTGCACGTAGCTGAGCGGCTGATAAAGCTCGCCGGCCGGCAGCCAGTCCGAGGCGCCGCGCCCCGGCAAATCCGGGCAGATCAACCGGTATCGCCCGGCCAGCGCCCGCGCCAGCGGGTCGAAGTCGTGGGCGTTGCGGGTCAAACCATGCACGCAAAGGACGGGCGGCGCCGCCGGATCGCCCCATTCGAGATAGGCGAGGCTGTGGAACGCCGTGTTGAGAATGTAGCGGACGCTGCTGGCCCTGGGCTCCATGCGGCTTGTTCGCCTCTTTCCGTGGTCCGCCCCTGATACGTCGGCAGCCGCGCGTTGCCCAGGGATGCGCGGGTGGACCCGCGGCGCCCGCGACCCGATAGGCAGGGGGAGCGGAAAATCCTAACATCCTTGTCTCCCCGGGTGGCTACCAGCGCCGGATTAGTCAGGAGAAAGCCCGATGCCCGACCACGCGCCGCCCCCGTCCGCACCCTCCGCCGTGACTCTGGACGAGCGAGCCTTGGCCCGAGCGTTGTCCGGCTGCCACCTGATCGGCGGCGCGCTGGTGCCCGCGCGCTCGGGCAAGACGTTCGCCGTCGTCAACCCTGCCACCGGCGCCGAAGTCGCACGTGCAGCCGAAGGCGACGCGGCCGACGTGGAAGCGGCGGTCGCCGATGCGGCCGAGGCGCAGAAGGCATGGGCGCGCACCCCCGCCCGGAAGCGCGGCGCCCTGGTCGCCGAATGCGCGACGCTGCTGACCGAGCACATCGAGGAACTCGGGCGATTGATTGCGCTCGAAACCGGCAAGGCGCTGCGCACGGAAAGCCGCGTCGAAGCCGGCACGGTCGCCGACATCTTCGCCTTTTTCGGCGGCCTCGGCGGCGAGTTGAAGGGCGAGACCGTGCCGTTTGCGCCGGACGTGCTGAGCGTGACGGTGCGCGAACCGCTCGGCGTCGTCGGCGCGATCATTCCGTGGAACGTGCCGATGCTGCTGATGGCGCTGAAGGTCGCGCCCGCACTCGTGGCCGGCAACACGGTGGTCGTGAAATCGGCGGAGGAAGCGCCGCTTGCGGTGCTGCGCATTTGCGAACTGGTCAACCGCGTGCTGCCGCCGGGTTGCTTCAACATGCTGTCCGGCTACGGCCCGGAATGCGGTGCGCCGCTGATCGAGCACCCGAAGGTGCGCAAGGTGACGTTCACCGGCTCGGTCGAGGTCGGCCGCATCGTCGCCCGCGCCGCCGCCGACAAGCTGATCCCGGTTACGCTCGAACTCGGCGGCAAGAGCCCGATGATCGTGTTCGCCGACAGTGATTTCGAGAAAACCGTGGCCGGCGCGATCACCTCCATGCGCTTCACCCGGCAGGGCCAGAGCTGCACGGCGGCGAGCCGCATCTATGTCGAGCGCCCGCTGCACGACCGCTTCGTCGACGCGCTCGCCGCTCGCGTCGATGCAATGCGGATGGGCGATCCGCTGGACGAAGCGACCGATATCGGCACCATCATCAGCCGCGGCCAGTTCGACAAGGTGCAGTCCTATATCGCCGAAGGTCTGGGCACGCCGGGCGCCACCGGCCGGGCGTGCTCGCGGCTGCCGGATGATCCCGGTCTGCGCAAGGGCCTCTTCCTGCAACCGCACATCTTCACCGGCCTTCAGAATGACAGCCGGCTGGTGCAGGAGGAAATTTTTGGCCCCGTCACCTGCGTGTTCCCGTTCGACGACGCGGACGCGGCTCTCGCGGCGGCGAATGACAGCGATTACGGTCTCGCAGCCTCGGTGTGGACCAACGATCTGAAGCGCGCCATGCGTTTCGCGCACGCGCTGGAAGCGGGGCTGGTGCAGGTCAACCAGAACCTCGTCGTGCAGGCGAACCTGTCCTATGGCGGCGTGAAAAGCTCCGGTCTCGGCAAGGAGGCGAGCCTGGAAGCGATGCAGGAGCATTTCACCCACAAGAAGACGATCATGGTGAACTACCAGTAGCGTTTCGCCGGTTCGCGTCCGCAGCACGCCGCCTGCATGCGGGTCTTTCGCGGCCTCCGCCGGCTTCTGGTTGGGCTTGGGTTTCTGCTGCTGTTCGCGGTCTGCGCGGTTGCAGGCATGGTGTGGCTGACCTTGCCTGCGGACGAACTCCAGGCGCGGATCCCCGGCCTGTCCGCCCCGGTCTCCATCACCTTCGACGCCGACGACGTCCCCCGCATCCAAGCGGCGAACGAACTGGACGCCGCGGCGGCGCTCGGCTTCGTCCATGCGCGCGACCGCATGTTTCAAATGGATCTGATGCGTCGCAACGCGTCGGGCCGGCTGTCTGAAATCGCGGGGCCGGCGACGCTGCCCGTCGACCGGCTGAACCGGGTGCTCGGTCTCCGCCGCCGCGCCGTCGCCGATCTCGGCACCTTGCCGGCCGACACGCTCGCGGTGCTCGACGCCTACGCGCGGGGCGTCAATGCCTGGATCGACGCCAAGGGCCGTTTCAGCGCCCCGGAATTTCTGCCCTTCGGCGCCCCCGAGCCCTGGACCCCAACCGACAGCCTGCTCTGGGGCAAGATCATGGGGCTCTATCTTTCGGAGAACTGGCGAACCGAACTCGGCCGCGTGTCGCTGCAAGGCAAGCTGCCGCAGGCACGGATCGACGAGTTATGGCCCGTCGAATCGCAGGGTCCGGGAACGCCGTCGGCGTCGCTGCCAGCCGGTAGCGGGAGTGCGGCCGCGCTGCTCGACGCCCTGCCCGGCTTTCCCGGCCCGTTCACCCTGCCGCAGACCGCCTCCAATGAATGGGCGGTTGATGGCCGCCACACCGCGAGCGGCGCGCCGCTGCTCGCCGGCGATCCGCATCTCGGCTACGGCATGCCGGGCATTTGGTATCTCGCCCGGCTCGAATGGCGGGGTCATGTACTGGCGGGGGCGACCGCGCCCGGCGTGCCGTTTCTCGTCCTCGGCCATAATTCCCAGATCGCCTGGACCTTCACGACGACCGGACCGGACACGCAGGACGTGTTCATCGAAACGCCGGCGGGCGACGACCGATACGCGACACCGGACGGGCCGCGCCCGTTCACGACCTATCCCGAGCGCATCGGCGTGCGCGGCCAGCCGGACCAGACGCTGCTGGTGCGCGAAACCCGGCACGGTCCCCTGATCAGCGACGTGCGGCCGACCCCGAACGGCGCGCTGCTCGCGGTCGCGATGGCGAATTTGCAGCCCCGCGACACGGCCGCTTCCGGGCTGCTCGCCCTCAATCGCGCCGCCGATGTCGAAGCGGCCGGCCGGGCGGCGGAGGCGATCAGCGCGCCGGTGCAGAACCTGCTGGTTGCCGACCGGGCGCGCATCGCGCTGTGGGTGACCGGCCGCGTTCCGATCCGGCGCGCGGGCGACGGATCGGCGCCGGTGGCCGGCGCGGACGGGGCGCATGACTGGATCGGCTGGGCCTGCGGCAACGCGCTGCCGCACAGCCTGGCGCCGGCGAGCGGGCGACTCGTCAACGCCAACGAGCGCATCGCGCCGTCCGATTTCCCCGTGTTTCTCGGCCGCGACTGGTTCGGCGATTGGCGCGCCCGCCGCATCAGGGCGATGCTGGGGCAATCCGACCGGCTCACCGCCGCTGATTTCGCGCATATGCAGGCGGACACGCGAAGCGCCTTCGCCCAGCAGGTGCTGCCTGCCTTACTGGCCGCCCCGCCGCCCGACGATACGGCGTCCGCGCAAGCGCTGGCGCTGCTGCGCGCATGGGACGGAGCCATGCGCCGCGACCGCCCCGAACCGCTGATCTTCAACGCCTGGATCCAGCAATTCCGTGACGCGATCCTGGAGCAAGCAGGCGTCCCCCCTGTGTCGGCCGGCCCAAGCGAGGAGTTCGTCGCCTTCGTCTTGTCGCCGGCTGGGCAGCACTGGTGCGGCGAGACCTGCGGACCCATATCGTCCGCGGCCTTGCAGCGCGCTGTTACGGGCTTGAGAAGCCGGTTCGGCGACGATGTGAGTGCCTGGTCGTGGGGAAAGGCGCATCAGACCGTGTTTGCTCATCCGATCCTCGGGCGGTTGCCGCTGGTCGGCGCGCTGGCGACGGCGCGGATCGAGAGTGCCGGTGACGGAACCACCGTCGATCGGGGCGCGACCGGCTGGCAGGGCTTCGATGCGGTGGAAGGGCCGTCGTTCCGCGGCGTCTACGATCTGGCCGATCTCGATCGCAGTCTGTTCGTCGTCGCGCCCGGCCAATCGGGCAATCTATTCAGCGTCCATGCCCGCGATTTTCTGCAAAGATGGCGGGACGGCGATACAATCGAGCTTGCTGCCGAGCCTGCAACGATATCCGCAACCATCAGGTTAGACCCGCCATGAACGCCCCAACCTGGAACGCCGCCCGCTCCCTCCGTCAGGATGACGACGACCTGCTCACGGGCGGCGTGCTGAGCCGGCGCTGTCTGGCCTGGTGCCTCGACATGATCCTGATCGGCATTCTGGTGAGCGCCTTGTGGTTCGCACTGTTCACGTTCGGCGTGGTGACGCTCGGCCTCGGACTGCCGCTGCTCGGCGTGCTGCCGGTGGTGCCGTTCCTGTATCATTTCGGCTTTCTCGCGAGCGGTGGTGCCACACCCGGCCAGTCGGTTTGCGGCCTCGCGGTTCGCAACAACAACGATCTGGCGCCGCTGAGCGGCGGACAGGCGCTTGTGTTCACGCTCGCCTATTACCTGACCATTGCGGTCTCCGGCGGGCTGCTGTTCCTGTGCGCCTTTTTCACCATACGCAGGCGGGCCCTCCACGATCTGCTGAGCGGCACGGTGGTGATCCGCACGCGGGCGTTGACCGCGCCCGCCCGCTCCTGGAACATGGCGGGCGGATCGTCCTTTCGCGCATGACCTACAAGCCGCCCCGGCGCCCGCAATTCTTCTACACGACGGCACCCCTGCCCTGCCCGTACGTGCCGGGCCGGACGGAGCGGAAGGTCGTGACCGAGATCACGGGGGCCGATGCGGAGGCGTTGCATGACCGGCTTTCGCGCGCCGGTTTCCGCCGCAGCCACAACATCGCCTACGCGCCCGTCTGTCCGTCGTGCCAGGCCTGCGTGCCGATCCGCATCCCCGTGGCGCTGTTCCAGCCGGACCGCACGATGCGCCGGATCGCCCGCGCCAACGCGACGGTCGAGGGATTCGAGGTGCCGGCACGGGCGACCGCCGAGCAGTTCCAGCTCTTTCAGCGCTATCAGCAGGCACGCCATAGCGACGGCGACATGGCGACGATGAGCTTCTACGACTTCCGGGCCATGGTCGAAGACACGCCGATCGAGACGATCATGGTGGAGTTTCGCGACCCGGACGACCGGCTGGTCGGCGCCTGCCTGACCGATCGCCTCGCCGACGGCCTGTCCGCCGTTTACAGCTTCTTCCTCCCGGGGCTCGAGAAGCGGTCGCTCGGCACCTACGCCATCCTGTGGCTGATCGAGCGCGCCCGGGCGTTCGGCCTGCCCTATGCGTATCTCGGCTATTGGGTCCCGGAGAGCCGCAAGATGGCGTATAAGGGGCGGTTCCGGCCGAGCGAGGTGCTGGTATCGGGGATGTGGCGGATGCTGACCGATGCCGACGCGGATCCGCTGCCGCTCTGCGACGGCGCGCTGGTTCCGCAAACCGCCGGCTGAACGCGCGGAACGGCCCGGATCAGGGCGGGCTCGTCATTCCGGAGAGCGCGGTCGCCTTCTGCTCCAGAAAATTCGTCAGCTCCGCCGGGCCGCCGCGCGCGAGCAGCCGCCGGAAGTCGGAGCGCAGCACGGCGACGCGACTGATCGTGCCGTCGAGCAGCACATCCGTTGCCTTCCAGCCGCCCGGCGTTTGCCGCATCACGTAGTCGATCGCGTGTGCATCGCCGGATTTCGGCACGATTTCGGTGTGCAGCACCGGCTGCCCGGTGGGCAGCGTCCGCAGGCCCGGCAACACCTGGAACTGCTCACCGCCATAGCTGTCGAATTGCGACACGTAGGTAGCGACCGAGTATTTCTGAAAGGCGGTTTGCAGCGCCGCTTGCTGGGCGGGCGGAATCGTGGACCAGGGCGGCCCGACCGCCACCTGGAGAATGGCGGGCAGATCGAGCGCCCCCGAAACCGGCTGAACGAGCGTTGAGTAGCGCTGCATAAACGGCGTGCCCGCGCCCGCCTTCATGACTTCGGGGAGCGCGGCGTAGAGGCGCTGAATGCCGGCGGCGACCTGCCCGAAATCCTGAGCGAATGCCGGGAGAAGGCCGAGCATGGAGGCCGAGGCCGCGGCGCCCGAGGCGACGAACAGCCGCCGTCCGGTTGAAGGTAGGCTCATTCCGTTCCTCCCGCCCGCCTTGTTCACGCATCCGACACCGGGTGCCGCCCCTTGTCCAGCCGCCAGGACCGGGGTGCGCGACGGGTCACTCCAAGAGGCCCGGTTCGTGCATATATGATGGAAGCTGCCGGGCGAAGTGACAGAGGTTTAAGTCGATGCGCGGTAGACCGGACGATATTGATGAGACCCTGTGCAAAGGAGGGCTGGTCCGCACGGCGAAGTTTCACGCGAGGCCCGGCCGGCGTCAACGACGTGCTCCGGCGGGAGGAGGCCCGGTTTTGTTGCGGGAGGTCGCTTAATGTTCTGGACACTCCGGCCGGCAAAAAGGGAAACTCGGGTGGGAGCGTCGGGCGAAACTTCGCCAGTACCACGAGCCCGCTTGCGAAGCGCAGTCCAGGACAGCAGCTTCGGGCGGCACAGAAGATCTGCGTGATTGCGCAGTCAAATAGCGGCGCCGCATTTCATTACGGGACAAATTGCCTTCTCCGATTGCACGCAAGCACAGTCGGACACGCGTTTTATTCTGTCATCATTTAGACACATGCTGGCGGAAGTTTTATTGTGGTTTGGATAAGGCTCATGCGGCCACTTATTATCCAGAGATGTGGGGCGGAGTACGGAGTCGGTATCGGTCGGGACGGTTCTCTGCGGAAGGGTGTATGATCCGGTGATAGACGAGCGAGTGATGCGAAGCGCGGACGATCTGTTCTCTGCCTATTCGCGAGGCTACGAGTCGCGCCGCGAATCCGAGATGTCGCTATCGGAATACCTCGACGGGTGCCGCTCGGACCCGATGATGTATGCGAGCGCCCCCGAACGTCTGCTCGCGGCCATCGGCGAGCCCGAGATGGTCGACACCTCCAAGGACGCGCGCCTCGGCCGTATCTTCATGAACCGGACGATCCGGATCTATCCGGCATTCTCCGAGTTCTACGGCATGGAAGAGACGATCGAGCGGATCGTCGGCTTTTTCCGCCACGCGGCCCAGGGCCTCGAGGAGCGCAAGCAGATCCTTTATCTGCTCGGCCCGGTCGGCGGCGGCAAGTCTTCGCTCGCGGAACGGCTGAAAGCGCTGATGGAGAAGTTTCCGATCTATGCGCTGAAGGCCGGCGACCAGATCAGTCCCGTATTCGAAAGCCCGCTCGGCCTGTTCGATCCGGACACGCAAGGCTCCCTGGTCGAAGACCGCTACGGCATCCCGAAGCGTCGCCTGACCCGGCTCATGAGCCCATGGGCGATGAAGCGGCTCGACGAGCTCAACGGCGACATCTCGGGGTTCCGGGTGGTGCGGCTCAACCCGTCCCGGTTGCGGCAAGTGGCGATCGCCAAAACCGAGCCCGGGGACGAAAACAACCAAGACATCTCATCGCTGGTCGGCAAGGTCGATATACGCCGGCTCGAAATGCACGCTCAGAACGATCCGGATGCCTATAGCTACTCGGGCGGGTTGAACCGCGCCAATCAAGGCATGCTCGAATTCGTCGAGATGTTCAAAGCGCCGATCAAGATGCTGCACCCCCTGCTCACGGCGACGCAGGAGGGCAACTACATCGGCACCGAGAATATCGGCGCGATCCCCTTCAGCGGCGTGATCATGGCCCACTCCAACGAGGCGGAGTGGCAGAGTTTCAAGAACAACAGGAACAATGAAGCGTTCATCGATCGCATCTTCGTCATCAAGGTGCCGTACTGCCTGCGGGTGACCGAGGAGAAGAGGATCTACGAGAAGCTGGTCCAGGGATCGGAACTGGCGGGCGCTTCCTGCGCCCCGGCCACGCTCGAGATGCTGGCGCGGTTCTCCGTGCTCAGCCGCCTGAAGCGGCATGAGAACTCGACGCTGTATTCCAAAATGCGCGTGTATGACGGCGAGAGCCTGAAGGAAACGGACCCGCGCGCGCGCTCGATCCAGGAGTACCGGGATGCCGCCGGGCCGGAGGAGGGTATGGACGGCGCCTCCACCCGGTTCGCGTTCAAGGTGCTGGCCGCAACCTTCAATCACGACACGATCGAGATCGCGGCCGATCCCGTGCATCTGATGTATGTGCTTGAGCAGTCGATCCGGCGGGAGCAATTGCCGGAGGAGACCGAGAAGCGCTACCTCGAATTCATCAAGGGCGAGCTAGCGCCCCGCTATGCCGAATTCATCGGCAACGAAATCCAGAAGGCGTACCTCGAATCCTATCACGATTACGGGCAGAACCTGTTCGACCGCTATGTGGCCTATGCCGATGCCTGGATCGAGGATCAGGACTACAAGGATTCCGACACCGGCCAGTTGCTCAGCCGCGACCTCCTGAACCAGGAGCTGACGAAGATCGAGAAGCCGGCCGGGATCGCCAACCCGAAGGACTTCCGCAACGAGGTCGTCAAGTTCAGCCTCCGCCAGCGCGCCTATAACAACGGCCGCAATCCCGGCTGGAACAGCTACGAGAAGATCCGGGACGTGATCGAGAAGCGGATGTTCAGCCAGGTCGAGGAACTGTTGCCGGTCATCAGCTTCGGCTCGAAAAAGGACAGCGATTCGGAAAAGAAGCACGACCAGTTCGTGCAGCGGATGGTCGCCCGACACTATACCGAGCGGCAGGTCCGGCGGCTGGTCGAATGGTATATGCGCGTCAAGCAGGCCGGCTGACGGCTGCCGAGGAGAACACCCCCTGCGATGCACATCGTCGATCGTCGCCTGAACCCAGGGGGTAAGAGCCTCGCCAACCGGCAGCGCTTCATGCGGCGGGCAAAGTCGCTCATTCGCAAGGCGGTGCACGAGAGTTCCGCGAGCCGCAGCATCAAGGACGCCGACAAGGGCGGCGAGATCACGCTCCCGATCCACGGCGTCCACGAGCCGACGCTCCGGCGGGGCGGCAGCGGCGGGATGCGCGAGTACCTGCTTCCCGGCAACAAGGAATACGCCGAAGGGGATCGGATCTCGCGGCCGCAAGGCGGCGCCGGCGGGCGTGGATCGGAGGGCAGCCCGGAGGGCGATGGTCAGGACGATTTCCGCTTCGCGCTGACGCAGGAGGAGTTCGTCGACCTGTTCCTGGAAGACCTCGAATTGCCTGACCTCGCCAAGCGGCGGGTGGCGGATACCGAGAATCTGAGCTGGAACCGGGCCGGCTACTCGGTGTCCGGCTCGCCCGCGAACCTCGCGCTGATGCGTACGGTGCGCAACAGCCTGTCCCGCCGGATCGCCCTCAAGCGCCCCAAAACCAGCGAAATCGAGCGACTGACGGAAGAGCTGGAAGCGCTGGAAGCGGATGACGAGCAGCCGCTGGCGGACCGGGCGGTGCGCATCTCGGCGTTGCGGGAGGAGATCGACCGCGCCACCCGCCGGGCCAACCTCATTCCCTATATCGACCCGCTGGATGTTCGTTACAAACGCTTCGAGGCGAAGCCGAAGCCGATGGCGCAGGCGGTGATGTTCTGCCTGATGGACGTGTCCGGCTCGATGACCGAGCACATGAAGGATTTGGCGAAACGGTTTTACATTCTGCTCTATATTTTTCTGAAGCGCCGCTACAAGCATGTGGACGTCGTGTTCATCCGCCACACGCATCAGGCGCAGGAAGTCGACGAGGACACATTCTTCTACAGTCCGGAAACCGGCGGCACCGTTGTTTCCACCGCGCTCGACGAGATGCTGCGCGTGGTGTCCGAGCGCTACCGGCCGGAGGATTGGAACATCTACGGCGCGCAGGCGTCCGACGGCGACAATACGTCTTCCGACAATGATCGCACGGCGTCGCTGCTGACCCGCGCCATCCTGCCGATCTGCCAATACTACGCCTATTTGGAGGTGGGGCGCGAAGGCGAGAGCTTCCCGCCCGGTTTTGTCCGCCGCGAAAGCGATCTGTGGCAGACCTATAGCTTGGTGGTGCGGAGCGGCGCGCCGCTCGCGATGCGCAAGGTCAACCACCGGCGTGACATCTACCCGGTGTTTCGCGACCTGTTCGCGAAGAAAGTACCGGCCGGCGCGGAGGCGAGCCATTGAGCATGGAGGCCGGGGACTCCCGCGCGCTGTTTCAAGGCGCCGACTGGGAGTTCGGCACCATCCAGCGCGCCTATGACGCGGTGGAGCGTGTCGCGCTCGGTGAGCTTGGCCTAAACGTCTACATGAATCAGATCGAGGTCATCAGCACCGAGCAGATGCTCGATGCGTATTCCTCGATCGGCATGCCGCTATTCTACAAGCATTGGTCGTTCGGCAAGCAGTTCGCCCGCAACGAGGCGCTGTATCGCGCCGGCATGCAGGGCCTCGCCTACGAGATCGTCATCAACTCCAATCCATGCATCAGCTACATCATGGAGGAGAACACGGCGACGATGCAGACGCTGGTGATCGCGCACGCGGCGTTCGGACACAATCATTTCTTCAAGAACAACTACCTGTTCCGGCAATGGACGGACGCGAACGGCATCCTCGAATATCTCGATTTCGCGAAAAGCTACGTGGCGTCCTGCGAGGAGCGCTACGGCGAACTGGCGGTCGAGCATCTGCTGGATGCGGCGCACGCGCTGATGAATCACGGCGTGCATCGCTACCCCCGCAAGCGGCCCGCCGATCTGGCGTCCGAGGAACGGCGGGAGCGCGAACGCCGCCAGCACGAGGAGCGAATCTACAACGACCTCTGGCGCACCTTGCCGGCGAAATCCGCCGGGCGGGAGGATAACTCCGTCGACGAGCGCAGGCGCGCCCTCCTGCAATTGCCGCAGGAGAATATTCTATACTTCCTCGAGAAGACCGCGCCCCGGTTGCAGCCCTGGCAGCGCGAGATCCTGCGCATCGTCCGGCAGATCGCGCAGTACTTCTATCCGCAAAGCCAGACCAAGCTGATGAACGAGGGTTGTGCCACGTTCACGCACTACCGGATCATGAACCGGCTGCACGAACAGGGCTATCTCGGCGACGGGGCGATGATGGAGTTTCTGCACTCCCACACCAACGTCGTGTTCCAGCCGACCTTCGACGACCGCCGCTACAGCGGCATCAATCCCTATGCGCTCGGCTTCGCGATGATGCAGGACATCGCCCGGACCTGCACCAATCCGGACGACGAGGATCGCGCCTGGTTCCCGGACATCGCCGGCAACGGCGATGCGATGGGAACGCTCCGCGACATCTGGACCGATTACCGCGACGAGAGTTTCATCCTCCAGTTCCTGAGCCCGCGCCTGATCCGCCATTTCCGGCTGTTCGGCGTCGTGGACGACGTCAACCAGCCGACCATGCGGGTCGATGCGATCCATGACGAGCGAGGCTACCGTCGAATCCGCCAGGCGCTGGCGCGCCAGTACGACGTCGCCTGGCTCGCGCCCGACATCCAGATCGTCGACGTCAATCTCGCGGGCGACCGGCGGCTCATCCTGCATCACCGGGCGTTGAACCGCGTGCTGCTCGAAGAGAACGACGTGCGCCTGGTGCTGCAGCACCTTGCCGACCTTTGGGGCTATGACGTGCTGTTGAAGGAGATCGACCCGGCGAGCGACGCGGTTTTGAAGGAGCATGCGGCGTCGCCGCGCGGAAACCTGTTGCGGCCGGGGAACTGACGCGGTTTCATCGCCGCCACAGGACGATTCTCCCGAGGGATTTTCTGATGCGACGCCTCCCCTTGCCGTTCGTGCTGCTTCTGCTCGCGCTGGCGGCGGCGGCGCCCGCGCCGCACACGAAGACTCATCACCATCACGCTTCGAATAAGCAGGCGCATGTGCGGCCGGCCCCGCGCGCGCCCAAGGTCAGCCGGGCGGAACCCGCGACGCCGGCGCCGCTGCCGAACGAGAGTGTCTCAGCACCGGTCGCACCGGAGGAAAGCCGGACGCGCGTGACGCCGACCCTGTTCGACCTCGGCGAGAAATATCAGGGCGACGGCTATCCATACGGCGCGTCCCCGCAGGCGATGGATGACCGCCGTTCGGCCCATGTCCCGGGGATCAGCGTCAAGGTCCCGCTCCGCTAGCGCGGCCGGACCCTGCGTGACGGTGGCCGCGCCCAGCCGCGACGTGCCGATCGAGCCGGCGGCGACGGTTCTGCTCTTCATCGATGTGCAGAATTATAGCGCTAATCCGGACGCGCCGCGTTTCGGCCTGATGCCCGCGGCCGAGCGCGACGCCAACTACGGCGCCTTCTTCCGGACGATGCGGGATGACGTCGTGCCGAATATGCGGCGCTTGCAGGCGGCGTGTCGCCGCGCCGGCATCGAGGTGATGTACACCGTCATCGAGAGTCTGACGGAGGATGGCCGGGACCGCAGCCTCGATTACAAGATCTGCGGGCTCCACGTGCCGAAGGGAAGCTGGGAGGCGCGGGTTCTCGAGGCGATCGCACCCGCGTCGGATGAGATCGTGCTGCCGAAAACGTCCTCCTCCGTATTCATTTCAACCAATGTCGACTACGTGCTGCGCAAC
>JAFAXA010000139.1 GCA_019241425.1 Acetobacteraceae bacterium | reverse complement strand
GTCGGTCGGCGGGTTCGGGGCGGCGGTGATGCAGCACCTGGCCTGGCGGGGGCTGCTGGATGGCGGGGTGAAGCTGCGGCCGATGGTGCTGCCGGACCGCTTCATCGACCACGACACGCAGCCGAAGCAGATCGCGGAAGCGGGCCTGTCCGCCCGCCACATCGCCGCCGCCGCCCTCGACGCCCTCGGCATCGCCGCGGCGAAGCCACCGCTCGGTCTGGTCGGCGACTAGGGCGGGGCGGGCCGCTCAGTCTACCGGCGGCCCGGTTCCGGTACCCTCGGTGCCCAGCCGCGGTTCGGGGCCCGCCGCTCCCGCCATCCGACGCAGCGGCGGCGATTTCGGCCAGCGCAGCCAGGCGGGCTTGGGCCGCCTCGGCCGCGCTTCCGCCGCCGGTTTTGGAGTGGCCGGAGAGTGGGGCCGCCGGGGACGCGGCGGCAGCCGCAAGCCGTCCGGCAGTTCGATCCGCAGCATGTGACAAAGCGGGCGCAGGATGCGGCCGGCCTGCGGCGCCTGCGCGACCAGCGCCAGGAATGCCGGGTCGGCGAGCAGCGTCTCCACCTGCGCCCGGCCGATCCGCGTGTTCAGCTCCGGCGCCAAGGCCAGCAGCCAGCCATAGCCCTTCGGCATCGTCACGACCGGCGCCGGCGCGTGCGGCTGGATCCGGCTTTCCGGCGGCAGCGGGCGGGTTTGCCGCCCCGCGGCCGGGGCGCTGCGGGCGGGCAATCTTCCCGCCTCGACGGCGGCGACCAGCGCGGAAAAACGGGCGACCAGTCGCTTGAGCCGGTTCCAGGTGCCGAGCGCGAGCGGCGCCATCTCCCGGCTCTTCGGCAGGCTGAGCGACAGGCCCCGCAGCACCAGCTCAACCGCAAAGGCGAAGCGTTCGGTCAGGCTCTGGGCAGGGGCGGGGACCGGGGCGGGGGCGACAGACACGCTAACAACAGATCACAAGCAGAGCGCGCGTGGCTAGAAAAACCAGACGCCGTTATAGAAATGGCCGACCGCGCGGGATGACATCACTCCACCCGGGCCTGAAGCCCCTCTGGCCGTCACGCCTGCCGCTGTCGGTCGACCGGCTTCTCTGGCGTCGTCCCGGTTCATCGCGTTGGGCAAACTCACCGTCAGACCGCTTGCCAATCACCCTTCCGGACCCGGCAGAAGTTCGAACGTGACCTTCCCATGGCCGCCACAAAAAGAGGGACTGGGAAGATGACGGTACGCGACAGCACTGCAATTCGAATTGCTACCGGCCAGTCCCCATAGCCACGGGCCGAAACGGAAGGGCGGCATGCACGGAAAAGCCATCTTTTAAAATCGCATTCAAAGTCGCCAATCAGGATTGAGAAATCCGGGCGGCTCAGCACCTACCGATTGATGCCGAAATGCATCGTGTCGGATCACAAGAAGACATTGTGGCATGAGCTGCAAACCCGGTTCGAAAGGCCGGAGCTGCGCGCGCGGATTGCGCGCGCCTCAAGACGCTCCGCGCCGCAAGGCAGTTGCGTGACGCCATGGCACACACACAGTGCCGTGCGCATGGACCGGTCGACGCGAAGGCGGATGCCTCGCCATGAACGGCCAGCGGATCGCAGCGCTCACGGGCGTTCGCGGTGTCGCCGCGATCTGGGTTGCGGCATTCCACGGCTATTCCTTGGGCGCGTCGCTACTCGGCGGGCCGCCGCGCTCGCACGTGCCCGGCCTCCGCGAAGGCTTCCTCGCCGTCGACCTCTTCTTCATCCTGTCCGGCTTCGTGCTCTGCGTCGCTTACGCCGATAAGTTTCGCCTGGATTTCCGGACCAGCCTGGCCGTGTTCGCGATCGCGCGCGTTCACCGCATCTTCCCGCTGCATTGGGCGACGCTCGGGCTCATGCTGATGCTTGTCGCATCCCACCCGCATGTATGGCTCGGACCCGGACCGTTCACTCCCAACGCCTTTGCGCTCTCGGCTGCGCTCGTACAGAACTGGAACCCTGGGACGGCGCTCGCATGGAATCACCCGGCCTGGTCTTTAAGCGCGGAGTGGTCGGCCTATCTCGTGTTTCCGTTTCTGGTTTACGCCGTGAACCGCGTGTCGAGCCAGAGGGTCGCGGCCGCCGGCGCCATTATCGCCCTCGCCACCCTCGCAGCTCTGATCCTTCACGCGGGATCGAACGACCTCAATCATGTCGGTCCTCCCGGATGTGCACGCTGCCTTTGCGAATTCATCGCCGGAATGCTGGCTTGGAAAGCCGCAACGCTCGGGGATCCTCATTCTACGCGCGGAGCAGAGATCCTCTTGGCGGTCGGTTCAGGCTTGCTGGTGTTCGCAATGTGTGAACCGGCGTATCAACTCCTCGCTCCGTTTGCGTTTCTCGCGATCGTTGTCGCGTGCGCGCTACCCTGCCGAAGCGCGGACTGGATCTTCGGAAACCGGCTTTGCGTCTTTCTCGGTGACATCTCGTTCTCGATCTACCTCGTCCACATCGCCGTTCTCGCCTCGGTGGCCGTCGCGGCGGACACGTTCGACGTCGTCCATAGCGGCTTACCGATACGGATACTGACGGTGCTGGCGCTTCCGACATCCATGCTGTCGGCCGCCTACTTGACGCGAACGTTCATCGAAACCCCGCTCCAAGCCATGCCGCGTGCTTGGGTGTCATCGCTGGGCCGGAAGTTTGCCCGCGCTACCCCAACCCTGCGAGAAACCCGCTAAACGAGGCTGATCGCGGCGGGCCTCGAACCGCGAGCCAACGGGCACGCCGTGAAGGTGGCGGGGCATCCAGCGTTTTCTGCGGCCTAGATTGCCTTCTGCTGCTTCACCAACTCACGTTGGTAATGCTCGATTGCCGTTACTTGGAACTGCAGCATCTGGGCAAATATATCGCGGGCTTTCGTCAGCAAGTCGCTCGGGCCGGCCAGCGCGAGCCGGTCGATCAGCGCCTGTTGCCGGCCGAGACGCTCTTCCCCTTCCCGCACGTGGCGGGCCG
>JAFAXA010000290.1 GCA_019241425.1 Acetobacteraceae bacterium | reverse complement strand
TGCTCTACACGGCCGCCGTCTACTTCATTTTCCGGGGAAAGGTTGTCGACGACGATGGCTATGGCGAAGCGTACGACGCCTCCAATCCAGCCGTCCCGAATATAGTCTCCACGGCGCTCCCCGGTCGAAGCGGCTCGGCCGCGGACGAATTGCTCGGGGGCGTCCGCGGCGCTGGTCCTGGTGCGGATCACCCGTCGTGACGTGCGCGAAAAGACCTTACCCGGCACCCGCCGTCGGCATCCCTCGTTGCGATCAATGACCGACATGCACCGAGCCTCCTGTAGCGGCGACCATCACACAATCAGAGGCTAACGATGCTCTACACTTTTGCCGTCTTTGCCCCGCTGGTCGGCGCCCTGATCGCTGGCCTGCTTGGCCCTGCTATCGGAGATCGTGCGGCCGAACTGGCCGCCATACTCGGCATGGTCGTCTCGGCGGTCTGCGGCGTGGTTGTGATGGGGCACGTTGCCTTCGACGGCGCAGCTCCCGCCAGCGTGCCGATCTTCGATTGGGTCCAGTCCGGCAGCCTGCATGTACACTGGGCCTTACGCTACGACACGCTCTCGGCGGTCATGGTCGGGATGGTTAGTTTCGTCTCGATGCTGATCCACATCTACACGGTCGGCTACATGGCCCATGAACCGGACGGGTCGCGCTACCGTTTCATGGGCTACATCAGCCTGTTCACCTTTGCGATGTTGATGCTGGCGACGTCGGACAACCTGCTGCAGCTATTCTTCGGTTGGGAGGGGGTCGGGTTCTGCAGCTATCTGCTGATCGGCTATTGGTTCGAGCGTGACTACGCCAACGACGCCGCCATCAAGGCGTTCGTGGTCAACCGAATCGGCGATCTCTGCTTCGCGCTCGGGATTGCCCTGATCTACCTGACCTTCGGCACTCTCGACTTCCAGAGCATCTTCGCAGCCCTGCCGCAGCACGCGGGCGAAAGCTTCCATCTGTTCGGCTCCGCCTTGCCCACCTACGAGGTGATTGCGACGCTGCTGTTCATCGGTGCCATGGGAAAGTCGGCGCAGATCTTCCTGCACACCTGGCTACCGGACGCCATGGCCGGACCGACGCCGATCTCCGCCTTGATCCACGCGGCGACGATGGTCACCGCGGGCGTGTTTCTGATGGCACGGATGGGCCCGTTGCTGAATGACGCGCCCAACACCCTCGCCTTCGTCACCCTGATCGGCGGCGCTACCACGGTGTTCGCGGCAACCATCGGCATGGTGCAATTCGATATCAAAAAGATCATCGCATATTCGACCTGCTCCGAACTCGGCTTCATGATGGTCGGCATAGGCTCGGGAGTTTACCAGACCGCGATCTTCCTCCTGGTCTGCCACGCCTTCTTCAAGGCGTTGCTGTTTCTTTGCGCGGGGGCGGTGATTACCCAGCAGCACGAGGAGCAAGACGTCCGCAACATGGGCGGGCTTTGGCGCAAGATGCCGATCACCTGTGCAACGTTTTGGATTGGTTCGCTCTCGCTCGGCGGCATGTGGCCGTTCGCCGGCGCTCAGTCGCACGACGCGGTACTGCATGCGGCCTACGCGGCCGGCCGCGGGCTGGGTGCCTACGGCTACTTTGCCGGGGTGATAGCCACGTATCTCACCTGTATCTACATCTTCCGCGAGCTGTATTTGGTTTTCCATGGCAGACCGCGAATGCCGGCGGACAGATACAAGCATTCGCACGAGGCGCCGCTGGTGATGACGGGACCGCTTATCGTGCTCGCGATCGGTGCCGCGATACTGGGCGTCCTCCTCGCACCCTGGTTCGTCGGCGAGGACTGGCACGAGTTCTGGCGCGACAGTATCCAGGTCGCCTCCTGGAATCATGCGGTCGAGGGAATGGAGAGTTTGCCCGCATGGGCGGGATCTCTTCCTTTGGGCGCAACGCTGGCAGGGATGGCGACGGTGCTCCTCTGCTACGTGCTGGCTCCGGGTATTCCCGCTTGGCTGGCCACGACCTTCCGGCCGATTTACCTTTTCTTTCTCAACAAATGGTATTTCGACGAGCTATACCGAGTCCTGTTCGTCCGCCCGTATCTCGCCCTCGCCCGCCAGCTATGGCAGGTCGGCGACGTGCGCGTTATTGACGGCGTTCCCAACGAACTCGCGGCGCTGACGAACGCCGGCTCCGCGCGCGCGGTGCGTCTGCAGACCGGCTCGATGGCGCTCTATGCCTTTATGATGCTGATCGGCCTGCTTGTCTTGATTACCGTGTTCCTCTTGTTTCTCCGGTGAAGCCATGAACACCATCGGCTTTCCCATCCTCTCGTTTATCACCTGGTTCCCGATGCTCGGCTGTTTGGTGATTGTTTCATTGCGGGGCGACGAAGCGACAGTCGCCTTCAACGCGCGCTGGACGGCACTGTGGACCAGCCTGATCGTGTTTGCGGTGTCGCTGGCCCTCTGGGTGCGCTTCGATCCGTCAAATCCCGGCTTTCAGTTCGTCGAGAGTGCCGCGTGGTTGCCGCAATGGGGAATCACTTACAAGATGGGCGTGGACGGCATCTCGGTGCTGTTCGTGCTTCTGTCGACACTGCTCACCACGATCTGCATTCTGTCGAGCTGGGAGGTGATCCGCACGGGCGTGCGTGACTACATGCTCGCGTTCCTGGTCCTTGAGACGATGATGGTGGGCATGTTCTGCGCCCTCGACTTTGTCGTTTTCTACATGTTTTTCGAGGGTGTTCTGATCCCGATGTATTTGATCATCGGTGTCTGGGGTGGCCCGCGGCGCGTTTATGCCGCGATGAAGTTTTTCCTCTACACGCTCACGGGGTCGGTGCTGATGCTCCTGGCACTGCTCGCAATGTGGTATCAGGCCGGCACCACCGACATCCCCACTTTGCTCCAGACTCCATTCCCGGCGGCAATGCAGACGTGGTTGTTCCTTGCGTTGCTGGCCTCTTTTGCGGTCAAGGTGCCGATGTGGCCGGTGCATACATGGCTGCCTGACGCGCATGTCGAGGCGCCGACGGCGGGCTCCGTCATCCTGGCCGGGGTGCTGCTGAAGATGGGCGGCTACGGCCTGCTGCGCTTCTCTCTGCCGATGCTGCCGGTGGCCTCGGCGCACTTCGCGCCGCTGATGTTCGCGCTCTCGGTCGTCGCCGTAATTTATACCTCCGCGGTTGCTCTCGCACAGACCGACATGAAGAAACTGATCGCTTACTCGTCCATTGCGCATATGGGCGTCGTGACGCTCGGCCTGTTCACGTTCAACCAGCAGGGTTTGGACGGGGCGATGTTTCAGATGTTGTCGCACGGCATCGTCTCCGCCGCCCTGTTCCTCTGCGTGGGCGTGCTGTATGACCGCATGCACACCCACGAGATTGCGCAGTTTGGCGGCTTGGCAAAACGGATGCCGTTCTACGCTTTCTTCTTCATGGCTTTCACCATGGGCGGTATGGGCCTGCCGGCAACTTCGGGCTTCGTCGGTGAATTCCTCGTGCTGGTCGGCGCCCTGCACGTCAGCTTCTGGCTGGCGCTGTTCGGCTCGATGGGCATAATCCTGGGCGTTGCCTACAGCCTCTGCCTGTATCGCTGGATCATGCTGGACCGACTGACCAAGGCGACGTTGTCGGCGATACAGGATCTGTCGCCGCGCGAGATCGGGCTGTTCGTCCCGCTCGTCCTCCTGATGCTCTGGATGGGCATCCACCCGTCGAGTTTCAGCAGCTTTTGGGAGGCGACCGTAGCGGCGGTGATTACCCATCAGCAGGCGGCCCTGCATGCACCCAGTTTGCTCGCAGCAATCACCCAATGAGAAGCCGATGCTCGCGTTCGTTAGGAGTTCGCATCCTCGCGGGGTGATGTCGTCCCCCAATCACAGCAGGGGTTAGCGAGTCTTCACCGGCGATCCAGACTGAACGACGTTGAGTGGTCTAGGCAGGCGGCCAAACACCACGGGGCGCGACGGTCCGCTTGTATGGTCCCCCGAGGCGCTTCCGTTCTCAACGAAATTGTGTGAGCGTCGCCCGGCGCGTTCGCTCTGGCTCGGACCAGGCGGTCCGCCGGAGAAAGCCGATGGTCGTCTCGCCCCTTCGCCGCTGCCGTTGCCCCGTTCTCGCCGGTCTGCGGACTCTCCTGACCGCCACCTTCCTGACGGCCGCCCTCACCGGGAATGCTGCCGCGACCTGGGATCGCGCCCACGGCGACGCTGCGAACGCCGGTTTTACGGACGTCGCGACGAGGCCCGCGGTTCAGCCGTCGGCGACCGTGCCCAATCTCGGCACGTTCGCGCGGGGAGCTGGGCCGGTGATCGGGCCGGACGGCACGGTCTATCTCGGCAACGAACAGGGCGTGCTCTGGGCCTTGCACGCAGACGGCAGCTTCTACTGGAACCAGCCGCTCGGCGCCGGGCAGTCGATCCAAGCCTCCCCGGCCGTCGACAGCGACGGCTCGATCTACGTGATCGGCGAACGCACCTACACCGATCACCGCGTCTCGCCGGCGGTCAAGCGCACCGATTCCACCCTCTACCACATCGCGCCGACCGGCGGCGGGTTGTGGACGCAAGCCTTTCCCGAACACTTCTCAGACGCGCCGGTCGCGGCCAGCCGTGGCGCGACCAGCGCCCCGCCGAATATCTGGCGCAGCGGAACGCAAGCCGCCATCCTGATCCCCGTCGCTTACAAGGTGCTCGGCGGCGGCAGCGAACTTTACCTGCTGGCCTTCCCGCCTGATGGCGGTCCGCCGCGCCAGCAATCAGTGACGTACCAGGGCCAGACGGTCAGCGGGGATGACGGCGGCCTCCTGGGCACGATCGGCTGCTACCTGATCCTTTGCTTCCTGGCGCCCGGATTCGCCCCGCGGCAGATCCCACCGAACCCGGTCGATCTGCTGCCCGCGCATTTGGTGGCGCCGATGCCGGGCGTGGGGGTCTTCACCTTCTCCGGCGGCGGCCTGCCATGGGTGGTCGTGAATGATCTGTGGCAGCAGACGGTCGGATACACCCTCTCGCCCGATGGCGGCCTCACGGAGCGGTTCCGCGTCACCGATCCGGCGCGCGGCTACGCTGCGGCCCCCATGCTGCTGCCGGACGGCCACAGCGTCACCGCCGCGTCCGATGTCAGTGACGGCAGCCTGACCGGCGGCCATGTCGCATTCACCGGACCGAACGGCGCGAGCCTGCCGACGGTCCGCAATTTCGATCCGCTCCTTGCAACGCCCGCGCGGACCGGCGACGGGCGGGTGGTCGTGGCCAGCCAGAGCGGCGGGCTGATTTTCATCAGCGGCTCGACCGTGACCGCGTCCTTGCAGTTCCCCGGCCAGACGATCGCCTCGCCCGCGGTGTCGCGCAGCCATGTTTTCGTATCGACCGCCAGTTCCTTGCGCACCCTCAACGCGCTGACCATGACAGAGGTCGGACATTTCGACTGGACCGGCGGTGGCCTGTCCGGTCCGGCGATCGGTCCGTCCGGCCAGATTTACGCGATCGCCGCCAACACACTGTACATCTGGCCCGGACCACCGCACCGGCCCTTTCCTCCCATTCCGCCCGTGCCCGTCAAGCCCGCGCCCCGCAGCAACGGCCGATGATCAGCCGCGGAGGCGCGCGAGTTGCTCCAGCACGGTCGCCTCCGTCAGCACTTGCGGCAGGATGACGGGGGCGCTGTTCGGCGCGTACAGCACATAGAGCGGCACGCCGTCCCGTCCGTGGTCGCGCAAAAACGCGGTGATCTCCGGGTTCTGCCGCGTCCAGTCGCCCTTCATGTAGACGACGCCCTTGGCCGCGAAGGCATCGCGGACCGGCTGCGGCGAGAGCGCGACCTGTTCGTTGACCAGGCAGGTCACGCACCACGCCGCCGTCATGTCCACGAAGACCGGCCTGCCCTCCGCAATCAGGGACGATAGCCGGGCGGCCGAGAAGCGCTCGCCCGCTATGCCGGACGGCGCACCGCTTCCCTGCGCTGGCAGCGCCGAAAGGCGCGGCAGCAGCGCGCAGGCGCCGAGGGCGGCGAGCCCCGCGATCGCCCAACCGGCCACCCGGCCCGACCCCGCCGCACGCTGCGCCCATCCGGCGGCCCAGGCGGCGCACCCGAGCAGGACGAACCCCACCGCGACCGCCAGCACGCCGAGGTCGCCCACCTGCTGGCTGACCACCCACAGCAGCCAGGCGCAAGCGGCGTAGAGGGGAAAGGCCAGGGCCTGGCGCAGCACGGTCATCCAGGGTCCGGGCCTCGGCAGCAGCCGGGCGATGCGGGGCGCCGCCGCCAGCACCGCATACGGGGCGGCGAGGCCGAGCCCGAGCAGGGCGAACACCCCGAGCGTCACCGCGGCCGAGCCGGTCAGCGCCGCAGCGATCGCGGTTCCCATGAACGGCGCCGTGCAGGGTGTCGCCACCACCACCGCCAGCACGCCCGTGAAAAAGCTGCCCGCATGGCCCGGGCGCGACGCCAGACCTTCGCCCGCCCCCGCGAAACGCCCGGCACCGATCTCGAACACGCCGGACAAATTGAGCCCCAGCACGAACAGCAGCCACGCGATTCCGGCGACGAACACCGGCGATTGAAACTGCGATCCCCAGCCGAGCGCGGAGCCGGCACTCCGCAATCCGAGCAGCGCCAGGCCGAGTGCGACGAAGGAGACGACCACCCCGCCCGTATAGGACAGCGCCTGCGCTCGCACCTCGCCGAGATCCCGCCCCGACAAGCGGGCAATGCCGAGCGCCTTCATCGCCAGCACCGGGAACACGCACGGCATCAGGTTCAGCAGCAGCCCGCCCAGGAACGCGAACCCAAGGGTGCGCGCCAGCGGCAGCGCGGTGCCCGCTGCGTACGCCGGACCGGGCATTGCATCGACGGCAAGCACCGTCTCGCCGCCGCCCGGATCGCGCAGCACCAGAACGCCATTCAGCGTGTCGTGCGGGTGGAACTGCCGCCCCGGCGCCAGCGCGATGTCCACGCGTCCCCGTTCCACGCGGGCCGATTGCGGCGCGTTGCCGTCGATCGCCCCCTGGCTCGACGGGAAGAACCACGCATCGCCGACGGTGTCCGGCCCGATGCCCTGCCCGGCGACGGTCAGCGTGCCGTCCGGCGCGATGTGCGCCGCGAAGGGCGACGGGCGCGGCAGGCGGGCGTCGGCTGCGGCAAACAACGGCGCGTCGCGGGACGGAGCAGCCGCGCCGGACGGGACCGAGAGCCGGAATGTGCCCTCTTCCGGCACGCAGATCTTGTCGCAGATCAGCCAGGAGGCGCTCAGTTCCGCAATGAAGGGAGCGTCGCCCGGGGGCGGCGTGATCGTCACCGGCAGCAAAATGCTGCCGGTGTAGCCATAGGCGGTGAACGGACCCTCTTGCAGACGCTCGGGCGCCGGATAAGCGATCGCCGAGGCGCTCGCTCCTTCGGGCAGAGTCCACGAAAGTTCCGGCGGTGTGCCCGCCTCCCCCGCATTGACCCAATAGATGTGCCAGCCCGGCGCGAGTTGGAACCGCAGACCGAGCCGGAAGGGCTGACCGGGCCGGTAGCTGTCCGTTTCGGAAACGAGCGTGACGGCGCTGCGCTTGCTGGTGACCGTTCCGCTCTCGATCGCCCGTGCCGGCCACGGCAGCAGCAGCAGCGCGAGCGCGAGCAGGCACGCCGCCATCGCCCGCCCGCCAGAAGGATGATAGCTCGCCCTCCGCATGACTCCCGTTCCCGATCTGCCGATCACCGAAACGCTCCCGGCGCTCCGCGCGGTCCTCGACGCGGGCGGCAACGCCGTTGTGGTCGCCCCGCCCGGCGCAGGCAAGACGACGCTCGTTCCGCTCGCGCTATTGGACGCGCCGTGGCGGGCGGACGGGCGCATTATCATGGCCGAGCCGCGCCGTCTCGCGACCCGCGCCGCGGCGGCACGGATGGCCGCCTTGCTCGGCGAAACGGCGGGCGGCCGGATCGGCTACCGCACGCGCCTCGACGCCGCGGTTTCGGACGCAACCGTGGTGGAAGTGGTGACGGAGGGCCTGCTGGTCCGGCGCCTGATCGCGGATCCCGGCCTCGATGGCGTCGCCGCCGTCATTCTCGACGAGATCCATGAACGTTCGCTCGAGAGCGATCTGGCGCTGGCCTTCTGTCTCCATTTGCAACGCATCCTGCGTCCCGAGTTGCGCCTGCTCGCGATGTCCGCCACCGCCGACGGCGCCCGGCTCGCCCCCTTGATGAGCGCAACGATCGTCGAAAGCGCG
>JAFAXA010000345.1 GCA_019241425.1 Acetobacteraceae bacterium | reverse complement strand
AAACTCGTGGACGTTCACCCGGATGGACATACTCACAACGTCCTGAATCGCATCATACGCGCAAGTCTGCGTCGTGGCTCCAAGCTCCCGCCGAGTCTTATTCAACCGGGAGCGGAGTATGAATATACGCTGGAGTTGGGCGTGACGGCGACCATGTTCAGAAAGGCCCATCTTATCCGTGTCGAGGTATCGTCATCGGACTTTCCTCACTTCGCCCGAAACCTGAACACTGGTCAGTCGAACAACAAAACGGCCGAGACCGCAATCGCTCATCAGACGATCCTGCACGATCCGTCTCACCCATCCTACATCGAGCTGCCGATCGCGCCGGACGTGCAGGTGCCGGCTCAAGTTGTGGCCGCCGGACAGTAAAGCCTGTTACGATCCTCGGTGAGCGCGGGGCTGCCCGCGCTCACCGTTCGGTCGGCTCACGGGGCCTCCGCGATGGTGATTGTAGACGCATCCGGGATGGCGAGGGTGGGCGTCGAAGCGCCTATGCGCCGTCGGATCGCTTCTCCCGGATCCCTTACGCCTGCACGCCTTCGACATACCAGTTCATCTTCAGCAGCTCATCGTCGCTCATCGCCTTCCCGTCCGCGACTTTCACCGCACCCTTCTGGTCCTTGATCGGTCCGGCGAACGGCAGCAGCGTGCCGGCGGCGATCCGGTTCTTGCTGTCCTCGGCGGCCGCCCGCGCCTCCTCCGTCACTGACGGTCCCCAGGGTGCAAGCTGAACCATGCCTTCCTTGATGCCCCACCAAACACTGTCCGTTTTCCACTTGCCTGTGATCGCCAGCTTGGTCCGGTCGATGTAGTAGGGCGCCCAGTTATCGACGATCGAGGTCAACGTCGCCTTCTCGCCGAACCGGCTCATGTCGGATGATTGGCCGAAGCCGAACACGCCGCGCGCCTCGGCGGTCTGGATCACCGCCGGACTGTCAGTGTGCTGCGCAAGAATATCGGCGCCCTGGTCGATCAGCGACTTGGCGGCGTCCGATTCACGGCCGGGATCGAACCAGGTATTCACCCAAATCACTTTCGTCTGAAAGTTCGGGTTCACCTTGCGGGCGGCGAGCGTGAAGGCGTTGATGCCCATCACCACTTCCGGAATCGGAAACGACGCCACGTAGCCGACCACGCCCTTCGACATATGCCCGGCGATTGCGCCACACACGGCGCGGCCTTCATAAAAGCGCGAGTTGTATTCCGCCATGTTCGGCAGCGTTTTGTAGCCCGTCGCTTGTTCGAACTCGACGGCCGGGCTCGCCTTGGCGACCCGTTCGGTCGGGTTCATGTAGCCGAACGACGTCGTGTAGATGAGTTGGTTGCCGCCGCTCACGAGTTGACGGATCACGCGCTCGGCGTCCGGCCCCTCACCTACATTTTCCACGTATTGCGTGCTGACGGCCTCGCCGAGCTCCTTCTGCATGGCGAGCCGTCCCTGATCGTGCTGATAGGTCCAGCCGAGATCGCCGATCGGGCCGACATAGACGAAGCCCACCTTGAACGGATTGGCGGCATTGGCCCGGCGCGCGCCCGCAAGGCGGGCGCCGAACGCGGTCGTGGCGGAGATCAGTAGGGTGCGGCGCTGCATGGTGCGGTGAACTCCTGATCTGTGCCGTTCAGCCCGGGGCCAGGAACGGCTTGCCGAGGCAGGCCGGCGCGCTCAGCCGCGAGCGGGCGGACCCGGATGAAATCAGCGTCAGCACGAGAATCGTCGCGAGATAGGGAAACATCGCAAGCACCTGGGTCGGCACGGCGACAAAACCGCTGCCCTGCGAATAAAGCTGCAACACCGTCACGCCGCCGAACAGATAGGCGCCTGCGAGCACGCGCCACGGGCGCCAACCGGCGAACACGACCAGCGCGAGCGCAATCCAGCCGCGCCCCGCCGTCATCTGCTCCACCCAAAGCGGCGTCGATGCAAGCGAAAGATAGCAGCCGCCGAGCCCCGCCATCGCGCCGCCGAACAGCACCGCGAGATAGCGGATGCGGATAACCCGATGGCCGATCGAATGCGCGGAGATGTCCGACTCGCCGACCGCGCGCAGGATCATGCCGGCGCGGGTGCGTTTGAGAAACCAGGCAATCGCGGCGGCGGCGACAACCGACAGATAGACCAGCGCATCGTAACGAAACAGCAGCGGCCCGAGCACCGGAATGCCGGACAGCAAGGGCAGACGCAGCGCCGGCAATGCGGGCACCGTCCGGCCGGTGAAGTTGACGCCCGCGAGTGACGACAGGCCGGTGCCGAAGATCGTCAGTGCAAGCCCGGTCGCAACCTGGTTCGCGACAAGCGTTAAGGTCAGCACGCCGAACAGCAGCGCGAGCGCCGCCCCGGCGAGCGCCGCCGCGCAGATGGCGAGCGTATCGGACCCCGTCTCCCCCATGGTGATGAAACCGGCAACCGCGCCTGCCAGCATCATGCCCTCGAGGCCGAGATTGAGCACGCCCGCACGCTCGGCGATCAGCTCGCCCAGCGCCGCGAACAGCAGCGGGGTCGCGCTCGTCACGACCGTTGCGAGCAACGCGACGAGGATGTCGCCGGTCACGTCGCGGCCGCCTTCGGCCGGGCCGGCCGCACGTCGGCGGAATGCGTGCCGGCGAAAGCCAGCCGGTAGCGTGCGACGAAGTCGGAGGCGAGCAGGAAGAACAGCAACATCCCTTGCACGAGACCCGTCGCCGCGCGCGGCAGGCCGGTATCGACCTGCGCCGCCTCGCCGCCGAGATAGGAGAGGGCGACCAGCAAACCCGCCGGGATGATACCGAGCGGATGCAACCGGCCGAGAAACGCGACGATGATCGCGGTGAAACCGTAACCCGGCGTGATTTGCGGGATGAGCTGCCCGATCGGTCCCGCGACCTCGAACGCGCCCGCGAGCCCGGCCAGGCCGCCGCCGAGCAGCAGCACAAGCCACACCGTGCGGCTCTCCGAAAACCCGGCGTAGCGCGCGGCCGCCGGCGCAAGCCCCACCGCCTTGATTTCGAAGCCGACGATCGAATAGCGCGTCACCACCCAAAGCCCGAGCGGCACCAGAAACGACAGGATCGTGCCGATCGTCACGCGCGTGCCGGCCACCGCCGGCAGCGTTTCAGCGTCGTTGAACATGCGGGATTGCGGGAAGTTGAAGCCCTCCGGGTCCTTCCACGGTCCGAACACGAGCGATGTCAACGTCAGCGACGCCACATAAGTCAGCATCAGGCTGGTCAGGATTTCGTTGACGCCAAAACGGGTTTTCAGGAACGCCGGGATCGCCGCCCAGACCATGCCGCCGAGTACGGCAGCGACGCACATCGCGGGTAAGATCCAGCGAGCGGTGTCATCGTCCCAGAACGCAAGCGCGACGCCGCCGGCGGCGATCGCGCCCATCGTCAGCTGGCCCTCAGCCCCGATATTCCAGACATTGGCGCGAAAGCCAGTGGCGAGACCGGCCGCGATCATCACGAGCGGCCCGGCTTTCAGCGCCAGCTCGGCGAGGCTCTGCACTGATAGCAGCGGCGCGACGAAGAAGGCGAACAGCGTGCGCGCGGGCGCGTAGCCCATCGCCGCGAAAACGACGGCACTGGCAACAACCGTCGCCGCCACCGCGAAAGGCGGCGTGATCCACGGCAGCAGGCGCGATGCGCTGCGGCGCGACTCGATCCTAATCCGCATCGGCGAACGCCCTCCGCGCCGCCGGCCCGGGCTCGCCATGCACACCGCCCATCAGCAATCCGAGTTGGTCGGCCGTCACGTGCGCGGTCGGACGCGGCTCGGAAAGCACGCCGACATTGATCACGCATAGACGGTCGGTCAGCGCCATCAACTCATCAAGGTCCTGCGAAATCACCAGCACGGCCGCGCCAGCGGCGGCACGTTCGATCAGCGCGGCATGGATCGCGGCCGCGGCGCCGGCATCCACGCCCCATGTCGGCTGCGACACGCAGAGCACGCCGGGCGCTTGCAGCACTTCCCGGCCGACGACGAATTTCTGCAGGTTGCCGCCGGAGAGAGTACCGGCGAGCGCGCCCGGTCCCTCCGTGCGCACGTCGAATCGACGGATCACCTCGGCCGCAAACCGGCGGGCTGCCGCGAAGCGGATCAGGCCGGACCGCAGCAAATCGCGCCGGCGATGCGCGGTGAGGACCGCGTTTTCGATCAGCGTCATGTCGGGAATCGCCGCGTGACCGTTGCGTTCCTCTGGCACGCAGCAAAGACCGCGCCGCCGCCGCTCGGCGGCGCCCAGGCGGCCCACCGGTGCGCCGTCGAGCATCACCGCATCGGCGCGTGCGAGGACGCGTTCGCCGCTGAGCACCAGCATCAACTCGTTCTGGCCGTTGCCGGCGATGCCCGCGATGCCGACCGCCTCGCCCGCGCGCACCGTCAGCGACACATCCTTCAGTGTCACCCCGTGCGGCGCTTCCGGGGCGAGCGTCAGCCGATCCAGCACCAGCCGTGGCGTACCCGCCGGCGCCACCTTGCGCGCGGGCTGCGGCTTCAACTGCGCCCCGATCATCATCGCCGCCAAGCCCGACGGCGTTTCCCGGCGCGGATCGCAGGACGCCACCACGCGGCCGCCGCGCAGCACCGTCGCCGCCTCGCACAGCGCCTGCACCTCGGCAAGCTTGTGACTGATGTAAAGGATCGAGCATCCTTCGGCGGCCAGCTTGCGCAGCGTCGCGAACAGACGCTCGACCTCCTGCGGCGTCAGCACCGATGTCGGCTCGTCCATCACCAGCAAACGCGGCGATTGCAGCAGGCAGCGCAGGATTTCGATGCGCTGTCGCTCGCCGGCCGAAAGCGTGTGCACCTCGCGATCGGGATCGAGCAGTAGACCATACGCGGCGCCCATCGCGCGCACGCGCGCGGCGAGCGCAGGCATCGGACCAGGCTTATCCATGCCGAGTGCCACGTTCTCGATCACCGTCATCGCCTCGAACAGCGAGAAGTGCTGAAACACCATGCCGATGCCGAGACGGCGCGCCGCGTGCGGATCGGCGATGGTGACGGGCGCGCCTTCCCACAGGATCTGCCCCTCGTCGGCTTGCAGGACCCCGTAGACGATCTTCACCAGCGTCGATTTTCCGGCGCCGTTTTCGCCGAGCAGTGCGTGGATTTCGCCCGGACGGATCGTCAGATCGACCGCATCGTTGGCGGTCATGGCGCCGAACCGGCGCGTGATGCCGCGCAGTTGCAGCCGCGGCGGAGGCCCGTCCCGCATCCCGCAGGCGATCGCCGTCATCCTCCCGCCGCCGAACACACCATGCAGGCCCTCACATTCCAAGGCCGACCGTATCAATGGGGCCGAGATCGATCCATCCGCAACCGTCGAAGATGCAGGAAGCGCGCCAGCTAACGGCGGCGGCCGAACTCACCCGCGAACGCGAGCAGGGCAAGGATCGGCAGGGCAAACCCGGCCCAGGTGACCCAGGGCCAGCCCCCGGCGGCAAAGGCCGGGCTGGCAAACGCCGACCCGGCGGCCCCGCCCGCAAAGAACACGGCGATGAACAGCCCGGTCAGGCGGCTCCGCAAATGCGCCGGCAAGGTGTAGATGGCGCGCTGTCCGAT
>JAFAXA010000286.1 GCA_019241425.1 Acetobacteraceae bacterium | reverse complement strand
TGGCGGCGGCGATGGACGCGGGCGATCCGCGCTCTACGACGTTGTGCGCGATGGCGAAGCGCTTCGCCACCGACACCGGTTTCGCCGTCGCGAACGAAGCGCTGCAACTGCACGGCGGCTACGGCTATCTCGCCGAGTACGGCATTGAAAAGATCGTCCGCGACCTGCGGGTGCACCAGATCTTGGAAGGAACCAACGAAATCATGCGGCTGATCATTGCGCGCGGGCTGATCGAGCAGCCGCAATGACGCGGTGGGGAACGACCGGCGTGCCCGGCATCGCCCAAGCATGACCTCGGCCTTCGCGCTTTCCGACCACGACAGTGCGCAATTGCCGCTGGCGACCGAACTGATCGCCGTAATCGTCGCGAGCAGCGGCGGTGCTGCCCGCATCCTGACCATTGGCGGCGGCGACCGCCTGCCATCCGGCCCGCTGGAATCCCGCCATCGGTCGCTGCAATCCGGCTTGCGGGCCTGGGTCGAGGCGCAGACCAGGCATCAACTCGGCTACATGGAGCAGCTCTACACCTTCGCCGACCCCGACCGGACGGGCAGCGCGCCGAACGTGCGCGTCATTTCGGTGAGCTATCTCGGGCTCACGCGGGAATCCCAGAAGGCAAGCTTCAGCGACGCCGGCTGGCGCGACTGGTACCGTTATTTCCCCTGGGAAGACCACCGGGCCGGCGCGCCGCCGCTGATCGCCGCCGCGATCGCGCCCCGGCTTTCCGCCTGGGCGCACGGCGCGACGACGGCGGCATTGCGGCGCGAGCGGCGACAGCGCGCCGACATCACCTTCGGTCTGAACGGGCATCGCTGGAACGAGGAACTGGCGCTGCATCGCTACGAGTTGATGTTCGAGGCGGGGCTGGTCGAGGAAGCACACCGCGCGGGCGCGGACCTCCGCGAGCGTGCGGGGCTGTTCGGACGACCGATGGTGCATGATCACCGCCGCATTCTGGCGACCGGCATCGCCCGGCTGCGCGCCAAGATCAAATACCGCCCCGTGGTGTTCGAATTGATGCCGGACGAGTTCACACTCTTTCAGCTGCAACAAACCGTCGAATCCCTCTCCGGCCGGCTGCTGCACAAGCAGAATTTTCGCCGCTTCATCGAGCAGCAGCAACTGGTGGAGGAGACCGGGGATATTGCAACCGAAACCGGCGGTCGTCCCGCCAAGCTGTTCCGCTTCCGCCGGGAAGTGAGGATCGAGCGCGCGATCGGCGGCACAAAATTGCCGACGCCACGCTCTTGACAGAGCTTATGCTCGGCTCCAGCATATAGGCGTGGGCTTCGGCCCTTTTTTCGCGCTACTGAAATGCTCAGTTTCAGCATAAGGGTGCTTCCATGGCCTCCGCTGCCGTCCTCGCCCGCACCGAACCGCTCTACAACCGTGTCCGGTCGGTGATTCCCGCGATCGAATGGCCCGTGTTTGCCGAAGACATCGACGCGATCCTGGCGCTGAAGCGCGAACGCAACGCGATCATCCTGGCGCACAACTATCAAACGCCGGAAATCTTCAACTGCGTCGCTGATATCGTGGGCGACAGCCTGGCGCTCGCGCGCGAAGCGGCCGAGACGGATGCGGACGTGATCGTGCTGGCGGGCGTGCATTTCATGGCGGAGACCGCGAAGCTGCTCAATCCGGACAAGACGGTGCTGATCCCGGACACGCGGGCCGGCTGCTCGCTCGCGGAATCGATCACCGCCGACGACGTGCGGCTGTTGCGCGCCCGCTATCCGGGCGTGCCGGTCGTCACCTATGTCAACACTTCGGCGGCGGTGAAGGCCGCGTCCGACATTTGCTGCACCTCCGGCAATGCGCTGCAAATCGTGGAATCGCTCGGGGCGGCGCGGGTCATCATGCTGCCCGACGAGTATCTTGCGCAGAACATCGCCAAGCAGACCCCGGTCGAAATCATCACCTGGGCCGGGCATTGCGAGGTGCATGAGCGGTTCAGCGCCGCCGATGTCCGGCAATTGCGGCTGGATCACCCGGGCATCGTCGTGCTCGCGCATCCGGAATGCCCGCCGGAGGTGGTTGCCGAGGCCGATTACGCGGGATCGACGGCCGGCCTCGCGAGCTATGTCGGCCGCCACAAGCCGGCGCGCGTCGTGCTGCTGACCGAATGCTCGATGAGCGACAACGTCGCCCTGCGGAACCCGGACGTCTCTTTCATCCGGCCGTGCAATCTTTGCCCGCATATGAAGCGCATCACGTTGCGCAACATCCGTTCCGCGCTTGAACGCATGGAGCACGCGGTCACCATCGATCCCGCCATCGCGCCGGCGGCCCGGCGCGCGGTCGAGCGGATGCTCGCCGCGTGACCGTTCCGGTTGTTATCGGTGGCGGCATCGCCGGGCTGCTGACGGCGCTGCATTTGGCACCCGTGCCGTGCATCCTGCTGACAGAGGCACCGCTCGGCGAAGGCGGTTCCAGCGCGCTCGCCCAGGGCGGGGTCGCGGCGGCGGTCGGCGCCGATGACAGCGTCGCGTCGCATGTCGCCGACACGATCGCGGCCGGCGACGGTTTGTGCGACGCCGAGACCGTCAGCCGCATTCTGGGCGACGGTCCGGGCGCGATTGACTATCTCGCGGGGCTCGGCGTGCGCTTCGACCGCGACGCGCAGGGGGCGTTGCTGCTCGGCCTCGAAGGGGCGCATGGCAGTCGGCGGATCGTCCACGCCGAAGGTGACGCGACGGGCCGCGCCATTATGCGCGGCCTCACCCGCGCCGTCCGGACAACGCCGAGCATTCGCGTGCTGGAGTGCGTCGCCGCGCGACAACTCGTGCTGCGGGACGGAGCGATCGGCGCTGTGCTCGCGGCGTCGGTCCCGGGCGGGGAGGCGGTGTTGTTGCCGACGCGGCGGGTGGTGCTCGCGACCGGCGGTATCGGCGGCCTGTTCGAGCACACGACCAATCCGCCCGGCTCGATCGGACAGGGCTTATTCCTCGCCGCCCGGGCCGGGGCGATCCTCGCCGATCCAGAATTCGTGCAGTTCCACCCGACCGCGCTCGATGCGGGAACGCGACCGCTTCCGCTGATCAGTGAGGCGGTGCGCGGCGAAGGCGCGGTCCTCATCGACGAGACCGGAACGCGCATCATGGGCGCGTACGGCCGGGGAGAGCTGGAGCCGCGCGACGTGGTGGCGCGCGCCGTCTGGCGGCACGGATGCGCCGGCCATCGGGTCTTTCTGGACGCGACGCGCTGCCTCGGCGCCGGCTTTGCCCGCCGCTTTCCGTCGATTGCCGCCCTTTGCCGGGAGGCGGGCATCGATCCGGCGACGCAGCCCATTCCGGTGCGCGCCGCGGCGCATTACCACATGGGCGGCGTTTGGACCGACGGAGAGGGACGGAGCAGCGTGCCGGGGCTATGGGCGTGCGGCGAGGTGGCGGCGACCGGCCTGCACGGCGCCAACCGTCTCGCCAGCAATTCGCTGCTGGAAGCCGCCGTCACCGCACGCTGGGTCGCGGCGAGCGTCGCCGGAGCGGGGGGCGCCGCGATCCCGGTGCTTTCGGGCAGCATTCCGCCCGCGGCGCCCGACGCCGCTGCGGTTCGCCCGATCGTCACGGAAGCGCTCGGTTTGGAACGCACCGGGCCGACGCTGGCGCGCGCCGTCGCGATGCTGCTGCCTTTGGCGCAACGGGGCAGCGCGGCCGAGGGTCCGGCGGCGCTCGCCCTGATCATGGCCGTGGCGGCGCTCGGGCGCCCTGAAAGTCGCGGCGCCCATCATCGGTCCGATGCGCCCCAACTCCGGGCGGGCGAACCGACGCGAACATTCATCACGCTTGCCGATGCCCTGCGTGCAGCGGGCGCGCTCGAACCCGTCGCCAGGAGCGCCTGAGCGATGGAGATCCGTCCGTTGCCGCGGCTGATGATCGAGCCGCTCGTGCGAACAGCGTTGCTCGAGGATCTCGGCCGCGCCGGCGATCTGACGACCGATGCCGTGATTCCGGCAGCGACCCGCGCGACCACGGCGCTGGTCGCCCGCGGGCGCGGCGTAGTCGCCGGGCTCGATTGCGCCGAACTCGCCTTCACCCTGGTCGACCCGGCGATCCGTTTCGACATCCAACTACCGGAGGGCAGCCGCGTCGTTCCGGGCGACACCATCGCGGTTGCGCACGGTCCGGCGCGTGGATTGCTGACAGCGGAACGCACCGCCCTCAATTTCCTCGGTCATCTGAGCGGCGTCGCGACCGGAACCGCCCGGATCGCCGACGCCATCCGCCACACGAAAACCAGAGTGACCTGCACGCGCAAGACGCTGCCCGGCTTGCGGGCGTTGCAGAAACACGCGGTCCGTTTGGGCGGCGGCAGCAAT
>JAFAXA010000334.1 GCA_019241425.1 Acetobacteraceae bacterium | reverse complement strand
CTCAATCACACCGCCGGACTGTCGACACCGCAGCAAGTGCAGATGCTGCTGTTCTCGCTGTTCGCGCTGATGGACGACAAGGACGACTACAAGGCCGCGCTCAAGAAGCTGATCCGCAACCGCAAGCGCGCGCTCTACCGCGAACTGGGCGTCGCGTTCGCCGACGATCCGAACTCGGTCGATTATTACTGTCTGCTCGATCTGGAGCAGGTGACGGAAAGCCTCTACGGCCGCGCCTTTGCCGATTGGGTCCGCGACACCCAGAACCCGACCGAGCTGCTGTTCCGGGTCGCCTCCGAAACGGGAATCGTGTTGCTTCCCGGCAAAGGCTTCGCGGTGCCGAAACCCGCGGGACGGGCGTCGCTCGCCAACCTCAACGAATACGAATACAGCCGGATCGGAGGCGCGCTCCGTGGCTTGGCGGCCGAATTGCACGAGGAATTCACGGCGTCCGGGGGCGGCAAGAAGAAGGTCGATCCAATCGGGCCGGTCGCGGGCACGGTGAAGTCCGGCGATCTCGCGTGAGAGGTCAGCCCTCGAACGGATCGCGCACGAGAATGGTGTCGTCGCGCTCCGGGCTGGTGGAGAGCAGCGTCACCGGCGCTTCCACCAATTCCTCGATGCGGCGGACGTATTTGATCGCCTGTGCCGGCAGATCGGCCCAGGATCTGGCGCCGCGCGTCGACCCCATCCATCCCTCGATCGCCTCGTATTGCGGCACCGCCGCCGCCTGCGCCGCCTTGCCGGCCGGCACGTGGCGAAGAACGGTGCCGCCGATTCGATAACCGGTGCAGAGCTTCAGTTCCGGCAATCCGTCCAGCACGTCGAGCTTGGTGAGCGCGAGGCCGGCGATGCCGCCGACCTTGACCGCTTGCCGCACCAGCGCCGCGTCGAACCAGCCGCAACGGCGCGGCCGTCCGGTGACCGTGCCGAATTCATGGCCGCGCTCGCCCAGCAAATGGCCGGTCGCATCGTGCAACTCGGTCGGGAACGGCCCGGCGCCGACGCGCGTCGTGTAGGCCTTCGCGATCCCGAGCACGAAGCCGATGGCGGCGGGGCCGATCCCGGCACCGGCGGCGGCGGTCGCGGCGACCGTGTTGCTGCTGGTGACGAACGGATAGGTGCCGTGATCCACGTCGAGCATCACCGCCTGCGCGCCCTCGAACAGGATGCGCCGTCCGGCCCGGCGCATGTCGGCGAGGCGTTCCCAAACCGGCTCGCTGAACGGCAGCAGCCGGGGCGCGACCGACTGCAACTGCGCCAGCAGCGTGTCTTTCGTGAAGGGCTCGGCACCGAGGCCGCGCAGCAACGTGTTGTGGTGCAAGAGCAATTCGTCGAGCTTGGCCGAGAGCGTCTCCGGCTCGGCCAGGTCGCAGACCCGGATCGCGCGGCGCGCCACCTTGTCCTCATAGGCCGGACCGATCCCCCGCCCCGTGGTGCCGATGCGCGCTTCGCCCCGCGCGGCCTCCCGCGCACGGTCGAGCGCCGGGTGCAGCGGCAGGATCAAGGCGGCGTTCTCGGCGATCCGCAAGGTGGCGGGCGTGACGGTGAGACCTTGCGCGCTGACCCGGTCGATCTCGCCGAGCAGCGCCTCCGGGTCGATCACCACGCCGTTGCCGATGATGCCGAGCTTGCCGCGCACCAAGCCGCTCGGCAGCAAGGACAGCTTGTAGGTTTGGTCGCCAACGACCAGCGTGTGCCCGGCATTGTGGCCGCCCTGGAAGCGCACCACCACGTCGGCGCGACTGGCGAGCCAGTCGACGACCTTGCCCTTGCCCTCGTCGCCCCATTGCGCGCCGATTACGCACACATTCGCCATCGCTCAGCCTTCCTTCGCAATCGGAACGGCGACGCCGTCCAGCAGCATGTGCGAGCAAAGCAGCCGTTTCGCCTCCGCCGCAGCGTCGCCGTAGGGTGTGAGCGCGGCAATCGTCGCGAAGCCGTCCCGCCGGAGCCGGATGGCGGCGTCATCGCCGGGCGCTTCGACTGGGATGAACACGCGCGGACGCGGGGCCGGGCCCGGCACCGCCCGCCCGATCGCGTCCGGGAACAGCGTCAGCCCGAAAGCGGGTTCGGCCTCGCCGCTGATATAGCGACCGCCCCGGCCCAACTCCTCCTGCCGGTTCGGCGCGTAGATCGTGACCGAGACCCCGGTTTCGTAGCGAAAGCCGCGGAACTCGACGGGATCCACCGTCAGCCGCAGGTGCGGGGCGCGTGCCCGCAGCGCCCGCACCGTTTCGGCGAGGCGGGCGGCGAGCGGCCGGGCGGCTTCGGGCAGGGCCGAGCCATCGAGTGCGGCGAGCGCGCGGTCGCTCGGGCCGGCCGCGCGCAGGAACTCGCCGAAGGTGGCGGCGAGCGGGCCGCCATGCCGCTTCACGGCGGCGGCGTCCTTGCGATCGAGGGCGCGCGCGAGCTGGGCGCGTTGCCCTGCCGGCAGGCACGCCGCGTCCATCACGGTCGGCGCGAGGGTCGGCAGCGTCAGGTCGATGCTGAGCCGGTCGACGCCGACGCCGGTCAAGGCTTCCACCCCGACCAGGATGATTTCGGCGTCGGCCTCCGGGCTGTCGCAGCCGATCAGCTCCATGCCCGCCTGCTCGATCTGGCGGTCCGGCGCGATCTGGGTGCCGCGCACGCGGAGGCACGGCCCGGCGTAGGAAAGGCGCACCGGGCGCGGCGCGGCGAGGAGCCGGGTCTGGGCGATGCGCGCGACCTGGGGCGTGGTATCGGCCCGGACGCCGATCATGCGCTGGCTGTCCGGGTCCATGAGACGGAAGGTCTGTTCGGCGACGGCGGCGCCCGAGCCCGCGAGCAGGCTGTCCTCGAATTCGACCAGCGGGGGCTGCACCCGCTCGTAGCCGTGCGAGGCGAACACCGCCATCAGGGAGGCGACCATCGCCGCCTCCTGCTCCGCTTCCGGCGGCAGCAGGTCACGCAAACCGGCTGGAAGCAAAGCGAGGTGGTTCGGCGGGTCTTCGGTCATCGGGGTTCCGGAACGGCGCGCGGCCTATAGCACCGGGCATGCAGCCCCGAAAGCGCCGGACACCCCGAGCGGGATCTAGCGGCGAGCTGGCCTCCGGGAGTCTCGGGGCTGCTTCACGCCTCCCCGGATCTCACCGGCAGGACCGCCGGCCAGAAACCCTGTACCTTCGGTTCGGTCTCGTTGGGTTTGCGCACGCTCCATGGCTCTCCGCCTCCCTATCGGAGCAGGGATCGTGCGCTGCACCGGCTGCGCCAGCTTGAAAGCAACCAAGCGGTTCAGGCTCATGCCCGCTTCTGCCGCCTCAATCGCAAGCTGGCGATGCAAATCGGCATGAACGCGCGTCTGAAAGTTGCCGGAAAAACGCTGCTCGGCCAGCGGTTGAGGGACGAGCTGTCCCGACGCTCTCAAGTCAGCGATCACGTCCCGCACTAGATCGCGGATCCCGACAAGAGCGGAACCTTGGCTGGCATCCAAATGCGACAAGCTTGGGAACTCGACACACGTCGCTACGAACTCCTGATCTTCGCCCGACCAGGAAACCCGATAGGTGTAGTGGTCATCCATCGCCCTGCCCCTCCTTCCCACACTCAACCCGGTCGATCGCCTTCAACACCTGCCTGACCTGATAGGCTTTGGCCTTGCCGCTGCCGGCTTCCTGTAAGTTGATCCTCGGATCACCCGGCCAAGGGCATGGGAAACACCAAATGGCTGCCGCTCTGGCGAGGCTCACCGAAATAGTGTCGACAAACCTTGATTACGTCTCTGAACCGAATGCCACGGGGATGCCGACGCATGTCCGACACAAGGTCGGCAACACCTTTGGCCATCCGCTGGGCAGTATCAATACTAATACCAGAACGCAGGTGAGGATTTGTCGGGGAGTTTGGGTAAGCGCGGAAGTCGGCGTTTCGACCGCCGTGTCCGCGCTGCGGATACTACACGGCAATCCTGCGCCGCACCCAGCGGGTCAGCGGCATTTCGATCCGTAGATGCACGAACACCGCGACCGCGCAGGCGAACAGCACGGTTGCGGCGATGTAGCAGAGGATGCCGGACATGCCGGTCCAGTGCAGCCGCGCCCAAAGCACGGCGAAGGCGCGCATCGGGAACGGGTGGACGAGGTAGATGGCGTAGGATGCGTCCCCGAGCAGGATGCCGAGGCGCATCGTACGGGATGGCGGGCGCCCACCGGGACGGCCGAGCGTCCCGGCGGCCAGGAACAACGTTGCGGGCACGCCGTAGGTCAGGAGGCGCCACGGGCCGTCCGCCCTTCCCTCGACGAACAGCATCGCGACCCCGAGCACCGCCAGCGCAATGCATGCCGAGGATCGGAGCCGGACATCGGCGAGCAAAAGCTGCGCGACCAGCATGCCGGCGGCGAATTCCAGAATGATCGGGTCGGTCCAGAAACGGAGCTGCGGATTGTCGGGCCGGAGCGCCAGCCCCGCGCCCGCGAGCGCGATCATGACCGCGGACACGCCGGCGACCGCGCGGCCGCGCCGCAGCCCCACGAACAGCGCGAACGTCGTGTAGAACAGCAGTTCGTAGTTCAGCGTCCAGCCGAGACGGAAGATCGGCTGGATGAAGCCGTCCGGACGCTGCCACGGGATGAAGAAATAGCTCGCGAGGATGTAGGCGATGCCGCCGCCGAGCGGTTCGCTGAGCATCGCCGGGCTCGCGAGCGCGACCAGCAGAACGAGCGTCGTCGCGGCCCAATACAGCGGCACGATGCGGGCGAGCCGCCGTCCCGCGAACAAGCGCACCGCGCCCGGACGGGCGAACAGGCGAGACGACGCGTACACCATCACGAAGCCGGAGATGACGAAGAAGATGTCGACGCTCGCATCCCAGGGCAGGAATTTGAGCCAGGGATACGGCGCTTCGCCGGGGCGGCCGACGAACACGCCCGCGCTTTGCGCGACATGAAGAATGGTGATGGCGATTGCGGAAATCGCCCGCAGCACCTGCACGGACGCAAGTTCGAGCGTTCCGGCAGCGACCGAAACCGGCACCGCCGCCCGTTCCGGCGCACCCGTGCGCGCCTCCCAGGGCGGCTCGGGCGCGGCGGCAGGCAGGCCGGACACGCTCAGAACGACAGCGCCGACGCCTGCATCACGAGGGGCAGGCCGCGCAATTTCGCGAGCACCCGCTCCGACACCGGCTCGTCCACCGAAACGAGGCAGATCGCATCGCCGCCCTGCTCGGCGCGGCCGAGATGGAAGGTCGCGATGTTGATGCCGGCATCGGCCAGCATCGCGCCGAAATGGCCGATGAAACCCGGCCGGTCCTTGTTGGTGACATAGAGCATGTGCCGCGCGAAATCAGCTTCCACCGGAATGCCCTTGATTTCCACGATGCGCGGCCGCGATCCCGCGAACAGCGTGCCGGCGACCGAACGCGCGCCGTCCTCCGTGCAAACCGTGATCCGCACCAGCGTCTGATATTCACTGTCCCGATCGTGCACCGTTTCCGACACGTCGATGCCGTGCTCGCGCGCGGCGATCGGGGCGGAAACCATGTTCACGCCCTCCATCACCGGCGCCATCAGCCCGGCGAGCGCCGCCGCCGTCAGCGGGCGATGGTTGAGCTGCGCGGCGAGCCCTTCGTATTCGACGGTGACGCTGCGGATCGTGCCCTCCCGCGCTTGCGTGAGCTGGCCCGCGAAGGCGCCGAGCTGGCGGCAGAGTTCCATGTAGGGTTTTAAGCGCGGCGCGTCTTCGGCGGAGACGGGCGGCATGTTGATCGCGTTCGTCACCGCGCCGCTGAGCAAAAAATCGCTCATCTGCTCGGCGACCTGCAAGGCGACATTCTCCTGCGCTTCCGCCGTCGCCGCGCCGAGATGGGGCGTGCAGACCACGCCCTCGATCGCGAAAAGCGGGCTGTCGCGCGCGGGCTCCACCTCGAACACGTCGAGCGCCGCCCCCGCGACGTGACCCGAACGCAGCGCCTCCGCCAGCGCTTCCTCGTCGACGAGGCCGCCGCGCGCGCAGTTGATGATGCGGACGCCGGGCTTCGTCCGGGCGATGCTTTCGCGGGAAAGGATGTTGCGGGTCGCGTCCGTCAGCGGCGTGTGCAAGGTGATGAAGTCGGCGCGGGCGAACAGCGCGTCCAGCTCCACCTTTTCGACGCCGAGTTCGACGGCGCGCTTCTCGGTAAGGAACGGGTCGTAGGCGGCGACCTTCATCCGCAGCCCGAGGGCGCGGTCGGCCACGATCGAGCCGATATTGCCGCAGCCGATCAGCCCGAGCGTCTTGCCGGTCAGCTCGACGCCCATGAAGCGGTTCTTCTCCCACTTGCCGGCCTTGGTCGACGCGCTCGCTTCCGGAATCTGCCGGGCCAGCGCGAACATCAGGGCGATCGCGTGCTCGGCGGTCGTGATCGCGTTGCCGTGCGGCGTGTTCATCACCACGACGCCGCGCGCGCTCGCCGATTTCACATCGACATTGTCAACGCCGATGCCGGCGCGGCCGACCACCTTCAGGCGCGGCGCCGCTTCCAGCAATTCCTTGGTGACCTTGGTCGCCGAACGGATCGCGAGCCCATCATACGCGCCGACGACGTCGCGCAGTTCGGACGGGGAAAGCCCGGGCTTCACGTCCGCCTCGATGCCGCGGCTGCGGAAGATGTCGACGGCGGCCGGCGAAAGCTTGTCGCTGATGAGGACTTTTGCCATTCCGGTCACTCCGCCGCCGCCGCAGGCGCGAGCTTCCCGGCAATTTCCGCGTACGCCCAGTCGAGCCAGGGCAACAGCGCCTCGATGTCCGACGTCTCGACGGTGGCGCCGCCCCAGATCCGCAAGCCGGGCGGCGCGTCGCGATAGGCGGCGATGTCGTAGGCGACGCCCTCGCGATCGAGCAGCGCCGCGATCTGCTTCGCCGCGTCGGTTTGCGCGGCGACCGGCAGCGCCGTGAACCAGGGCGCGACGATACGGAGACAGATCGACGTGCAGGAGCGGATCGCCGGATCGGCGGCGAGAAACGCGGCCCAATCGCTGCGTCCGACCCAGGCGGTGATCGCGGCGAGATTCGCTTCGGAGCGCGCGACGAGGCTGCGCAGGCCGCCGACCGACTCCGCCCATTGGAGGCCGTCGATCGCGTCCTCGGCGCACAGCATGGAGGGCGTGTTGATGGTTTCGCCTGCGAAGATGCCCTCGATCAGCTTGCCGTTCTTGGTCAGCCGGAAGATCTTCGGCAGCGGCCAGGCGGGCTGGTAGCTCTCCAGCCGCTCGGCAGCGCGCGGCGACAAGGCCAACATGCCGTGCCCCGCCTCGCCGCCCAGCACCTTCTGCCACGACCAGGTGACGACATCGAGCTTGTCCCAGGGCAGGTCCATCGCGAAGGCGGCAGAGGTCGCGTCGCAGATCGCGAGCCCTTCGCGGTCGGCGGCGATCCAGTCGCCATGCGGGATGCGCACCCCCGACGTGGTGCCGTTCCAAGTGAAAACGACGTCGTGCGCCGGATCGACCTGTCCGAGATCGGGCAGCTCGCCGTATTCCGCGGCAAGAATACGCGCGCCGGGCGGCTTGAGCTGCTTTGAGACGTCGGTCGCCCAGCCTTCGCCGAAGCTTTCGAATGCAAGCACATCGACGGGCCGCGCGCCGAGCAGCGACCAAATCGCCATTTCGAACGCGCCGGTGTCGGAGCCGGGGACGATGCCGAGCCGCCAATCCGCCGGCATCCCGAGCACCGCCCGCGAGCGTTCGATGATTTCGGCCAGCCGAGCTTTCGGCGCCTTAGCGCGATGGCTGCGGCCGAGATAGGCGCCGCGCAGCGCGTCCAGCGTGTAGCCGGGGCGCTTGGCGCAGGGGCCGGAGGAGAAATTGGGGTCGGCCGGACGCCAGTCCGGCTTCGGGGTGGCGAGCGCCATGATGGCTCTCCCTTTCAGAAGAGAAGCGTCCCGTTGGGGGGACGTGGCCCGGTGCGGCGGGTAAAGGAGGGAAACTGCGCCGTCAACCGCCGTCAGGGGCGGAGCAGCGGCGCGTCACGCGTGAGGTCGTTGCGGATGGTGGTGGCGGCGACCCCGCCCTCACCCATCGCATGGCTGATCTGGTCGAGACCGAGCACGACGTCGCCGGCGGCGTAGAGGCCCGGGACGCTCGTCCGCTGGTGGGTGTCGGTGCGGATGCAGCCCTCCTCCGTGCGGTCCGCCCCGAGCGCCCCCGCCAGCCCGGAATGGATGTCGGAACCGAGCGCCGGGTAGACGCTGTCGAACAGTTCGCGCCCGGCGCAGGAGCGGAAGCCCAACCCGTCCGGTGTCAGCGCGAAATCGCAGACGGGGCCGTCGACCGTGCGCACGCCGATGCGGGCGAGACAGGCCCGGTCGCCGTCGCTGAGGGCGTGCGGGCCGTCGGCGGCGAACAGCGCCACATCGCGGGTGTAGGAGCGGAGAAACGTCGCTTCCTTGACGCCGTGATCGCCGGTGCCGATCACGGCGACACGTCGGTCGGTCACCTCGTAGCCGTCGCAGATCGGGCAGTAGCGGAGCCGTCCGGCGGCGAGTGCTGCGTCGTGCAGCGCATCCGGCATGGACGGGCGGCGGTTGGTGACGCCGGTTGCGAGCAGCACCGACCGCGCCCGCAGCGTGTCGGTGCCGGTCGCGGTGAAGCCGCCGGCATCGAGTGCCAGCGCGTCGATCCGGCCCGGGCGGACCTCGGCGCCATAGCGCGTTGCCTGCCGGCGCATCCGGTCCAGCAACTCGGTACCCGGAATGCCGTCCGGAAATCCGGCGTGGTTGTGCGAGCAGGGGATGGAGGCGGCGCGGCTGCGGCCGCTATCGACCGCGACCACGTCGAGATGATAGCGGGCGAGATAGATGGCGGCGGTCAGCCCGGCCGGCCCCGCGCCGATGATCAGGCAATCGTGCACTCTGCTCATAACCAACCCCGCAAGCGACCGATTAACGAAGCGGTGGCGGGCGGGGTTCGCGCCCCCCATGTTCAGCGCCGCACCGTTCGGAGTTCCATGCATGGATTTGCGCCTCGATGGAAAGACCGCTTTCGTCAGCGGATCGACGGGAGGGATCGGCTTTGCGATCGCGTCGGGCCTCGCCGCCCAGGGCGCGCGCGTTTGGGTGAACGGCCGCGGCGAGGAACGGGTCGGCGAGGCCAAGCGGCGGCTGCGCGAAGCGCATCCGGGCTGCGCCGTCGAGGGGATCGCCGCCGACCTGGCGACCGCCGAGGGCGCCGCTCGGGTGTTCGCGGCGCTGCCGGTCCTCGATATCCTGGTCAACAATCTGGGCATCTTCGAGCCGAAGCCGTTCGCTGACATCGCCGACGAGGACTGGCGGCGTTTCTTCGAGGCGAACGTGCTCAGCGGCATCCGCCTGTCGCGCCACTACGTCGGCGGCATGCGCGAGCGGGACTGGGGCCGCATCCTGTTCATCTCGAGCGAGTCGGCGCTGAACATCCCGGTCGAGATGATCCATTACGGCATGACCAAGACGGCGCAGCTTGCCGTCTCACGCGGCCTCGCCGAGACGGTCGCGGGCACGGGAGTCACGGTGAACGCCGTTCTGCCCGGCCCCACCAAGTCGGAGGGGGTCGCGACCTTCGTCGAGCAGATCGCGCAGGCGCAGGGGGTCGGCTTCGCCGAGGCGGAGGCCGATTTCTTCAAGAACCAGCGCCCGACCTCCTTGCTCCGGCGCTTCGCAACCGTCGATGAGGTCGCGAACATGGTGGTCTATCTCGCGAGCCCGGCCGCGTCGGCGACCAACGGTTCGGCCGTGCGCGTGGATGGCGGGGTGGTCAAGCTCGTG